>JBFGQV010000037.1:0-22215 GCA_041563955.1 Alphaproteobacteria bacterium | reverse complement strand
CCGGCTGCGCGGCGCCGGCGATCACCGAGAACCCGCTGGATACGCCGGGCGACGGGCCGCCCGTGGTCTCGGTGTGCTATGCGCCGCTGGTCACCGATTTCGAGCGCGACACCAAGCCGGTGGCGCTCGAGGCCTGCGCCGCCGCCGGGGTCGCCGAGGCGCGGCTTGAGGCCTGGAAGCGCACCCACATCCTCAACGAATGTCCGCTCCTCAAGAAGAGCCGCATCGCCTATCGCTGCCTGCAAGGGGCGGATGACGGCGAGGCGGACGCCGGTGCGGCCGCGGACGGAGCCCCCGAGTAGGTCGGGCGGTGCGGCCGTTGACAGCCGTGCGGAGCTCTGCCCTCACAGGGTCTGGAAGGGGTGCGGCGTGCGGGGGGCGGCGCGATGAAACGGCCGATCGTCATGGTGCTGGCGGGCCCGCCGCGCGCCGCCCTGCCGGCTTGCACCTCCGACCAGCCGCCGCGCCGGCGACGGCGCCGTAAGGCACGATCCATGACGTCGGGTTCGTCCGGGTCGGCGCGACCTCATGCATCATGCACAAAGACGGCCGCGTCGGCGCCCGATCCGCAAGACCTTCGCACCGGCCGCACGTCAACCCCCTCCCCAACCCCTCCCCCCGCGGTACGTCCAGCCCGACCGCCGGTCGCCGGCGCGAGGGAGAGGGGCTTAATCGGTGCAAGCCGCACGAACGAACCCCTCTCCCTTGCGCAGATGCCTGCGAGGGCGCACGGGCGTGCCTTGGGGGGAGGGGTTGGGGAGGGGGCTGCCCGGGTCCGCCGGTCCGGTAGGGCTCGATCGATGACGTTGGGTCGGGCCTGATCGGCGCGAACTGATGCTTCGAGACGGCTGCTTCGCAGCCTCCTCAGGATGAAGGCACAGACATTGGAGCCTCATGCCTGGGAGGGCCGCCGCGCCGAGCAGCCGCCGGACGGCGGCGTGTGCGAGCCGCGAGACAGTAGCCTATCTCGAAGATGAGGTCGTGCCTTCGTCCCGCCGGCCGTGCCGAAACGCCCGGGCGATGCGTCAGCCCATCGCGGCCTTCAGGTTCTCGTCGATCGTGTCGAGGAACTGGTTGGTGGTCAGCCACGCCTGGTCGGGGCCGATCAGGATCGCGAGATCCTTGGTCATGGCGCCGGATTCGACCGTCTCGACGCACACCTTCTCCAGCGTCTCGGCGAACTTCATCACGTCGGGCGTGTCGTCGAACCTGCCGCGGTAATAGAGGCCGCGGGTCCACGCGAAGATCGAGGCGATCGGGTTGGTCGAGGTCTCCTCGCCGCGCTGGTGCGCCCGGTAGTGCCGGGTCACCGTGCCGTGCGCCGCCTCGGCCTCGATCGTCTTGCCGTCCGGCGTCATCAGCACCGAGGTCATCAGCCCGAGGCTGCCGAAGCCCTGCGCCACCGTGTCCGACTGCACGTCGCCGTCGTAGTTCTTGCAGGCCCAGACATAGCCGCCGGACCATTTCAGCGCCGCCGCCACCATGTCGTCGATCAGCCGGTGCTCATAAGTGAGGCCCTTCTCGTCGAACTGCGCCTTGAACTCGGCGTCGAAGACCTCCTGGAAGAGGTCCTTGAAGCGCCCGTCATAGACCTTCATGATCGTGTTCTTGGTCGACAGATACACCGGCCAGCCGAGGTTGAGCCCGTAGTTGAAGCAGGCGCGCGCGAAGCCGCGGATCGACTCGTCCAGATTGTACATCGACATGGCGACGCCCGAGCCGGGGAAGTCGAACACCTCGCGGGTGATCGCCGGGCCGCCGTCCTCCGGCTGGAAGGTCAGCGTCAGCTTGCCCTTGCCGGGGATGATCATGTCGGTGGCGCGGTACTGGTCGCCGTAGGCGTGGCGTCCGATCACGATCGGTTGCGTCCAGCCGGGCACGAGGCGCGGCACGTTCTTGCAGATGATCGGCTGACGGAACACGGTGCCGCCGAGGATGTTGCGGATCGTGCCGTTGGGCGAGCGCCACATCTGCTTGAGGGAGAACTCCTCGACCCGCGCCTCGTCGGGCGTGATGGTCGCGCATTTGACGCCGACGCCGTACTGCTTGATGGCGTTGGCGCTATCGATGGTGATCTGGTCGTCGGTCTCGTCGCGCTTCTGGATCGACAGGTCGTAGTATTTCAGGTCGACGTCCAGATAGGGCAGGATCAGCTTGTCCTTGATGAAGGCCCAGATGATCCGCGTCATCTCGTCGCCGTCCAACTCGACGACCGGCGTCTTGACCTTGATCTTGCTCATCGATGGCTCCCTGGGGACTCCCGAAAATGTGCCGCCGCGCCCGCGGCCCGGCGCACAATACCAAGAAATTTCCGCGGCGCAAGGTATGTGCGGCGCGATGATGCGACGGCCGGGGCGGGGCGGCGGAGCGGTGCGTTACTGTTTCGATAGCCGCGGCCTGCGATGCTACCGACCGATAATCACCAACGGTAGGGGCACGGGTACGAAAATGGAGTAATCCAGGCCTGAACCCTTTACGGACCCCATTGCACGCGCCTCTTCCTGGAGGGCCAGCCGGCGCCACCGGGCACGGATATCAAATCCGCGCCCTCATCCCGTCGCCATCCCGCCGGCCGGCGCAGTCAGGCAGGGCCTCGCGCCGCCACGGGCACCCGATAGCAGATCGGGTGCCGTGCTCCCGGGGCCAGCCCGGCGCTCGGCGGTGCGTGGCACGCGCCATGCCCTATTTCACATCCACTTCGCCTCGACCTCGGTGCGGAACTCGGGCATTTCGGCCAGCGCGGGGAACACCTCGTCGACCGAGGCGACGACGCGGAACAGCGCGCGGTGCTCCGGCCTTGCGTAGTTCTCCTCGACCATGCGGTCGACGAGCGACACGAGCGGCTGCCAGTAGCCGTCGATATCGACGATCACCACCGGCTTGTCGTGCAGCTGCAGCTGCTTCCAGGTGAGGATCTCGAAGGTCTCGTCCAGCGTGCCGAGGCCGCCCGGCAGGATGACGAAGGCGTCCGACAGCTCGGCCATCTTCTCCTTCCGCTCGTGCATGTTCTCGGTGACGATCAGCCGGCTCACGCCCGAATGGCCGACCTCGACCTGGTCGAGGAAGCGCGGGATGATGCCGACGACGTCGCCGCCGCCCTCCAGCACCGCGTCGGCGATCAGCCCCATCAGGCCGATGCGCCCGCCGCCATAGACCAGGCGCACGCCGGCCCCGGCCATCAGGGCGCCGAGGCGGAGCGCGGCCTCATGGTGGCTGTCGCGCCCGCGGCCGGACGAGCCGCAATAGACGCACAGCGAGCGGATCTGCGTGGTCGGTGTCATCTCGATCCCGTTCTCTGCCTGAGGCATGGCACGGCGCGCCGGTCAGGACAACCGCAAATCATCCGAGTCTGCCCCCTTTACGCCGGCCGCGGCCGGCCCTACAACAAGAATTGAACGCATGTGGGAATATTCCTTGCGCGATGGCTGTATGCCAACACGACGACTAAGTGCCATTCGGCCAGTGTTCAGGACAGAATGAGGGAAAGATGATGAAGAATCGGTTTGCAGTTGCAGGTATTGCCGCCGCTCTCGCCGTCGTAGTCGCGGCGGGCGGGGTCCTTGCGCCGTCCACCGCGGCGACGCCCGGCGAGACCGTCAAGAAGCGGCAGGAGACGATGAAGCAGCTCGGCGGCCACATGAAGGCGATCAAGACCTATCTGGAGACCGGCGAAGGCTCGGCCTCCGACATCGCGATGCGCGCCTCCGAGATCAACGACATCGCCGGCAAGATCCCGACCCTGTTCCCCGAGGGAACCGGCATGGACGAGGTCAAGGACCCGAAGAACGGCGCCAAGCCGGAGATCTGGCTCGAATGGGAGAAGTTCACCGCCGCCGCCAAGGGCCTCGGTGAGCGCAGCTCGGCCCTGAAGACCGCCGCGTCGAACGGCGGCAACCAGGCCATCGCCGCCGCCTTCGAGGAGATGGGCAAGAACGGCTGCGGCACCTGCCACAAGCCGTACCGGGTCAAGCTCGAAAAGTAGCGCATGCCGCGACATGCCCTGTTCGCCTGGGTGGTCCTTCTGTGGGCCGCCCAGGCGTCCGGCGCCCTCGCCCAGGGCGATGCGGACGCAGCGGCGCGGGGCAAGTACGTCTTCGACGCGGCCGGCTGTTTCGGCTGCCACACCGACGTCAAGGGCAAGGGGGCGGCGCTCGCCGGCGGGCGGGCGCTGGAGACCCCTTACGGCACCTTCTTCGGCCCCAACATCACGCCCGATCGGCAGCACGGCATCGGCGGCTGGACGCTCGAGGATTTCACGCGGGCACTGCGCACCGGCGTCGCGCCGGACGGGCGCTTGTATTATCCGGCGTTCCCGTATACCTCGTTCACCGGCATGACGGACGGCGACATCGCCGATCTGTGGGCCTATCTCGGCACCGTCGCGCCCGTGCCACGCGCGAACACGCCGCACCGGCTGAACTTCCCGTACGACTGGCGCTGGCTGAACGGCGTCTGGAAGGTGCTGTATTTCGCGCCGACGCCGTTCGATCCAGGACCGCCGCCGGACGGCGTCGTCGACGCGCAAGCCTGGCGGCGCGGCGCCTATCTGGTCACCGTGCTCGGCCATTGCGGCGAGTGCCATTCGCCGCGCGGCGCGCTCGGCGCGATGCGCCGCGACTACCTGCTGGCCGGCAACCCCTCCGGGCCCGAGGGCAAGCCGGTGCCCAACATCACGCCGCACGACAAGCGCGGCATCGGCAGCTGGTCGGCGGGCGATATCGCGACCTACCTTTCGATCGGCATGGACCCCGACGGCGACTTCGCCGGCGGCGCCATGGCCGAGGTGATCGAGCACACGACCGGCAAGCTGACGAAGGAGGACCGGGCGGCCATCGCGGCCTTCCTGCTGGCGTTGCCGCCGGTCGACCGGACGCCGACGCGGGTCTCGCCGCCGCCGCGCGCGGAGGGCTGAGGCGCCGGCGCATCGACATTGCAAGCGACTGCCGCCCGTACTAGGCTGGCGCATGGAACGGACGAACGGCGCGTACCCTTTGAGGCGCTATCTGATCATCGGCATTGCGGGACTCGTGGTCATCCTGATCGCGCTGTTCCTGAATTTCTGGCTGGCCTCGGACGACGGGCCGGAGCCGGTTGCCGTCGCGCCAACGCCGGAGGCGGCGCCGGTGCCGTCCCCTGCGAGCCCGCCGGGCAGCGCGCCGGTCGCCACCGCACCCGCGCCGCAGGCCGGCGCGCCGGCGATACCGCCGGCGGGAGGAACCGCCGCGCCCGGCACCGCCACCCCGCCGGGGGCTGCGACGATGCCAGCCGCGCCGGGAGGTGCGACGACGCCGGCCGCGCCGGGCATTGCGGTTGCGCCGGCGCCTGCGGGCCAGCAGCCGCCGTCCGGGGCAAAGCCGTCGCAGACCCCCACGCCGGCGCCGCCGGCAGCGGGCGCGGCCGCGCCGCCGCCGGCCGAAGGCGCCAGGGTCGCGGTGCTGCCGCCGACCGAACCCCGGGAGCCGCCCGTCCGCCCGTCCTTCGACGTCGTCCGGGTGACGCCCGGCGGCGAGACGGTGATCGCCGGCCGCGCCGTGCCGGGTGCCGTGGTCACCGTCTATGACGGCGGCCGGCCGATCGGCGAGGTGCGGGCCGACTCGCGCGGCGAGTGGGTGCTGGTGCCGGCCGAACCGCTGCCGCCGGGCAGTCGCGAGCTGAGCGTCTCGGCGCGGCTCGGGGGCGGCGAGTCGGTGTGGTCCGATTCCGTGGTCGTCGTCGTGGTGCCGGAGCAGGGCAAGGACATCGCCGGGCGCACCACGGAGGAGCCGATGGCGCCGCTGGTCGTCGAGGTGCCGCGCACCGGATTCGGCGCCAGCAACGTGCTGCAGCAGCCGGCCGCCGCGGGCGGCGCGGCGGAGGCCGCGGCGGGCACAGACCTTGCGCTCGCGGTCGGCGTGCTCGACTACGATTCTGGTGGCAATCTCAGCCTGAGCGGGCGCGCCCGCGCCGGCAGCGACATCCGCGTCTATCTCGACAACGATCTGATCGGTCATGCGCCGTCCGACGCTGACGGCAACTGGCGCGTGACCATCCAGCGCGAGATCGCGCCGGGCCTCTACACGATGCGCGTCGACGAGGTCGCCGGCGGCACGGTGGTGGCGCGGCTCGAGTTCCCGTTCTCGCGCGCCGACCCGCAGGAGATCGAGTCGGACACGCTGCTGGTCGTCGTACAGCCGGGCAACAGCCTGTGGCGGCTGGCGCGGCGCACCCTCGGCGAAGGCGTGCGCTATACCGTGATCTACGAGGCCAACCGGGACCGCATCCGCGACCCCGATCTCATCTATCCGGGGCAGATCTTCGAGATTCCGCAGACCAACTGACGGCGCGGCGGACCGGCGCGAGTTTAACCTGCCGTTAGGGCCGCGTGACGCTATGTTACGGCGATCGCGCGGCCCGTTGCGGGCCGGCGACAAGGGTGTGAGGCAAGGATACGCATGGCGTCGGATCTGATCGCCACGGTGCGCTCGACATTCGCCCCGATTCATCGGGAGGGCTGGCCCTTCGTCGCGGTCTTCGCGGCGATCGCGGCAGTGCTGTGGTGGCTGTGGACGCCGCTCGGCGTGGCCGGCGCGGTGCTGACCGCGTGGTGCGCCTATTTCTTCCGCAACCCGGAGCGGGTCACGCCGCTGCGCGAGGGGCTGGTCGTCAGCCCGGCCGACGGCACCGTGCAGATGATCGAGGCGGCAGCGCCGCCGCCCGAGCTGGAAATGGGCGAGACGTCGCGCATGCGGATCAGCATCTTCATGAACGTGTTCAACGTCCATATCAACCGGATCCCGGCCGGCGGAACGGTCGAGGCGC
Source organism: Alphaproteobacteria bacterium (assembly GCA_041563955.1). Lineage (GTDB taxonomy): Bacteria > Pseudomonadota > Alphaproteobacteria > UBA8366 > JADFVY01. Next base: position 15,417 of record JBFGQV010000037.1, on the reverse strand, counting down.
TGGCCTACCGGCCGGGCAAGTTCCTCAACGCCTCCCTCGACAAGGCGAGCGAGCATAATGAGCGGAATTCGGTTAGACTGCGGTGTGCCGACGGGCACGAGCTCGCGTTCGTGCAGATCGCCGGCCTCGTCGCCCGGCGCATCCGCTGCTGGATCGCGGAGGGGCAGGCGGTCTCTGCCGGCGAGCGGTTCGGCCTGATCCGGTTCGGCAGCCGCGTCGACGTCTACCTGCCGGACGGCACAGCCCCGCTGGTCTGCGTCGGGCAGACGGCCGTCGCCGGGGAAACCGTCCTCGCCGATCTCGGGTCCGCCGAGGAGCAGCGTGAAGGAGAGATACGATGAAGCTGCCACGAAAGAAGTCCCGGAAACTGCGCCGTGTGCCGCGTTTCAAGGGGCTGAGCGTCTCCAAGCTGATTCCCCACATCATCACCGTCGGCGCGGCCTGCGCCGGCCTGACCGCCATCAAATTCGCGATGGATGGACGGTGGGAGAGCGCGGTCATCGCCATCGTCGTGGCAGGCGTGCTGGACGGGCTCGACGGGCGCATGGCGCGGCTGCTGAACGCGGCCAGCGAATTCGGGGCCGAGCTCGATTCGCTTTCGGATTTCGTCGCCTTCGGGGTGGCGCCCGCCTTCATCATGTATCTGTGGACGCTGCAGTCGCTTGGCCGGGTCGGCTGGATCATCGCGCTGTTTCTGGCGATCTGCTGCGGCCTGCGGCTGGCCCGCTTCAACACCAATATCGGCAAGCTGCCGCCCTATGCGTACAATTATTTCACCGGGGTCCCGGCGCCGGGCGGCGCCGGGCTGGCGATCCTGCCGCTGATCGGCACGTTGGCATACGGCGCGCCGATCCTGCGCGAGCCGGTCCTGGTGGGGATCTGGTCGGTGATCGTGGCGATCCTCATGGTCAGCCGCGTGCCGACATTTTCGCTTAAGAAGATCAAGGTTCCGCACGGCGCGATCGTGCCCCTGCTCGTGTTCGCCGCGCTGATGGTCGCCGGCCTGGCCGGCGCGCCGTGGCTGACCCTGAGCTCGGTCGGGCTGGTCTACATCATGAGCTTCGGGGTCTCGATCCTGACCTACCGGCGGCTCAAGGCGGAGGCGGAGCGGATGCACGGCGAACGCGCCGACGACGACTCGGCCGGCAAGGGCGACGACGGCCCGTCGACGCCGCCGCAGCTGCGCACCGTCGAATAGGCGCGGGACCACGGCGATGCTGGACGGTGTTTCGCGCAAGCTGATCGACCCGCCGTTCAACCTGCTGGCGAAGGTCGTCGCGCGGATGGGCATCACCGCCAACGCCCTGACCATCCTCGGCTTCTTCCTCGGCCTCATGGTGCTGATCGCGCTGGCCAACCAGCAATACTACTGGGCGCTCGGCCTGATCCTGGGCAACCGCTTCCTCGACGGCCTCGACGGCGCGGTCGCCCGGCGCAACGGCGTCACCGAACTCGGCGGCTTCTTCGACATCGTCGGCGATTTCATCTTCTTCGGCGCCGTGGCCCTGGGCTTTGCGCTGGCCGCGCCGGAACGCAACGCACTGGCCTCGGCGTTCCTGCTGTTCTCGTTCGTCGGCACCGAGGCGAGCTTCCTTGCCTATGCGGTGGTGGCGGAAAAACGGCACATGAAGACCGACCGGGTCGGCATCAAGTCGTTCTACTTCATCGAGGGGCTGGTCGAGGGAACCGAGACGCTGTTCCTCTACATCCTCGCCTGCCTGAAGCCGGACTGGTTCGTGTGGATCGCGGTGCTGTTCGGCGTGCTGTGCTGGATGACGACGAGCGCCCGGATCGCCGTCGCCTGGTTCACCTTCCGGGACTGACCGGCGGACCCGCCCGGACCCTACTCCGCCGCTTCCTGCACCGGCGGCGCCGCGGCCTTGAGCCTTGCCGCCCGTTCCGCCCTGAGCTCGCGGCGGCGCCGGCGCCGGCGGTCGAGCCGGGCGCGGACATTGGCGCGCAGCATCAGCGCCGACGGCGTGACCACGAGGGTGAGGACCGTGGCGAAGGCGAGTCCGAAGGCGATCGCCGTCGACAGCTGCGTCCACCACTGCGTCGAGGGCGCGCCGTAGGTGACGTTGCGGTGGAAGAAGTCGATGTTCAGCCGCAGCACCATCGGCAAGAGCCCGAGGATGGTGGTCACCGTGGTCAGCAGCACCGGCCGCAGGCGCTGGGCGCCGGTGCGCAGCACCGCGAGCTTGGCGTCCGGCTCGTCGACGCGCAGCCGGTCGAAGGTGTCGATCAGCACGATGTTGTTGTTGACGACGATGCCGGCCAGCGCGATCACGCCGACGCCGCTCATCACGATGCCGAAGGGCTGGCCGGTGATCAGCAGCCCGAGCAGCACGCCGACGGTCGACATGACGACGGCCGAGAGGATCAGGAAGCCGCTGTAGAAGCTGTTGAACTGGGTGACCAGGATGATCGCCATGATGAACAGGGCCACGGCGAAGGCCTTCTTGAGAAACGCGCTGGCCGCCTCCTGCTCCTCGTCCTCGCCTTTGAAGGTGTAGCTGACACCCGCCGGCAGCGGGGCGGCGGCGATCCACTCGCGCAGCTCGCCTACCTTGTCGTCGGCCAGCACGCCCTCGACGACATCCGCCTTGACCGCCATCACCCGGGTCGCGTCGGTGCGCAAGAGGGTGCCGGTCTTGGGGCGGGCGCTGCGGGTCACGAGGTTGCTGATCGGCACCATGCCGACCGCGGTGCGCACGCGGATCCGGTCGAGCTGCTCGAGGGTGCGGCTGTCCTGCGGGAAGCGCACGACGATATCGACCTCGTCGTCGCTGTCGTCGGGCCGGTACGAGCTGATCCACAGCCCCTTGGTGGTCATCTGCACGAACCAGCCGATGACCGCGACATCGGCGCCGAACCGCGCCGCCTGCTGGTGGTCGACGGCGAGCTCCCACTCGATCCCGGGAATCGCCCTCGTATCCTCGATGTCCTTCAGGCCGTCCATCTGTTCCAGATGCGCGCGCACCAGCTCCGCCGCGGGGTCCAGCAGCCTCGTGTCGTTCGCCGACAGCTCGATATGGATCGGCTTGCCGACCGGCGGCCCGCCCTCGGCCTTGCGCGGCTCGATCATGATGCCGGGGAGATACGCCGTCCGCCGGCGGATGTCGTCGAGGATCTCGCTGGCCGGGCGCCGGAGCTCCCAATCGACGAATTCGAGGCGGATGGTGCCGACGATGTCCTCGGCCTCCTCGCCGCGATTGTCGAAGCGGCCCGCGGTCGTGTAGACCGAGACGAACTCGCCGCGCTCGTCGGAGATGTCCAGCACGTGACGTTCGACCTGGGCGACCAGCGCGTCCTGCTCCTCGACCGACAGGTTGCCGCGGGCGTGGACCTGTACCGCCGCCTGGTCGGGCTCGACGTCGGGGAAGAACTCGACGCCCTTGCCGAACGCGGCGTAGATAACCCAGGTCGCGATCAGCCCGACCAGCGCCAGGACGAGGATCAGCGAGGGGAAGCGGAGCGCCTTTTCGAGCATCCGCACATAGGCTCCCACCACGCCGCGCAGCCGCAGCAGCTCCTCGCCGCTGCCGGCGGCCAGGGCCTGCGCGGTCTGCGGGTTCTGCGCGCCGGTCTTGCCGACATAGGCGCCGACGGTGGGCACGAAGATCAGCGCCATCAGCAGCGACGCCGACAGGGTGGCGATCAGCGTGATCGGCAGGTACTTCATGAACTCGCCGACGACGCCGGGCCAGAACAGGAGCGGCAGGAAGGCGGCGAGGGTCGTCGCGGTCGAGGCGATGATCGGCCACGACATGCGCTTGGCGGCCATCGCGTAGGCGCGGCGCCGCCGTTCGCCCTCCGCCATCTTGCGGTCGGCGTATTCGGTCACCACGATGGCACCGTCGACGAGCATGCCGACGGCGAGGATCAGCGAGAACAGGACGACGATGTTCAGCGTCAGCCCGAAGGCGCCGATCACGAGAATTCCGGTCAGGAACGAGCCGGGAATGGCGATGCCGACCAGCAGGCCCGAGCGCACGCCGAGCGCCGCGATCACCACCACCATGACCAGCAGGATCGCGCTCAGCACGTTGTTCTGCAGATCGCCGAGCACCTGCCGGATATCCTTCGAGCGGTCCTGGCTGTAGGTGATCTCGACGGTGTCCGGCCAGCCGGTCCGCTCCGCCTCGACCACCGAGCGGATCCGCGCGATGGTATCGATGATATTCTCGCCGGAACGCTTCGACACCTCGAGTGCGAGCGCCGGGTGCCCGTTGACCCGGGCATAGCTGTCGGCGTCCTTGAAGGTCCGGCGGACGGTGGCGATGTCGCTGATGGTGACGACCGCATCGCCGTCCACCTTCACCGGGATCGACATCACGTCGAGCACCGATTCGAATACCCCCGGCACCTTGATGGCGAAGCGACCCTTTCCGGTGTCCATGGCGCCGGCGGCGATCAGCTGGTTGAAGCGCGAGACCACGGTGGCGACCTGCTCGGGATCGATCTCGTAACTCTCCACCAGCATCGGGTCGACGAGTACCTCGACCTGCTCCTCGCGGTCGCCGGCGATGTTGGCCTCCAGCACGGCGGGGATCGCCTCGATCTCGTCCTTGAGGCGGCGCGCCAGCTGCAGCAGCGTGCGCTCGGGCACCGGCCCGGACAGGGTGACGACCAGCACCGGGAACAGGCTGAAGTTGACCTCGTTGACGCTGGGCTCGTCGGTTTCGCCCGGCAGTTCCGGTTTGACCTGGTCGACCTTCTCGCGCACGTCCTGCAGCGCCGTGTCGGAATCGAAGCCGGCATCGAATTCCATCAGCACGTTGGCGCCGCCCTCATAGGCCCGCGAGCGCATCTCCTTGACGCCCTCGATGGCGCGCAGCTTCTCTTCGACCGGCCGCACCAGCAGCCGCTCGGCGTCGTCGGGGGATATCCCCTCGTGGCTCATCGAGACGTAGATGATCGGGATATTGATGTCGGGGTCCGATTCCTTGGGAATCCCGACATAGGCGAACGAGCCGCTGATCAGGATCAGCAGCAGCGCGGACAGCACCGTCCGCGAGTGCACCAGCGCATGGTCGATCAGCCTCAAGATTCACCCCTGTCCGTGTTGGCCGCCGGCGCGCCTGGCCCGGTTTCGGGCACCGGGACCACGACCTGCCCGGGCAGCACGAACTCCTGGCCGACGGTGATGATCCTCACCTCGCGCGGCAGGCCGCCGATCCAGACGCCGTCGGCACCGCCGCCGACGAGTTCCGCCGGGTGGAAGCGGACGATGTTGTCTGCGTCCACGGCCTTCACACCGACCACCCCTTCATCGTTCAGGGTCAGCGCCGCCGGCGAGAGGCGATGGGCATCGACGCTCTCGATCGGCAGGGAAACCTCCGCCGTCAGGCCGGCGGGAATCCGGTTGTCGCTGTTCTCCAGCTCCAGCTCGACACGGAACGTCCTGGTGCCGGCGGAGCCGACCACCGAGACGTAGCGCACCCGTCCGTTCACCACGTCGCCGGTGACGAGCCGCGCCCGACCCTCGTTGTTGCGCCGCACCGCCGCCGCCTCGCGCTCCGACAATTGCGCCACCGCAAGCAGCGGGTCGAGATCGACCACCGCGGCAACGGGATCGCCGGTCCCCACGTAATCGCCGATTTCCGCCAGACGCTCCTGCAGGACCCCGTCAAACGGCGCCCGGATGACGGTATGCTCGATATCGAGCTCGATGCGTCGCAGCTGCGACTTTGCCGCTTCAAGGAGCGACCGGGTCTCGGCGAGCCGGATCTGCGTCTGGAAGCCTTTCGACAAGAGGCTGCGCGCGGCGTCGTATTCAATCCGCCGCTGCTTGACCAGCGCGTTCGCTTCATCGAGCCGGGCCTGCCGGTCGTTCATCGCAAGGCGCGCGATGACGTCGCCCTCCTTGACGGGGGCGCCTTCCTCCGCCTCGACGGCAACGATGCGGCCGACCGTCTCGGCCTTCAGCGTCGCGCGCCGCGAGGGCTCGGTCTGTCCGGTGAGCGTGAGCGACTTGACCCTGGTTTCGGCCACCGAATGGCGGACGCTGACCCGCAGCACCTTGGCCGGCCGGCCGGCCGGCTCGGCGGCGGATTCGGCCGCGGCTCCGCCCTCGCCGGTGGCGCCCGCCGGCCACAGATAGGCTTCGAGATAGGGCGACAGCATCCAGAGCGTCGCCGTCAGGGCGATAAAAAGGGCGGTCACATAGGAACGTTGCATCGTCGAGCGCTCCCCGCTATTCGGCTGCCTGATGATCCGTGGATCCGTTTCCGGTCTCTATCAGCTTCGACCGGTTCTCCTCGAGGAACGCCAGCGCGGCGCTATAGACGGCCTGGCCGAACTCGTTGACGAAGACCGGGCCGGTGCCCCAGCCGGAACGGTCGCAACAGCGCATGTGCTCCAGCTTGGCCCGATACCATGCAATCCGCTCGTCCACAGCGCCGACGATCAGGTCGTGCGGCAGAAAATGCTCGAAGAACAGGCTCAGCAGGAAATCCGAACGGAACTTGTCGGGCCCCGGTGTCGCCCGGATCGCCTCGGCGAAGCTGGCCCGGCCCTGCGGCGTGATCGAGTAGACCTTCTTGTCGGGCCGCCCCGACTGGGTCTGCTGCTCGCAGGTCACGAGGCCTTCGCCGTGCAGCTTGTTCAGTGCCGGGTAGATCGAGCCGAACCCGGCATCCGTGAAGTACTGGAACGGGCCGTCCTCGAACAGCTTGCGAATCTCATAGCCTGAGGCATCGCCCAGCGTCAGCACGCCCAGACATACGGTTTTGACATCCATGGGAAAGGATCCTGCAGCACCTGGCCGGGCGAAGCGGATCGGCTCCAACCCGGCATATCGGTTCGTTATATATCAGATTGATATATTATATATCGGTCCGATATAAAACGCAAGCCGTCTTTTCGCTGGAAGGTGGTTCACGATTGCGTGAGGGCCAGCCTACGGAATCGATATGACAATCTTGCCGAAATGTCCGGCTTCCTGCATGTGACGATAGGCGTCGCGCGCCGCCTCGAAGGCAAAGCTGCGGTCGATCACGGGTTTTGTTCCGTGCGCCGCGAGGGCCCGGTTCATGTCTTCGAACATGGCGCGGCTGCCGACATAGACGCCCTGCAGGCGGATCGACTTGCGCATGATGCCGACCGGCTGGATGGCGCCCCCGGTCAGCACGCCGACATAGGCGATATGGCCGCCGACGCGCACCGCCTCGATCGACTGCTCCATGGTGCCCGGGCCGCCGACCTCGAGCACGTGATCGACGCCGCGCCCCTCCGTCAGCTCGAGCACGCGGCGCGCCCAGTCCGGCGTTGCGCGGTAGTTGACCGTGTCGCTCGCGCCGAGGGCGCGCGTCCGTTCCAGCTTGGCGTCCGAGGAGGAGGTGACGATGGCGCGGGCCCCGGCCATGACGCAGAGCTGCAGCGCGAAGATCGAGACGCCGCCGGTACCCAGGAGGAGGACCGTGTCCCCCGCTTTCAGCCCGCCGCCGGCGACGAGGCAGTTCCACGCGGTCACCGCGGCGCAGGGCAGACACGCCGCCTCCTCGAAGGACAGGTGGTCCGGGATCCGCACCAGACCGTTCTCCTTGAGCACGACCTCCTCGGCGAGCACCCCGTCGATCGGCCCGCCGAGCGCGCTCGCCATGGCCGCTGCGGAGATGCCGCCCGCCGGCCAGTCCTGGAAGAAGCAGCCGGCGACCCGGTCGCCAGGCTGCCAGCGCGTCACGCCGGGGCCGACCGCCCGCACCTCGCCGGCGCCGTCGGAATTGGGTATGCGCGGATAGGGGATGCTGCGCGCCTCCGGGTCGAGGATCGTCGACAGATCCCGGTAATTGATCGAATTGGCGCGCATGCGCACCCGCACCTCGCCGGGCCCCGGCTCGGGCGCCGCATGTTCGTTGAGGGCCAGCGCATCGATGCCGCCGGCCGAGACGATCTCCCAGGCCTTCATGCCGTGACCTCCAGACTGGTGCCACCGCCGCCATCATGCCACCTGGCAGCGGCGACGGCGAGCCATGGTTCCGCGAAGCGCCACCGGACAGAAGAAACGGCCCGGCCGATCCGGCCGGGCCCTTCCGGTCCATTCCGGTCCGGTGTCCTACTGCAGATAGTCGTACTTGCCGTTCTTCCACTCATAGAAGACATAGCCGGGCGCGGTCACGTCGCCCATGTCGTTGAAGCCGATCTTGCCGAGAACGGTATCGAACTGGTTGGCGTGCAACGCGGCGATCACCTTGTCGGTGTCCGTGCTGCCCACCTTCTCGACCGCCTGGGCCCAGGCCTGGATCGCGCCGTAGGTGTAGAGCACATAGCCCTCCGGCTCGATTCCCTTCTTGCGGAAGGCCTCGACGACCGGGGCCGCGACCGGGTTCTTGCGCGGATCGGGGCTGAAGGTCATCAGCGTGCCCTCGCCGGCGGCGCCGGTGATCGCCCAGTACTCATCGGTGACCAGCGCATCGCCGGACACCAGCACGGTCTTCATGCCCTGGTCGCGCATCTGGCGCACCATGAGGCCGGCTTCCGTGTGGTACCCGCCGACATAAAGCACGTCGATGGCCGACTGCTTCAGCTTGGAGACCAGCGCCGAGTAGTCCTTCTCGCCGGCCGTGTAGGCCTCGTACAGGGTTTCGCTCTGCCCGGCCTGGTTCATGTATTTCCTGGTCTCGTCGGCGAGCCCTTTGCCGTAGGCCGTCTTGTCATGGATGATCGCCACCTTCTTGCCCTTGAACTTGTTGGCAAGGAAGGCGCCGGCGACCTGGCCCTGCTGGTCGTCGCGGCCGCAGGTACGGAACACGGTGTCGAGCCCCTGGTCGGTCAGTTTCGGATTGGTCGAGGCCGGCGAGATCTGCACGATCCGCTCCTCGTTGTAGACCGCCGAGGCCGGGATCGACGAGCCGGAGCAGAAATGCCCGGCCATCAGCGCGATGCCCTTGTTGACCATCTGGTTGGCCACGGCCACGGCCTGTTTCGGATCGCACGCGTCATCGCCGATCTCGAGCTTCAGCTTCTGCCCGAGCACGCCGCCCTTGGCATTGATGTCGGCGACGGCCTGCTCGGCGCCGGCCTTCATCTGGGCGCCGAAGCTGGCGTACTGGCCGGTCATCGGGCCGGCGGTGGCGATGGTGATCTCGGCGTGCGCGGCGGCGGCGCCGAAAATCGAGGCCGCGGCCAGGGCCGCCAGAACGTTCATGGATTTCTTCATTCTCACTCTACTCCCTGTAAAAGGTCCCTTGGGGGAACCGGAATGGTGCGCCGCATGGCGACTAACCGGGACGCATTGCGCACAAAATTAGGCATCTTGCAGCATCGCCGCAAGGCCTTGTCGGAACTTCCGTCACTCCGGCGCCGGACCGGATGCGACCGGGCTCTTCCGACGCCACGACAACAGGCCCTGGCGCTCGTAAAGCCAGGGATACTGCTTGACCATCTGGGCGGCCAGAGTGATCCGGTGTCCGGCGAGCGCGATGACCACCAGCACCGTCGCGTCGAGCGCGAGCCCCGGCAGCGACAGCAGCTCGCCCTCGAACAGCGCGAAGATCAGGAACCGGTCGGCGAGCGCCAGCAGCAACGCATAGGCGACCGCCTGCCAGGCCGGGCGCCAGGTCGCGGCAAGCGCCTGCCCGGTCATCCAGGCGGCCCCGCCGGCGATCACGCAGGTCATGCCGATGAACACGGCAAGGCTGTTTCCGGTCACCTCCTGCATGTCCGTGCCTCCGCTTCAGTGCCCGCCTTCGAGATAGGCCGCGCGGACCTCCGACGTGGCGAGCAGTTCCTGCCCCGTGCCGCTCAGCGTGATGCGGCCGTTGACCATGACGTAGCCGCGATGGGCCAGCCGCAGGGCGTGGAAGGCGTTCTGCTCGACGAGGAAGATCGTCATCTTCTGCTGCTCGTTGATCTCGCGCAGCGTCGTGAATATCTGCTTGACCACCAGCGGTGCGAGGCCGAGCGACGGCTCGTCCAGTAGCAGCAGCCGCGGGCGGCCCATCAGCGCGCGGCCGATCGCCAGCATCTGCTGCTCGCCGCCGGACAGCGTGCCGCCGCGCTGGTCGCGACGCTCGCTGAGGATCGGGAACAGCCCGAACACGCGCTCCAGATCCTCGTCGAAATGCGCCGGGTCGGCGACCGTCGCTCCCATCAAGAGGTTCTCCATCACCGTCATGCGCGGGAAGATGCGCCGGCCCTCGGGCGATTGCGCGATGCCGCGGTGGACGATGGCGTCGGGCGGCAACCGGGTGATTTCCGTGCCTTCCAGGACGATGCGCCCGCGCGCCGCGCGGGGATTGCCGCAGATCGTCATCAGCAGCGTCGATTTCCCGGCGCCGTTGGCGCCGATCATGGTGACGATCTCGCCGCTCTTCACCTCGAGGTCGACGCCGCGCAGCGCCTCGATGTTGCCGTAGAAGGTGTGGACGCCGGACACCGACAGCATGGGATCGCCGCTCATCGCGTCGCCTCCGCCTCGTCTTCCTCCTCGCCGAGATAGGCGCGGATCACCGCGGGATCGTTGCGCACCTGCTCGGGCGTGCCGTCGGAGATCTTGCGGCCGTAGTCGAGCACGACGATGCGGTCGGAAATCCCCATGACCACGCTCATGTCGTGCTCGATCAGCAACAGGCCAATCTCGTGCTCGGTCTTGATGAACCGCAGCAGATCGTTCAACTCCGCCGACTCCCGAGGGTTGAGGCCGGCCGCGGGTTCGTCGAGGCAGAGCAGGACCGGGTCGGTGCACATCGCCCGCGCGATCTCCAGCCGCCGCTGCGCGCCGTAGGGGAGGGCGCCGGCACCGGTGTCGGCACGGTCCAGCAGGCGCACCCGCTCGAGCCAGTAGCGCGCCTTCTCGACCGCCTCTTCCTCTGCGTGGCGATAGGTCCCGGTTCCGAACAGGCCGAACAAAGTGTAGCCGGACGCCCGCATCAGCCGGTTGTGCTGGGCGACGACCAGGTTCTCGAGGACCGACATGCCCGGGAACAGCCGGATGTTCTGGAAGGTGCGGCCGAGGCGGGCCTTCTGCGCCACCCGGAAATCGTCCATCTGCTCGAGCAGGTACTTGCGGTCGCCGTGGTCCAGCGTCAGGCGACCGACGGTCGGCTTGTAGAAGCCGGTCAGGCAGTTGAATACGGTGGTCTTGCCGGCGCCGTTGGGGCCGATGATGGCGGTGATCTCGCGATCGCGGGCGACGAAGGACACGTCGTTGACGGCGAGCAGCCCGCCGAAGCGCATGGTCAGGTGCTGGACGGTAAGCAGCGGGCGATTGCGCGACTCGCTCATGGCCCGTCTCCGCCGCCCTTCGGCTTGTCGCCCAGCAGCAAGGTGGGGTCGCGGTGGGCCAGCAGCCCCCGCGGCCGCCAGTTCATGATCGCCACCATCAGCGCGCCAAACACCAGCATCCGCACTTGTGACGGATCGATGCCGATATACTGAACGAACCATACTTCCCGCAGCGCCTCGATACCGCCGATCAGCAGCACGGCTGCCAGCACCACGCCGATCTGGCTGCCCATGCCGCCCAAAACGACGATGGCCAGGATCAGAGCCGACTCTGTAAACGTAAAGCTTTCCGGGCTGATGAAGCCCTGGCGGGTGGCGAAGAACGAGCCGGCGAAGCCGGCGAACATGGCGCCGATGGCGAACGCGGTCAGCTTCGTGTTGGTCGGGTTGATGCCGAGCGAGCGGCAGGCGATCTCATCCTCGCGCAGTGCTTCCCAGGCGCGTCCGACTGGCAGCCTGCGGATCCGCAGGGTGAAGAAATTGGTGATCAGCGCCAGCGCCAGGATCAGGTAGTAAAGGAAAATGATTCGATGCATCGAGGAATAGTCCCAGCCGAACAGCTGGTGAAAGGCGGTTTCGCCCTCCACCGTTCGGCGCGTGAACTCGAAGCCGAAGAAGCTGGGCCGCGGGATGCCCGAAAGCCCATCCGGCCCCCGCGTGAAGGAGTACCAGTTGAGCAGAATGACCCGGATGATCTCGCCGAAACCGAGCGTAACGATCGCTAGATAGTCGCCGCGCAGGCGTAATACCGGAAATCCGAGAAGAACACCGAAACTGGCGGCAATCAGTCCCGCCAGCGGCAGGCAGGCCCAGAACGACAGGTCGAAATGCAGTGCGATCAGGGCATAGGAATATGCGCCGACCGCATAGAACGCGACATAGCCGAGATCGAGCAGTCCGGCCAGCCCGACCACGATGTTCAATCCCCAGCCGAGCATTATGTAGGTGAGAACCAGCGTTGCCGTATCGACGATATACCGGTTGTCGGACCAGATGATCGGCACCGCGATGGCGAAGCCGAACAGCGCGATGCCGGCATATTTCGAGTAATGCTGCACCTCGGCGCCGATATGGTCCATCATCCGCTCGCGCGTACTACGGTCGATCGGCTTTGCGCGCTGCCACCACAGCACCAGCAGGAAGCGGCCGACGAAGACCAGCCCAACCGCGATGGCGACCACGCCGGGCCGGAATTCGATGCCCAGCCCGCCCTGCTGATCGACCGTGCGCATGCCCATGATCGTGACGGCAAGCACCAGGGCGACGAACGCCGCAATGCCGGCTTCCTTGAAGGCGGCAACCAGATCAAGTCTCCCGAGACGCGCGGACAATGACTGGGTAGTCGACGCCATGGACTTACACCTTTTCGACTTCGGGCCGCCCCAGTAGGCCCGACGGCCGGAAGATCAGCACCAGGACGAGGATGGAAAACGCGGCCACGTCCTTGTACTCGATGGTGAAGTAGGCCGACCAGAAGGTCTCGATCAGGCCGATCAGCAGGCCGCCGAGCATGGCCCCGGGCAGCGAGCCGATGCCGCCCAGCACGGCGGCGGTGAACGCCTTGATGCCGGCAAGGAAGCCAATGAAGAAGTCGATCACCCCGTAATACAGAAGGAACATCATCCCGGCCACGGCGGCCAGCGCCGCCCCCATGACGAAGGTCAGGGAAATCGTACGGTCGACATTGATGCCGAGCAGCGCCGCCATGGTGCGGTCCTGCTCGCAGGCGCGCTGCGCCCGGCCCAGCGCGGTGCGCGCGATCAGCAACGAAAACGCGGTCATCAGGGTCAGGGTCAGTATGACGATGATGATCTGCATGTAACTCAGCGAGACGGTGAAACCGTCCTTTTCCATGAAAGTGAAACCGCCCTGGATCAGCGGCGGCAGCGGCTTGACCCGGGCCCCCTGGGCAATTTGCACGTAGTTATAGAGGACAAGCGACATGCCGATCGCCGAGATCAGCGGCGCCAGCCGGAACGAGCCGCGCAACCGCCGGTACGCCAGGCGCTCGACCGCCCAGCCATAGGCCGAGGTGATGAACATGGCCATCACCAGCACCAGCAGCAGCGCCAGCGGCAGCCAGGTGACGCCGGCGATGCCGAGCACCAGAAAACTGATCAGCGCGACGAAGGCGCTGATCATGAACACGTCGCCATGGGCGAAATTGATCATCCCGATGATGCCGTAGACCATCGTGTAACCGATCGCGATCAGCCCGTAGATGGCGCCCAGCGTCAGCCCGTTGATGAGCTGCTGTACGAAATACTCCATGCGTGCCCGCCGCCCCCGCTGCGTTCGTTCACCCTTGATTAAGCCGCCTGATAGCCGCTCCGACCCACCGGATCAAGGCATGGCTGCACGACACTATGCATGGAATCGCGCGCCTGTCACGGTTTGCCGAGCGCATTGCCTGTTTGCACCCCGCCGCGGCGCCGATACAGTCCGGCGGACCGGCGCCAGCGCCGGCAGAGGACGGTAGGGAGCGAGATCATGTCCAGCGAACGCATCAGTGTCGTCGGCACGGGCCTCATCGGCAGCGGCTGGGTCCAGCATTTCCTGCGGCTCGGCTTCGAGGTGCATGCGCACGACCCGGCCGACGGGGCCGCGGCGCGGCTGGCCGACGCGGTGCGGGCGAGCTGGCCGCTGCTGCAGCGGCTCGGCCTTGCCGACGGCGCGCGCCCGGGCCGGATCGTCTGGCACGATACGGCCGCCGAGGCCGCCCGCGAATCGCCGGTGGTGCTCGAATGCGCGCCCGAGCGGCTGGATCTCAAGCGGGCCCTGTTCGCCGAGCTGGACCGCGCCGCACCGCCCGACACCCTGCTGTTTTCCTGCAGCTCGAGCTTCACCATCTCGGAGATCCGCGAGCGGACGGCCCAGCCCGAGCGCTGCCTGCTTGGCCATCCGTTCAACCCGCCCTACCTCCTGCCGCTGGTCGAGGTCGCCGGCGGCGCCCGCGACTGCGGGCCGGTCCGGCGCGCGATGGCGTTCTGGGAGTCGGTGCAGAAGGTGCCGGTCTACCTGCGCCGGGAGCTGCCCGGCCATCTCGTCAACCGGCTGACCGCGGCGCTGTTCCGCGAGGCCGTCCACCTGGTGGCGGAAGGCGTCGCCGACGTCGCGGACATCGACCGGGCGGTGGCGTTCGGCCCCGGCCCGCGCCTGGCGCTCGCCGGGCCGTTCCTCAACTACCACCTCGGCGGCGGCGCCGGCGGCATCGCGCATTACTTCGAACATCTCGGGCCGAGCCAGGCGGCGCGCTGGGAGACGCTCGGCACGCCGGAGCTGACCGCGGAGGTCACCGCCCGCATCGTCGACGGCGTGCGCCTCATGACCGCCGGGCGCAGCGTCACCGACCTCGCCGCCGAGCGCGACGAGAAGCTGCTGCGGCTCGCCGAGATACTGCCGCGAGCGGCCGGAGGGTCCCGTCCTACCTGATAATGACCTCCGGTCCCATCAGCGCCGTCGGCAGCAGCGTCGACAGCCACGGGATGTAGGTCACCATGATCAGGAACAGGAACAGGATGCCCAGCCACGGCAGGGCGGCCCGCACGACCCGCAGCATCGGCATGCCGGCGACGCCGGAGGTAACGAACAGGTTCAGCCCGACCGGCGGCGTGATCATGCCGATCTCCATGTTCACCACCATGATGATGCCGAGATGGATCGGATCGACGCCGAGGCTAATGGCAATCGGGAAGACCAGCGGCGCGACGATGACGATCAGCCCCGACGGCTCCATGAACTGGCCGCCGATCAGCAGGATGAGGTTGACGATGATCAGGAACATGACCGGCCCGAAGCCCGCCTCCAGCATGGCCCCGGCGATCGCCTGCGGGATCTGCTCGTCAGTCAGCACGTGCTTGAGGATCAGCGCGTTGGCGATGATGAACAGCAGCATGATCGTGGTCTTGCCCGCCTCGAACAGCGAGTGCTTGGTGTCGCGGTGGAAGAACACGGTGACCAGGGCCTGGGGCTTCTTCAGCAGGCTGTGGCGCTCATCGCCGTCACCCTTCAGGGGACCCATGTCCTTGTAGACGAAGTTGGCGATGATGAACGCGTAGACGGCGGCGACGGCCGCCGCCTCGGTCGGCGTGAAGATGACGCCGTAGATGCCGCCGAGGATGATGATGATCAGCAGCAGTCCCCACAGCGCATCGAAGGCGGAGGACAGGATCTCGCGCCAGCCAACCCAGT
>JBFGQV010000036.1:0-22618 GCA_041563955.1 Alphaproteobacteria bacterium | reverse complement strand
GCAGCCAGTGCAGGATCACGCCCTCGTCCAGCGCTTCCTCCAACTCCACGTCATGCGCCGGCATCTGCTCGCGGGTGCGGCGGTAGACCACCAGCGCCTCGCTGGCGCCGAGGCGTTTCGCCGTGCGGGCGACGTCGAGCGCGGTGTCGCCGCCACCGTAGATGACCACGCGGCGACCCAGCTTCGGCGGTTCCTTGTCGGTCTCCATGCCGCGCAGCAGGCTGACGGCATCGAAGATCTTGCTGGCCTCGCTCGCCGGGATGTCGGTCTTTTTCGCAAGGTGCGCGCCGATGGCAACGAAGGCCGCATCGAAACCACCCGCCTTCATGACGCCGGGGATGTCGGTGACCGGCGAGTCGAGCTTGAGCTCCACGCCCATGGCGAGGATGCGGTCGATCTCGCCGTCGAGGATGTCACGCGGCAGGCGGTATTTCGGAATGCCGAAGCGCATCATGCCGCCGGCCATCGGCCCGGCGTCGTGGATCGTCACGTCATGTCCCAGGCGGCGCAGGTGATAGGCGGCGGACAGGCCGCTCGGCCCGGCACCGACGATCAGCACCTTCTTGCCTGTCTTCTTGCCGGGCTTCACCGCCCATCCCATCTTCAGCGCCTGGTCGCCGAGAAAGCGCTCGACCGAATGGATGTTGACCGCCTCGTCGAGCTGGCCGCGGTTGCAGGCATGCTCGCAGGGGTGATAGCAGACGCGCCCCTCGACGGCGGGGAAGGGGTTGTCCTCCACCAGCTTGCGCCAGGCGGCCTCGTAGTTGCCTTCCTCGGCGTGATACAGCCAGCCCTGGATGTTCTCGCCGGCGGGGCAGGCGTGGTTGCAGGGCGGCAGCAGGTCCACATAGACCGGCCGCTCATTGCGCCAGGAGCCGGTCCGGTTGGCCAGGCTGGTGCCGATATCAAGGGTAATCGCGAAGGGTTTCTGCATGGGTCGCACCTCAGCCGAGCAGGCCGTATTTCTGGATGTTGCGGTCGGCGATCGCCTGGATCGCGGCGAGCGCCTCGACGTCCGGCTTGGGTTTGAACAGATGGGCGAACCGCCGCTGCGGCCTGAGGTACTCCTCGACCGGCACCCGGCGGCGGATCCTGGTGACGTCGGTGACCACGCCATGGTCGGCCTCGAACAGCGGGAACAGTCCGGTCTCCGAGGCGAGCCGGGCCAGCCGCACGGTCTCGCAGGGCTGCGAGCCCCAGCCCAGGGGACAGGGTACGTTGACATGGATGTAGCGTGCGCCGTGCATGCCCATCGCCTTGGTCACCTTGTTTTCGAGGTCGTGCAAGTCGGCAACGCTGGCCGTCGCAACATAAGGAATGTCGTGCGCCATGGCGATCTGCGGGGCGTTCTTGCCCTGGCCGAACACGTTGCCCTTCGAGCCGCCGCTCGTCGGTGTCGTCGCGGTGCGCGCGGTCGCAGGCGTGGAGCCGGAGCGCTGGACGCCCGTGTTCATGTAGGCCTCATTGTCGTAGCAGACGTAGAGCACGTCGTCGTTGCGCTCGAACATGCCGGACAGGCAGCCGAAGCCGATATCGACGGTGCCGCCGTCGCCGCCCTGGGCCAGCACCCGGACGTCATCGCGGCCCTTGGCGCGCAGCGCGGCGGCGACGCCGGTTGCCACCGCCGGCGCGTTGCCGAACAGGGAATGCATCCAGGCCACCTGCCAGGAGGATTCGGGATAGGGCGTCGAGAACACCTCGAGGCAGCCGGTGGCGTTGACCGCGACCAGCTTCTTGTCGGCCTCGCGCATCGCCGTGTCGACCACGTAGCGGGCGCCGAGCGCCTCGCCACAGCCCTGGCAGGCGCGATGGCCCGAGGTCAGCGAGTTGCTGCGGTCGACGGTCGACTGGACGCTGCGGTTGTCGGCGTCGAGCAGGCGGTTGCCGACGGTCAGCGTGCCGGTCTGGTAGAACTTGATCTTCTGTGCCATGGCGCGCCCCCCCTAGACCGGCTTGCCGCCGACGAGGCCCATGTCGCGCAGCACGTTCTCGGCGATCGGGCCGGAGCGGCGCTTCTCCTTGGCGCGGGCCAGTTCGTGGTCGATCACCGTCCAGTTGAGGTCGAGGAAATGCGGGTCGTCGAGCTCGTCCCGCGTGGCCTCGCCGAAAGCGCGCAGCAGCGAGGCCTTCGGGATCGGCCGGCCGCCGAGCCCGGCGATGATCGTGTAGACCGGCGTCGTCAGGCCGCGCAGGGCCATGCGCACGCTGCCGACCGCGATGCCGCCGAGGCCGTCTGCGAACGCCTTCTCGACGACGATGACGCGCTTCGCATTCTCGAGGGCCTGGCGCAGCTCCAGCATCGGGAACGGCCGGAACGAGATGACCTTCACGGCGCCGATCGACACGCCGTCCTCACGCATCTCATCGACCACGTCGCGGATCGTGCCGACCACCGAGCCGAGGGCGACGATGACGGTCTCGGCGTCCTCGCTGCGGTAGGGCTGGATCAGCCCGCCGCTGTCTCGGCCGAAGATCTCGCTGAATTCCGCGGCCAGCTGCGGGATCACCTCGACCGCCTGCAGATGCTTGTGGTGCGAGAGGTAGCGCACCTCGGCGAAGGCCTCGGGGCCGACCATGGCGCCGATGGTGACCGGGTCCGCCGGGTCGAGGATCTGCACCGGCTCGAAGGGCGGAAGGTAGGCCCGGACCTGGTTGTGGTCGGGCATGTCGACCCGCTCATAGGCGTGGGTGAGGATGAACCCGTCCTCGCAGACCATGACCGGCACGCTCAGCTGCTCGGCCAGGCGGAAGGCCTGGATATGCAGGTCGATGGCGTCCTGGTTGGTCTCGGCGTGGAGCTGGATCCAGCCCGAGTCGCGCAGCGCCATGCTGTCCGAATGGTCGTTCCAGATGTTGATCGGCGCGCCGATCGCGCGGTTGCCGATGGTCATGACGATCGGCAGGCCGAGCCCGGCGGCGTTGTAGACCGCCTCGGTCATGAACAGCAGGCCCTGGCTGCTGGTCGCCGTGTAGGCGCGGGCGCCGGCGGCCGAGGCGCCGATGGCGACGCTCAACGCCGCGAATTCGGATTCGACGTTGATGTACTGGCAGTTGCCGATCGCGCCCTCCTGTACGAGCTCGCTCAGCCGTTCCACGATGTGGGTCTGCGGCGTGATCGGGTAGGCGCAGATCACATCGGGGCGGCACAGGGCGATGGCCTCTGCGACCGCGTGGGAGCCTTCCATCTGCTTGAGCATTGCCTGTCTCCTGGGGCCGAACGTCTAGTTGGTGCGGATGGTGTTGTAGGCCTTGCCGGCGGCGGCGGCGTTCTTGTCGCCGAGCGCGCCCGGGAATTTCTGCCGGATCGCCTCCTGCACGGACTCCAGTTTCACCCGTCGCGTGATTGCCGAGAACGCCCCGAGCATCGCCGCGTTGGGCAGCGGCTTTCCGATGAACTCGAGCGCCCACTCGCTGGCGGCGACGGTGCAAATGTGGTGCGGCGGGAACTTGGTCACGTAGTCGCCAAGCCCGAGGTCGCGGTATCTGCGTGTCGTATTGATGAGGAGATATCCACGAGTGTCGAGGTCGCTGAACAGGTCCACCTGGTGCAGCAGGGTCGGGTCCTGGACGATCAGCGCGTCCGGCGTCATCACCGGCTCGCGCAGCCGGATCTCCTTGTCGTCGAGGCGGCAGAACGCGATCACAGGCGCACCCATCCGCTCCGAGCCGAAGCTCGGAAACGCCTGCGCATGATCGCCTTCAAGGAATGCCGCCACCGAGAGTATCTCGGCCGCTGTGACAACGCCCTGGCCGCCGCGGCCGTGTATGCGTACCTGAAAAATGGCTTGCCCCCATCTGTTGGTGCCGCCCGCCCAGGCGCGCGACCCGGACCCAGAGCGGACGGTCTCACCCCGTCCCCGATGCCACGAAAGTTTAGCGCCTCGAGAGAGCGAACATCTTGACGCAGATCAAGATGGCGGACGTCCGGCGCTCAGTCGATGCGCAACGCCGCGCGGCCGATCACCTCCCCCTTCTCGACACGTTCATGGATCGCCTCCGCCTCCTCGAGCGGCCGGATGTCGGAGACGATCGGCCAGATCTCGCCGCGCGCGGCAAGGTCGAGGCAGTCGATGATCTCGCGCCGGGTCACGTAGCGGCTGCCGAGCAGGTCGAGCTCCTTCTGCAGCATCGCCATGGACGAGACCTGGAACGGTTTGCCCGCACCCCCCAGGGTGACAAGCCGGCCGCGCCGGCCGAGGGCGGCGGCGCCGGCCTCGAGGGTCGAAGTGGCCGATACGAAATCGACGGCAACGTCAATGCCCTTGCCGCCGGTCAGATCCATCAGCGCCGCCGCGGCATCGGCCTGCGCGGCGTCCACGACCTCGTCGGCGCCGGCATTGCGGCAGGCGTCGAACTTCTCCGGTGCGATGTCGACCGCGATCACCCGGGCCCGCGCCCAGCGGGCCATCATGATCATATGGATGCCGAGGCCGCCGCCGGCGCCGAACACCGCGACCGTCTCGCCTGGTTTTACCCGTGCCCGGCTGAGCACCTTGTATGGCGTGGCGATGGCGTCGGAGATGACGCCGATCTCCGCCGGATGCTTGCGGTGGTCCAGCCCCTCCGGCAGCTTGATGAAAAGATGCGCCGGCAGCTTGATGTATTCGGCATAGCCGCCGTCGCAGTCGCGCCCGACATTGCCGGCGAGGTTCTCGCACAGCGGCTCCAGCTGCGACAGGCACCAGCGGCAGTGGCCGCAGTTCAGGTAGAAATAGGCGGTCACCGCATCGCCCGCCGTCACGCCGCTGACGCCGGCCCCGGTCTCGACGATCTCGCCGGTGATCTCATGGCCGATGATCAGCGGGAACTTCGCCGGCACGCGGCCGGCCTTGACGTGCTGGATGGTCAGGCCCGAACCGCAGGCATAGACCCGGGCCACCGCCTCGCCTGGGCCGGGCTCTGGGTCCGGCACGTCTTCCAGCACGAACGGCGTGTTTGCCGCCTTCAGCATCATCGCCTTCATTTACCGCGCCCCCTTGCCCGCCTCAGAACATGTGCCTGGCCGCCTTCAGCAGCAGCGTCCGGTTGACCCCGTCGGAATGCAGGAAGGCCGCCGCATCGCGCATCAGCTTCTCGAATCCGATGTCTCGCATGAAGCCTGAACCTCCGTGAATCTCGGAACAGCGGGTGACGATCTTCCAGGCAGCCTGCGAGGCGAACACCTTCGGCAGCGAGCCGAAGGTCGGGTCCCAGCCCAGCTCCCGGTTGTCGGCCGCCCAGGCAGCCCGGTGGATATAGGTGCGGGCGACGTCGAGCAGCATCTTGCACTCGGCGAGGTCGGCGGCGATACCGTCATGCTCGATCAACAGCTTGCCGCCCTGGTTCCGCGTCTTGGCCCAGTCGACGGCGCGCTCGTAAGCCGCGACCGCGACGCCCAGCACCGTCGCCGCGGCGTAGGCGTTGCTGGCCGGGAAGAAGTCGACCAATACCTGGAACCCGTTGCCGACCGCGCCGACGACGTCCGCTTCGGGCACGAAGCAGTCCTGGAAAATGAGCTCGGCGTTGTTGGCCAACCGCTCGCCCATCTTGTCGTGGACGCGCCCGATGGTGAATCCCGGCGTGCCGCGCTCGACCAGGAAGCAGGTTGCGCCGTCGGCAAGGCCCTTGCCCTTCTCGGTCTGGGCGAACAGGAGATAGAGGCTGGCGACGTTGCCATTCGAGATGAAATGCTTCATGCCGTTGATTTTCCAGCCGCCGTCGGCCTTTTCGGCGCGGGTATGGAACGGCGCGTCGGGGACGCGATGCGGCACGAAATAGTTCGAGGCGGTCTCCGGCTCGGTGATGCCGATCGCGAGCACTGCGCGCGGATCGTCGCGGAATTTCGGCAGGTAACGCCGCCGCTGGTCCTCGCTCGTCGCGGTCTGCAGGATCTGCGCCAATTTGAGGGTCTGGGCCATCACGACCGCGACGCCCATGTCGCCCCTGGCCAGTTCCTCGATCACCATGGCGGTGGTCAGTGATCCCGCGCCGATGCCGCCGTATTCCTCGGCCAGCGTCATCGTGCGGATGCCGGCGGCGTCCGCTCTCTCGACGATGTCCCACGAAAAACAGTCCTCGGGGCTTTCCCGGCGGTCGAGCGACGCCGCGACCGGCGACACCACGTCGGCCGTAAAGCGGCGGACGGTCTCCAGGATCGCGCGTTGATCGTCGTCCAGAACGAATGGGCTGGTCATGCGGCTCTCCCGGCCTGCGCCGGCGGGGGGCCCGCCCGCCGGATCATGTCGTGTTCGGCCGACGCCGGCGCGTGGCCCGCTGCGGCGTCGTCCAGTCTTTGCTTTCTCTATTCCGCGGCTTCCGGCTCGTCGAGCGACTGCAGGTCGGGATTGAGCGCGCAGGCTTCGTCCCAGCTCAGCACCTGCCATGAGCGGACCAGCTTACCGGCGCCGTCGGTCTCGCCGCAGAACAGGCCGAGTTCGATGATCTCCTCGTCGGTGAAGTGCCGGCGCAGGTCGTCATAGGCCTCGTCGGAATCGACGCCGCTGTCGCCGGACTTGAACCGCATGGCATAGCGCAGGGCGGCGCGCTCGCGCTCGGTGAACAGGTCGCTGGTCTCGAAGTCGAACAGCTGCGCCACCTTGTCCTCGGTCAGGCCCTGTTCCTGCGCCACCTTCGAGCGCACCGTCGAGCAATAGCCACAGCGATGCGACATCGAGATCAGGATGCGGCACATTTCCTTTAGCGGATGGGGCAGCACGCCGTCGTACAGCAGCGAATTCCAATAGCGAACCCAGGCGACGCCGGCCTTGGGATTGCGCACCATGATGCTGACCACGCGCGGGTCGGGGGCACCGGTCCGCTCTGCCGAGGCGATGAGCTCCCGCGCCACGTCGGTCTTTTCCTCCTCCTTGATGTAGCGAAGTCTGGGCATGGCTCTCTCCCTGTTCCTGCCGCGGCGGCCCTTGCCGGCATCGCGGTTTTCTTTCAGTCTGGTCGGCAGTACGCATTCTAACGAGTTTCGCGCAGGGCGAAAGGATCGTAACGATGGAGTCCCGTTTCGAGCCGGTTCATCTGGAAGCGGTCGCTCCGCCAGGCACACCGCCGCGCTACCGCGGCCGGCCCGTAATCGGCGGATGGAACGGCAGCTCGACGCTGGCCTGGCATATGGCGGTTCCGGCGGGCGAGTCCGGGGATGCGTACGAACTGGGCCGTTGCGACGAGGTCGTCGCACTGCTCGCCGGCAGCGGCGAGCTGGTTCACGCCGGCCGGTCGGTAAAGGTCCGCGCAGGCCACTGCTGGCTGACGCCGCCTGGAACGCCGCGCTCGTTCCGCAATGCGTCCCGCGCCGAGGCGGCCGTCCTCGCCGGATTCTGGCCTGGCGCGCCCGACTTCGGGGCGGCCGGCTACCGCGCGCTCGAGCGGACGGGCGGCGCCGGCGCATCCCGCGCCCCGTCCGACGGACCCGGTCCGATCATGGTCCATCTGGACGACGTGCCGGCGGAGCGGATGGATGCGGGGAAAGGATGGTCGATCAGTGACTTCCGGCTGCCGCTCGGACGCCACAACGGCAGTTCGTCGACCCTGTTCCGGGCGCGGTTCCTGCCCGGCGCCGTGCACCGCAAGCACCGGCACGAGCGATGCGAGGAAATCTACCACGTGATCAGTGGACACGGTCTGGCCGGGGCGGGCGGTCGCCGCAGTGAAGTGCGCGGCGGCCATTTCCACCACATTCCGGCGGGCGTTGAGCACTGGCTCGTCAACAGCGCCGCGGATGTGCCGGTCGAGGTCGTCGGCATCTATGTTGGCGCCGGCAGCGTCGAGGACACGGAATACGTCTATTGCGGGGACGTGACCGCGGCCGACCTCGAATAGAGCCTCAGGACCGGATCAGGCCTCGCCGCGCGCCGGGTAGTCCATCTGCTCGATCTTGTCCAGCACACCGACCAGCTCGGCGAAATGCGGCCGCAGGAACGGCATTGTCTGGACGATCGACCAGTACAGCGTGCCGTCCGGGCGGACCAGAAAGAATCCGGGCTCGTTGAACAGCGGGGGTTCTTCGATGCCGAGCGATGTCTTGCCCCGGCTGGACGAGACATAGAGGCCCCATTCGCGCGCCTTTTCGACCGGCAGCCCGTAGCCGATCTTCAGCCCGCCCAGCGCCCACTCGGCGGCCGTATCGCGCGCGCGGTCCTCGCTGTCGGTGCTCACCGCAATGGCTTCGACGCCGCGCGCGGACAGGTCGCCCAGCTTCTTCGCGAAATCCTCGAGATAGAGCTTGCACACCGGGCAATGGCGGCCGCGATAGAACACCACCATCGTGAACTTGGCCGGAGTCTGGTCGGAGAGCCGCCAGGCATCGCCGTCGAGGGTTGGAACCTCCAGGGCAGGTACGGGTTTGCGCGGGACGAGCCGGTTCATTTTTGCCTCCGGATCTGTTTCCGTAGTTGCGGGGGCCGGGCGCCGATTTCCGCCGGTGCAGATGCTAGCGGCCCGGGGCGAAGCCTAAGGAAGACGGCAAGGAGGCTCTGGTTGTCAACAGCAAGGTTGCGCGGTCACGTCCATGTGAGAGCCGGGCGCCGGCGGCGGATCTAATTACATCGGATTTGATGTTGTTGATTGACGCAGGTCAATTTCATCACCTCGGCCCTGCATTAGGGTGGCACCGCCCGCCGTGCCGGGAACGTCGCCCGGCATCGGTCGACGTGGTGCGGCGTCGGCACGCAGAGCAAGAGCAATTGCGCATCGTTACGCGAAGTACGGGTGGCGCGGCCCCATGCAACGGCCGCGCCGTTCATCGGGAATTCAGATTGAGGCTGATATCATATCGGCCATCTACGAACGTCCACCATGAGGAGAGAATGATGCTCAAATACCTGTCGATGATTTTCGCCGCCTGTCTGGTGCTCGGACTGGCCGGTCCGGCTGGCGCGGCCGGTGATGTGGCTGCGGGCAAAAAGCTGGCGGCGAAATGCGGCGGCTGCCACGGCAAGATGGGCGAGGGCAGGAAGGACAACCCGCCGATCGCCGGCATGGACGCGGCGGCCCATGTCAAAGCCCTGCAGGACTACAAGAACGGTGCTCGCGACCATAAGGGTATGGTCCGCGCCGTGGCGAAGCTCAGCGACGAGGACATGGCGGATATCGCGGCGTACTACGCAACGCTGAAGTGACCGTAAGGGCGGATGCGTTACCACGAACGCAATCCGCCACAGCTGACAAATTCGCCCCGGCAGCCCCGGCAAGGGGGGCCGGGGCTTTTTTTTGCGTGTGGGCCGGCCCATCATTGGCGGAACCCGCAAGGGACGCTCCGAAGGGGCGACCCCGAATCCCGGCATTTCGGGTCGGGCCGCCCGCGCGATCCAGGCCGGCATGCCGGCATGATCGACGCGCCCGAAAAAAACTTCGACCGCAGCGTTAACGATTACCACCAGGAATTGCAATTTATCGGGAGATAATTATAACATAAACGTTTGAAACAGTTGATTTTCGGAAATCTGACTATGGTTAACGCCGCAAGGCCAGGAGACATTTGGTCACATATCGTTATTTTATGAGGGTAAGCGGGCATTAACGGTTTGACCCCATACTTGCGGTGTGCACCGGGCGTATTACTCGTGTACGTTGTTTGGAGGGGTTTGCACAGTGAACAACCGCTATTTGCGTGTGTTCCTTAATTATCTTTTAATAAGTGTCCTTCTTTCCGGGGCCGCCGTGAGCGCTGACCACGCTCCGGCGGATCCGGTGCACCGCAGCGCCGCGTCGGGGAGAGCCAACGCATCGGCGACTGTCATAAATGCGGATGACCGGAGCTGCGACGAACTGCGCCTGAGGACGCGCTCGAGCATCTACAAGTGGGGTGCAGCCGAGTCGCGGGTGCGCCGTCTCTTGCCGACGCGCTGTGTCTCGGTGGTGGGCCAGACCACCGCACGGCTGGTGGTTGAATACCGTGATTCGAATGGCAGCACCGTAACCGTCATGCTTGATAACGGTGCCGTCTCAATTTCGCCGCCGTCATCGGGCAGCCGCACGGAACGGCCTTCCGCAGACGGTGTGCAAATCGTCGACATAATGCTGAGCTACGACTGACGCGCGGGCCGGCGGGCCACGACCCCGCGCCGCGCAGACCATCCCGACAGCCGCCGTGCGATCGCCCGGGGCGGGCCCGATGAGGCCGCTGGGCACAATTCACACCGGACGGGATCATACGACCCCGTCCGGCATAGATCATCTCCGCGAGTGTCGGCCCCCCCCGCGAAGCTTACTTCTTGGCTGCGCCCTCCAGTTCCTTGACCTTCGCCTCGAGCGCCTTGATCTTGTTGTTGACGCTGGCGAAGTTGTACCACTGCTCGTCGGCGACGGGATAGCTGAGCTGCGAGCCGTAGACGCGCCACGACTCGTCCCAGTTCGCCGGGTCCGCAAATCCGAGAAGGCGGAGTTGCAGATACGTCATGGTCGAGCGGGTCCCCGTCTGGCAATAGGCGAGCGTGCGTTTGCTTCGGTCCAGGGAGGCGAACTTCGCGCTCACCACATCGGGGTCGAAGTATGCAACCGGCACCGTCTTGCCGGTTTTCGGGTCTTTCTCCTGGGCCAGGGTGTCCTTGTGGGAGACATTGAGGGTGGTGTTGGGGACGTGCCCGCCCCTGATTGCCCGCACGTCGGTCCCTTCGTATTCCTGGGGTGTCCTGGAATCGAGAAGCTGCTCGCCCGACCGCTCGCCGATGGCGATCTGCAGGACCTCGTCCGTCGAGCCGTACCGGCTGGCAACCACGTTGGCCTTGAACGTCGCTGGCTCCTTGATCGACGGTTTGCTGTCGAGCCGGTTGCCCGACTTGCGCCAGGCGTCAAGGCCGCCATTAAGGACATGGACCTTGTCATGGCCGAGATACTCGAGGATCCAGAACGCGACCGTGGCGCTGGTTATGTCGCTCATGTCGCCATAATAGACCACGACATGCGTATCATTGCCGATGCCGACCTTGCCCAGGAGCCTTTCGTATTTCGAGATGTCTCGAAAGGCCCTGGACGTCGAGTCTCTGAGTGCCCTGCTGCAGGAATTCCCGAGACTGATCGCACCCGGGATGTGGCCTTTCGCGTACTTGCCCAGGCTACGGCAGTCGACGACCACCCAGTCGGGCTTGTCGATATTCTGTTTCACGACTTCGGGTGTTACCAGAAGTTCCGGATTGGCCCATTCGGCGGCCGGAGCCGCAGTGGCCCAGACGGCGAATGTCAGGGCCGTGATGGCCACCCCTCCGATGCGCCGTATCGGTAACCTGATCATGCGTTTCCTCCTCTGCTTCACTGAAGACGCTGGCTTTCCGGCTCCCGCATGGCACGCGAGCCCTGATGACAGCGTTGTTTCCGCCGGCCCTTCGCATTGGCGCTCGGCGGCTGATCGGAGCGAAACAGACCTTCCCGTCGTTGCTCAACGAGCGATGATCAAGCCACAATCGCACACGAACCCTCGTCCCGCCATGGGAATGCCTGTTTGCGCCCGTGTGCACTCACACATATAATTATTGGAATATATTATAGTGTTATTCGACATGATCAATTGGAAATAGAGGAGTCGCTGCAAGTCGTCCGGCATGACAATCGCGGCGACACGGATACCGAAATCGGCCGATGGCACCGCTGATCTCGATCATCATCCCCAACCGCAACGGCGAAGCCACCATCGGGCTGTGCCTGGAGGCGGCGTTCCGGTCGGATTACGAGCCGTTCGAGGTGATCGTCGTCGACGACCACTCGGAAGACAGATCGGTTGAGGTCATAGAGCGATTTCCGTGCCGGCTCGTGCGGCTCGAGCGGCACAGTGGTGCCTCTGCGGCCCGGAACGCCGGCGCGACGAAAAGCCGCGGGCAGATCCTCTTCTTCACCGATGCCGACTGTATCTTGCAGGCCGATGCGCTCGCGGTGGCCGCGGCGGCGATCTCGCGCCACGGCGCCGGGGTGATCGTCGGCGGCACCTACACACGCGAGCCGTACGACACGGATTTCTTCAGCCGGTTCCAGTCGGCGTTCGTCAGCTATTTCGAGACCAAGCATGGAGAGGCCGCCGACTATGCCGCCGGCCACGCCCTGGTCATCGCCGACAAGACGTTCCGGGACAGCGGCGGGTTTACCGCCGGGTTTCTGCCGGTGGCCGAGGATGTCGAGTTCAGCCACCGTCTGCGCCGTGCGGGCCACCGCATCGTCGTCGAACCCCGGCTGCGGGTCCAGCACGTCTTCGAATTCTCGCTTTACCGATCCCTGCGCAACGCCGCCTTCAAGGCGATGCACTGGACCGTCTACTCGATCGGCAACGGGGACATCCTCGCCGATTCCGGAACCGCGTCGAGCGAATTGAAGGCGAACGTGGTCCTCTGGTCCGTTGCGGTGACGCTTCTCGTCGCCGCGGTGGCCAGCGGCAGCATCGTGCCGCTGTTTCTCGCGGTATTGCCGGTCGCAGCCAGCATGCTGGTCGGCCGCGGCCTGATCCGGGCGTTCTTCGGCGGCGGGATCGCGTTCGCGCTCGCCGCGACCGCCTACTATCTGCTCCTGTATCCTCTCGCCGTCGGCGCCGGCACGGTGGCAGGGGTATGGCGATATCTGACAGTACCGCATGTGCTGCCGAAGGACGGATGACGATGTACTCGGCCCTCCGCCACGTCCCGTCGATCTTCCGGAAACGCCGGCCGATCCAGCTGACGTTCTTCGTGACCCGCAGGTGCAACGCGCGCTGCCCGTGGTGCTTCTATCTGAAGGGTCGGCCTCCCCCCGCCGAGGGCGATCCGCTGTCACTCGCCGAAATTCGAGAGATTTCCGCCTCCCTCGGCCGCTTGCTTTGGGTTGCCTTTTCCGGCGGCGAAGTGTTTCTGCGCGACGACCTTGCGGAGATCAGCGCCCTCTTTCATGACCGCAACCGGCCGCGGATTCTCCTGTTTCCGACCAATGGCCTGCTACCGGAGGCGATCACGGAGCAGACCGAACTCATCCTCCGGCGCTGTCCCAAAAGCATCATCGTCGTCAAGGTGTCCCTCGACGGACTCGACGGCGCCCATGACGCCCTGCGCGGATCGCCCGGTGCCTTCGCGAAGGCGCTGGAGACCTACCGCTCGATCGCGCGGCTGCGCGACCGTTATGACAATCTCGAACTCGGTATCAACAGCGTGTTCCTGTCGGAGAACCAGGACCGCATGGACGAGGTCATCGATTTCGTCGCGGGCCTCGATGACCGGGGCACCCATACCGTCTCCCTGGTCCGCGGCGACCTCATCGAACACCGTTTCAAGGCGGTCGATGCGGCGAAGTACCAGGCTGCCGCAAACCGTCTCGGGCGGGATCTGAAGGCGGGTGTGTCCAGCATCCATCGATTCGCGGGGGCGCGGCTCAAGGCGGCGCAGGATATTCTGCAGCGCCGGCTGATCCACAGGACCCTGTCGGAGGAGCGCCGCCTGATCCCCTGCTACGCCGGCACCCTGAGTCTCGTGCTGAGCGAGTCCGGCGAGGTCCACGCCTGTGAATCTTTGGCGGATAGCCTCGGCAACGTCCGGGCGCATGGTTACGACATCGCCCGGCTCCTCAGGTCGGACCAAGCGCGCGCCATCCTCGGGCAGATCGCGGATGGCGGTTGCCACTGCACGCACGAGTGCAATTTCATCATGAACATCCTGTTCAATCCGATGCTGTACCCGGCGCTCGTCAGGGAGTACCTCGATTTGGGCCGCGCGCGGTCCGATGTCGCGGCGCAGCGGGCCGGCGCCGGCGAAACAGCATCCTGTCGCGCCACAGCCAATACAGACTCCGCAAGCCGGTGATCGCCGTCCGGCAATCCTCGAGGCTGCGAATCGAGAACAGCCGCCGCGCCAGGAATGATGGGCGCGAGTAGAATTTCCGGAACGCCAGCTGGCGGGCGGCCAGGATCTCGTCCCGGGTCATGCTGTGCGGCACGAAAGCGGCGCCCTGAAAGGTGAAATCCCGGAGGTGCGTCGAGACCGTGCCGAACTCGGCGGCGCGGTCGTGCAGCGGCGTGCCGGGGAAGGGCGTGATGGCATGGAAATTCGCCAGATCGGGATTCAGGGAGATCGCGAAATCGACGGTCTTGAGCGCATCGTCGAAGGTCTCCCCGGGAATGCCGAAGATGAAGGGCACGGTGACCCGCAGCCCGGCGCCCTTGGCGGCGGCCACGGCACCGCGTATCTGCTCCAGCGTGGCCCCTTTGCGGATCGTATTCAGGTTCTTCTGGACGCCGCTTTCGCCGCCGATCAGAACCGCCCAGCAGCCTGCATCTTTCATCGCCTGGAACAGCCCGGCGTCGGCCTGGTTCGCACAGATTGACGCGAACCAGGTGAAATCAAGGCCGCGCCGCCGGATCTCCGCGCACAGCCGCATCGCGCGGTCGCGGTCTGCGGCGAGGGAATCGTCGATGAACTTGATCTCACGATAGCCCTCTTGCAGGATCTGCTCGATTTCCGCGATCACGTTTTCGATGCTGCGGTAGCGGACGCCGCGCGTGCCGCTTTGGCGCTCCCGGTCCATCTGGAAACAGAACAGGCACCGGCGGTCGCAACCGCGCGAGGTCGTGACGATGGCGACGGGCTTTCGCCTGTAGGTGGCCGGCGCGGGAATGTAGCGGCTGCGGTCGCCCAACAGGTCGCGCGCCGGGAAGGGCAGGGCATCCAGATCCTCGATCAGCGGTCGTGGCGGATTGCGGAGGATGCGGCCGTCACTCCAGGCGACGATGCCGGCAACGCCGGCCAGGTCCCCGCCCGATTCGAGCCGTGCCAGCGCCTCCACAACCGTTTCCTCGCCCTCGCCGACCACGACGGCGTCGATCGCCCCAGCGCCGTCGGCGAGGCACGCGTCCGCGGTCGCCGTGGGATAGGGGCCGCCGACGCAGGTCCACGTTGCCGGATCCAGCGCCTTGATGTCGTGCGCCGTCCGCAACGCGGCGGGCCAGCCGAATGTCGTCGCGTAGATTCCTGCGAAATCGGGCTTCAGCTCGCGGATTCGGCGCAGGATGGCCTCGTGGCTGAGGAACGATCCGTCGAGGAAGGCGACCTCGTGGCCGGCCGCGCGGAGGCTTGCCCCGACATACAGGGTCCCGAGCGGCTGCCAGTAGTTGATCTGCGAGCCGGCGGTGCGCGTCGAGAAGATCTCCTCGGGCGTCCAGGCGGGGATAATCAGCGCGCATCTCATGGACAGGCCTCGGTCATTTCCCGCGCGTCGTGGCTGCGCGCACGCCCGGTCCGTGCGATGATGGCATTCGCCGCCGAGATGCCCGACTCCATCGCGTAGTCCATGTTGAAATAGCGGAACAGCCCGCCACGTCCGATGACCTCCAGGTTCTCGAACCGCGCCAGATAATCATATATCCGCCGCCGGTTCTCGTCATGGCCGATCTCGAACAGGGGGTAGGCCTCCGGCACCCGCAACACCAAGCTGTCGATCACCTCGTGGCGGCGGATCAACCCGAGACCCTCCAGGCTGGCGACCGTATTTTCAACAAGAGCCCCATCATCGGATCGCCAGCATTCGTCGTCGCGGAAACAAAAATGCTCCATGACCAGCAAGGTTCTGCCTGCGGGCGCCATGTGCCGGCTCCAGTTGGTCGGCTCATGGATCCGCCCGAACGGGATGTCGCGTTCGGGCACGTAGATCCAGGTCTGATCGGTCACCCGTGCGCGGTCGAGCATGACGGCGACCACCACAAGATCACGGAACCGCAGCGCGGCGGCCGCCTCGAGCACGTCGAGCGGCGGCCTCGGATGGAGCAGGTGCACCAGGACTGACAGCGGAATGCTCGAGGCGAACTCGCCGGCGCGGCTGATGCGCGTACCGTCGACGCCCCGCAGCACCGCGGTCTCGATCCTATGGTCCGAATGCCCAAGGCGCGTGACCGTCGTGCCCGTCGCGATCCGCCCGCCAGGCTCGATCTGCTGCCTCAGCCCTTCGGCGAGCTGGCCGATGCCGCG
The DNA here is from genome assembly GCA_041563955.1 of Alphaproteobacteria bacterium. GTDB lineage: Bacteria > Pseudomonadota > Alphaproteobacteria > UBA8366 > JADFVY01. Next base: position 6,725 of record JBFGQV010000036.1, on the reverse strand, counting down.
CGGCGGGTAAAGGAACTTGCGGGCCAAGGTGCGCACGCCGCCGGGTTTGCGGTGCCACAGCGCGTCGCGCAACGCCGCCCGGACCGACAGTCCCTGGATCCGCCACTCGGCCAGTTCCCGCGCCAGACGGCCGCACGGAACGCCCCAGACCTTCTCGCTGTACTCCCGGACGAAGATATCGAACATGGTGCGACCGAAACGGCGCACGATCTCGTCCTCGAAGGATATGATCTCGGGTTTGCCGATGTATTGGCGGATGCGTTCGGCCGCGAAGCTGTAGAGAACGGCCGCCGCTGTGCCGAAGCCGAGGCCACCGAGGGCGTTCAGCGGCCGCCAGGGGTAATCGAAATACCGACCGTCCTTGAGGATCTTGCTGGAGCGGTCGACCAGCAGCACGTCGTCGCCGAGTGCCGAGCGCACGAGCTGCTCCACGCTGCTGTTCTCGGTGTGGAATCGGTGTCCGCCGAGGTCGAACCGAAAGCCGTTGTGCACGATGGTGCGGGCCAGCCCACCGACCTCGGAGCCCCGTTCGACGACTGCTACGTCGAGCCCCGATCGCGACAGCAGACTGCCGGCCGTGAGCCCGGCCAGCCCCGCACCCAGAATCATGACGCCGCGCGTCTCGTCGGAAGAGGGTGGCCGCGCCGAGGCTTGCATCGGCGGGACACTCATTCCGTCGTCAGGTTCTTGTAGTATTCCTGCAGTGCGGGATCCAGTTCCTCGCCGCCGCCCTGGCTTGCCGCAGGAGCGCCGTATCCCCCGGTCTCGGTGGCCTCGAAATACCCCGGCTCGACGCCGGTCCGCGATGACGTGGCATAGCCGAGCAGCCCCGCAAGGAAGCTGCCCATGACGACGGTCAAGACCCAGAGTGCGGTTCGCAAGGTATCGCTCCTCAATATTCCTCGGCCTGGCCGACCGCCATCGCCTGCGCGTCCGGCGCGCTACTGGCTCTGACCCGCGTCGGGTTCAAGCGACAGGCTGCGGTAATATTCCTCGAGGTCCTCGTCCAGCCCGCCCTGCACGCCGACGGGGTCGCCGCCGCCGATCATGCCGACCTCGACCATTGGCGGCACGCTGTAGCCCATCAGGAAGCCAGTGAAGATTCCCGTCACGAGAATAATGGCCCACAGACTGTTGCTCATGCTATCTCCGCTCGTTCGTTGCGCGAACGCCAAGCTTGGCGGGCGTTAGCAGATCGGCGCTGCCAGGCGCGTTGTGTATGTCGGCGCGCGGCTGCGGCGTCAGGCCTTGCGGATCTCCCACCTGAATTTCCCGGCCTCATCGTTCCTGGCGATAATCTCGTCGCCGGTGTTCTCGCACATGGTGGCGATGGACTCACCGGACGACGGGTTGTCGAAGAGCACTTCGATGACGTCGCCGGTATTGACCTTTTCCAGCGCCTTTTTGGTGTAGATCTGCGGATGCGGACAGACATAGCCCTCCACGTTCAGCGAGAAGACGCCGTCGGATCTTTTCTCGAATTTCATGGTGCGTCTGGACTCCTTCCATAAGGCCGGAACATTCTAGAAATCGGCAGCGGCGAACTGCTTGGCCATCTTCCGCTCGGTCCACCAGTTGAAGAACTTGACCCCAACGAAGGCGCCGCCGATCATGCCGAGCCCGAACAGCCAGCCTGACGGATCGCCCTGCGAGACCCGGACGAAGAAGGCGCCGACGTTGCATCCCAGGCCGAGACGCGAGCCGATGCCCATCAGCGCACCGCCGATGATGGCCCAGGTGGCGAGCTCCAGGGTTGGCTTCTTGAAACGGAATTCGTTGTTCAGCAACGCCATCACTGCGGCGCCGCCGATCAGCGCCAGCGACATCCAGTCGGCCGGGTTAATGGCGGGATTGGGGATACCGTTGACGAAGCCGAAATAGATGTTGTCCATATTCTCGGTGCCCATTTTCTGGAACACCCAGCCGACCCATTGCGCCTCCTGCGTGGTCACGTACCAGTAGCCGGGGTCGAAGACGGTGCCGTTCACCGAGATGCCGAAGTCGAATCCCATGCGCTCAAGCAGGGCGCCGGCGTTCTTGACGCCGAATTTCACCCGCAGCCCCTGGATCACGAACATGTGCAGCCCGCAGGCGATGCCGAGGATGAGTCCGGCGATGGCGGTCCGCTTGTTGGCCGTGATCATCGCCCAGTAGCCGGCCAGCTCGTCGCCGAAGGTCGGCGCCGGCAATCCCTCCTTTTCGCGTCTGCGCATATGGCTCCGGCGTGACCAGATGACGTACACGACGATCAGCAGCACCGCCGCCGGCACCATCACGCCGATGAACAGATTGCCGAGGAATGCACCGATGACGGATTCATTCGACCAGCCCGACATCTGCGCGAAGGTCGTGACCGGCTGATTCCACACATGGCCGGCGAGATACTGGTCGACCCAGCCGTCGCCGACATTGATCACATCCGGCAATCCCTTCTCGAGCGCGGATTCGCGCCAGGACGCCGGGACCAGCTTGTTGGTCCAGCCGCCGACATCGACAAACAGCGCCTGCGTTACGCTGATCGACAGCACCACAAGCAGGGCGTTGCCATTGCCTTCGCCCGTCTTGTAGAGCGAGCCCGACGCGCAGCCGCCGGCAAACACCATCCCGACGCCGAAGATGAACCCGGCCACCACGGCGTGGAAACTGACCGGAGCCGAATGGAACGTGCTCAGCCCGGTTGCCGTTACGAAGGCGCCGACAACCGCGAACAGGACGGTTGCGATCATGATGCCGACGACCATCCGCGGGACGCCGACGGCGAACAGGTCGCGGAACGCGGACGAGAAGCAGAACCGCCCGTACTGCAGACACATCCCGTAGATGAATCCGAACCAGAGATAGACGGACAGGTAGGTGTAGTACTCGTTGTAGGCATAGGTGCCGATGCTGATCACGGCGAAGAACGCCGTTATGCCATATGCCCAGCGGCGTTTCCTGATCACATCGTTGGCGGTGCGCGTGTCGCTGCCTGCGTCACCGACCAAGACGGCTTCCGTCCCGACCATCGCTGACACCTATCCAAAAAAACCCACCGTGCGTAAGGTTAAATGATCGGCCTATAACTTGTCGATAGGAAATATTCAAAGATGGTTAAGTGACATTGACGCCGGACTCTTTATGGGGGTCCGTATACCCGAACGAGGGTCTTGAACCGGAAGTCATCGCCCGACACTGCAAATTCCTTCCCTGGCCGCAGACCGGCAAGCCGCGCCGCGACCGGTTCGGGGACGGGCTGGTCGAAGCGACCGAAGATCACCGCCACGGCGGCGGTCCCTTCGCTTGGCGATCCGGGATTGAAGCGATCGGGCGTGCGGTATTCCCAGGTAAAGCGCAGGGGCGAGGTTGCGATCAACGGCGCGGGCGGCGGCGACGGTTCGGGCCCGACGTGGATGACCCGTTTCTTCGTGAACAGGTCGAGGATCGGGACCACGACGGCCGGATTGACGACCGACCGGGGCTGCGGCAGCGTGAACACCTCGACAGTGCTCACATCCATGCTGTCGAGGTAGGCGCCGGCCGCCATGAGGTTCACGGCGCTGGTCCGTTTGAGCAGCGGCAGGTAGCCGAAGACCGCGGTGACCAGCGACGTGGCGACGGCGCAGCCGACGACGAATCGCCGGATTCGCGCATCCGGCACCTCCCGCAGGGCGTAGCCGGCCATCAGCGCCAGCATCGGTAGGGCGATCAGAATATAGCGGGCCCGTTTCACGCCAAGTACCGCAAGCAGCAGGAGCATCCAGGCAACGATGACGAAGGCGCGATCCCGCCTGACGATCGCAACGCCGAAAGAGCACAGCGCCGCAAGGGTGACGAATGGATGGATCTGAAACAGGAAGGTCGATGCATGGGACTCGTCCCAGCGCGCCAGGCCCGGCAGCTGATACGTCCACAAAAGGTTGAGCTGCGCGTAAACGACGTCGAATTTCGCCAGCACCAAGATGGCGGCCGGCAGCACCGCGGCCAACGCAATGACCGCGGTCGTCCGGAAGAGCGTGCGGCGGGGACGGTCGAGATGCAGGAGGACGATCACCGGTATGACGCTGAGCAGTGGCCAGGTCGAGTATTTCGACAAGAGCGCGAGCGAGATCGCCACTCCCGCCGCCACCGGGACCGCCGTGCCGCCGTCCCGGACGGCCTTGAGCGTCATGTACACCGCGAGCGTCAGGAAGAACATGGTCGGCACGTCAACCAGCATCAGTGCCGGCTGCGTGAGGAGATAGGGCATGGCGAGGAGCAGGGCCGCGGCGCAGCCGCCGGCCGTGTCATCCCACAGGGTCCGCCCGATCAGCCAGGTCAGGACGAAAGTCGCGGCGAAGAGCAGGCTGGAGAAGATCTGGATTGCCATGCGGTGCTCGCCGAACAGGGCGAAGATGGTGCCGTGCAGGAACGGGACAAGCGGCAGATCGGTCCAGGCAGCGATCTCGCCGCCCCATGCGCGCGCGAACGACCCGGCCCCGTGAAGCTCCAGGTGTTTGGCTTGCGTGACATATCGCGCGGCGTCGATGACCACCTCGGGAACGCCCCAGAAGAGAGCCGCGACGGCGAAGCCGGCGGCGAACAGAAGCGGGCCCCGAGCGCGGGCCGGCAGGCGGACGCCGGCGGCCAGGTACGCGAGCGCGACCGCGCCTGCCAGGAGCGACGCCAGGACACCGATTTCGCCGTGCTGGAACGCCCAGTGCCAGCTGGTCAGCCGGTTGTCGTCAACGGACCGCAGGATGAAGAGGGACGTGAAGACGGTGAGCGTGGTCAACGAGACCAGCACCGCGACGAGCCCCCGATTGGCGCCGGGCGACTGCAATCGGTGCTCCGCCGGCCCCGCGGTCTTCCCCGACGCGGCGTCGCGGGACGTTGCGGCACGCCGGGTCATCCGGCCGCACACGACCCGCGCCGGGCAGCAAGCTGCCGTGGCCCGGCGGAGTTTTCGGTTGCAAGGCTACCAGCAGATGACCTTGTCACAGGAAAAGATCGCGTCGACGAGAGCGTCGTAGGAGACACGGCCCTGCGAGAGGTCTACGACCTCGACCTCGTGGTCCGCCGACTGCGCCTCGATGATACGGTCCGCGTCTTCCGCGCGGCCATCGACCAAGATGTGAAGAACCTTCATGGCATTACGCCTCGCGTATGTGGTGTCGCGGTCCGCCCGGCGGTCGGCGCCGCGCTCAAAGCACGACCATCCGATCGACGGCTTGCATCATCATGGCGTTGTTGAGCTGGCTTCCCACCGTGATGCCGTCCGGCCGGTCCTCGATCTGGATCCCTTTTTCGCGGGCGCTGTGGCTGCAGAAGCTGAGCGAGACGCCATCCAGGTTGCCGAGTTCGGCGAAGGCGGTGTCGTCCAGCAGCCGGACGCCGTCGTCCATCGCGAAGATGACGACGTCGTGGTTCTTCTCTGTGGCCGCCGTCGCCAGGCCGACGATGTGCCCCGCGTGCCGGTTCGTGTTGACGAGTATTCCCAGTTTCATGGCTTGTTTCCCTTCCTCTGGCCGCAGACTCGATGCGATCGTCAATAAGGGATGACGTGATCGTACTCGATCAGGCGCTGTGCCAGGTCGGCTGTCGCAAGGTACTGGGTATCCGCGTTGTCCTCGTTGTTCGAGAAGAACGCGATATCCATTTCCTGCATCAGCTCCATGTTCGCCGCGTCCGCCTCCGACAGCTCGAACACTTTGTCGAGCAGGAACACATTGACGACATCGTCCATGAGGGTCAGGCCGAGCGCCATTCGCAGGGCTTCGCTTTGGCGGTCCCGGACAACCACGGCGATCTTCCGTGTCATGATCTGGCCTCCCGTTTGCCGTTTCCTGGGCCCGTCGTCGAGGCGCAATGTCGCCGCCAAGGAGGGCGGCGCGGCGTGAGGCGGGCCCCGCGATGGTATCACAGCGCTGGCCGGGGCGTCACCGCCGGCCAGACAAACCGCTTCCCAGGATCGCCGCACGGGAGATAGCATGGCCGTCCAGACAGCTGGTATTCCGTTCTTTGCCTTTGGAGCCATGGATCCTGTTTCCCTCGCTGTCCTGCCGGGCGACGGCATCGGCCCCGAGATCACCGCCGCCACCGCCCGGGTGCTGGACCACGCCGCCGCGGCGTTCGGGTTCAAGCTTGATTTGCAGCCCGCTGATGTCGGATTTGCGGCACACGAAAAATCGGGCACCACCTGTCCCGAGTCCGTCGTCGAGATGGCGCGCGAGATCGGGGCCGTGCTCCTCGGCCCGGTCAGCCACAACGAGTATCCGGCCCGTGCCGAGGGGGGACTCAATCCTTCCGGCGTGCTGCGCACGGCGCTGGATCTTTACGCCAATATCCGCCCGGCACGCACCCACCCCGCGATTCGGGCGCAGGCCGCGGACTTGGATCTGATCATCGTGCGCGAGAACACCGAGGGGTTCTATGCCGATCGGAACATGCCCTCCGGACCGGCCGAGTTCCTTGCGGTGCCGGGGGTGGGAATCGCCATGCGAAAGGTAACCGCGAAGGCGTCGGAGCGAATCGCGCGGGTCGCTTTCGAACTTGCCGCCGGGCGCCGCCGGCAGGTTGTCGCCGTGCACAAGGCGAACGTGATGCGTCTGACCGACGGCATCTTTCTTGACGAGGTGCGGCGCATCGCAGAGGCGCATCCGGACATCGCCTACTCGGAAATGCTCGTGGACGCGGCGGCGGCGCACCTGATTCGCAACCCGGCGCAGTTCGACGTGATCGTGACCACCAACATGTTCGGGGATATTCTG
>JBFGQV010000035.1:0-22716 GCA_041563955.1 Alphaproteobacteria bacterium | reverse complement strand
GCGCGAGGCCGAGCTGCAGGAGGCCACCGCGCGGCTGGCCGAGACCGAGGCGTGCCGGGCCGCGTTGACCCGCCGCATCGCGGAGCTGTCGGAGCACATCACCCGCCTGTCCGAGCGCCGCACGGAACTCGAGGCGGAGCGTGCGAAACGCGCCGCGGCGCTGGGCGAAGACGCAGCCCTGAAAGCTGCCGCACAGGCCGCCGAAGCGGCTGCGGCCGAAGCCGAACGGGCGCGCACCGCGCAGGAGGATACGGAGGCGGCGCGATCCCGGGCGGAGGACCGCGAAGCGACGGCCCGGGCAGGGCTGGAGGAATCGCAGGCGACGCTGACCGGCCTTGTCGCCGAGGAACGCGCCCTGGCGGAGCTGCTGGAACCTGCAGAGGGGCACCTGTTCCCGCCGGTGATCGACTCGATCGCCGTGCAGAGCGGGTACGAGACCGCGCTGGGCGCCGCGCTCGGCGAGGACCTCAACGCGCCGGCCGACCCCTCGGCGCCGATCCACTGGAAGCGGCTGCCGCCGGTGAGCATGTCGCCGCTGCCCGGCGACGCGTTGTCGCTGGCGCGATTCGTCACGGCGCCGGCGGAGCTGACGCGCCGCCTGGCGGCGACCGGTGTCGTCGATGACGCGGCGGAGGGCGCGCGGCTCGCCGAATTGCTGACGGTCGGCCAGCGGCTGGTGTCGCGCGATGGCGGGTTCTGGCGCTGGGACGGGTACACGGTTTCGGCCGGCGCGCCGACGGCCGCGGCGACGCGGCTGGCGCAGCGCAACCGGCTCGCCGAGGTTCGCCACCGGCGCACGGAGGCCGAGCGCGCCGCCGCCGAGTCCCGGGAGGCCCACGATGCGGCGCGGTCCGCGCACGAGGCGGCGGTCGCGGCCGATCGCGCGGCGCGCGAAGCGGTGCGCACCAGCCTGTCGGCGCTGAACGAGGCGCGCGAGGCCCACACCCGGCTGACGAATGCGCGGGTCGGCGAGGAGTCGCGGCTGTCGGCGCTGATCGAGGCGCTGGAGACGACGCAAAACGACATGACGGCGGCCGAAGACGCCCATGCGGCGGCGGAAGGCGAACTCAGCCAGCTCGCAGATCCGGCTGCGCTGCGGGAATCGGTCACGGCGATGCGGGCGGAACTGGGCCAGCTGCGCACCGCGGAGACGGAACAGCGCAGCGCCCACGAGCGGCTGCTCGCGGAGGCGGAACGGCGCGGCGAGCGGCTGCGGTCGATCGATGCCGAGGCTGCTTCGTGGCGGCAGCGCGCCGGCGGCGCCGCCGCCCGTCTGGCCGATCTCGACGAGCGGCGCGCCAGGGCCGAAGAGGAGCGCGACAGGCTGTCCGGGCGCCCGGCCGAAATCGAGACCCAGCGAGCCGCGCTGATGACCCAGACCGCCGAGGCCGAGTCCAGGCGAAGCCTCGCAGCGGACCAGCTGGCCGCGGGCGAGACCGCCCTGTCGGAAGCCGATGCGGCGCTGCGCGCGGCGGAAAGAGCGCAGGCCGTGGCCCGCGAGGATTTGGTCCGCGCCGAGGCACAGCAGGAACAGGCGGAGCGCGACCGCGGCGCCGTGGTGTCTCGCATCCGCGAAAAGCTGGACGTAACGCCGGAGCGGATCCTGGCCGCCGCCGAAATCGGCGCGGACGAGACCCTGCCGGAGGGCGAGGCGGCGGCGACGCGGCTCGAACGGCTGACGCGCGAGCGCGACGGCATGGGCCCGGTGAACCTGCGGGCCGAGCAAGAGGCCGAGGAGCTGCGCGAGCAGGTGTCGAGCCTGCAGGCGGAGCGCGACGACCTGCTGGCCGCGATCGCCCGGCTGCGCCAGGGCATCGGCACCCTGAACCGGGAAGGCCGCGACCGCCTGATGGCGGCGTTCAACGAGGTCAACGGGCATTTCGCGGAGCTGTTCACCCGCCTGTTCGGCGGCGGCCGGGCGCATCTCGCGCTGACCGAAGCCGATGATCCGCTCGAGGCCGGGCTGGAGATCATGGCGAGCCCGCCGGGCAAGAAGCTGACGACGATGTCGCTGCTGTCCGGCGGCGAGCAGGCGCTGACCGCGGTGGCCCTGCTGTTCGCGGTGTTCCTGACCAACCCGGCACCGATCTGCGTGCTCGACGAGGTCGATGCGCCGCTCGACGACACCAATGTCGACCGGTTCTGCGCGCTGGTCGACGAGCTGGCGCACAGCCGCGAGACCCGGTTCCTGCTGGTCACCCATCACCGCATGACCATGGCCCGCATGGATCGGCTGTTCGGCGTCACCATGGGCGAGGCCGGCGTCAGCCAGCTGGTTTCCGTCGACCTGGCCCGGGCGGAGGCCCTGCGCGCAACCGCCTGACGTATCACGCAAATCATGAAAATCCGTTGTTTTCCGCGGCCTTCGCACAGGATACCGCAGTGCGGTATTCCGCCTTGACTTGAATTTTGGCCGTCAGTATGGTGCCCGCGCTTTTCGGTGCGGCGCCGTTGTTACAGGGGGTCGGGATGGGTACGGAACACAAGCCGCCCTCGCTCGATGAACTGGGGGAGCGGCTCCGCGTTGCACGTGAACATCAGCAGGCCGATCGGAGACGCAAGGGCCAGGTTTCCGGCACTCCCGCCGGGATGGGCGGACTCGGTTGGGCCCTCCGGATTGGCGTCGAAATGGTTTCGGCGCTCGCCGTGGGTGTCGGGATCGGGTTGCTGCTCGACTGGTGGCTGGGCACCGGCCCGTGGTTGCTGGTGGTGTTCTTCCTGCTCGGCGCGGGGGCTGCGTTCCTCAACGTGTATCGCGCCGCCATGGGCTATGGCCTAGCGGTCGGGTACCGGAAGCCGGACGGGGACGGCGAGGCGGGCGACGACGCGGCGAAAGCAGACGATTCCGGCGCGGCGACGCGCACCGAGGGTCAGCGGGGCGAACGGTAGGCGAGGACGAAGGTGGCGGGTCCGATCGAACAATTCGAGATCCATCCGATCGTGCCGATCGAGATCGGCGGTGTGGATCTGTCTTTCACCAACTCCGCCCTGTGGATGGTCCTGGCGACCGGCGCCGCGACCATGTTCCTGTCGGTCGGGGCGCGCCGGCGGGCCCTGGTGCCGGGCCGCATGCAGCTTCTCGCCGAGATGGCGTATGAATTCATCGCGAATATGATACGGGACAATGTCGGCGACGCAGGGCGGCGCTATTTTCCCTATATCTTCACGCTGTTCATGTTCATCCTGTTCGGCAACCTGCTGGGCCTGATCCCCGGCAGCTTTACCTATACCAGCCACATTATCGTGACCGGCGCCCTGGCGGTGACCGTGATCATCGCGGTGACCGTCATCGGCGTCGTCAAGCACGGGGCGCATTTCTTCAGCCTGTTCGTGCCCTCGGGCGTGCCGCTTCTGATGATGCCGCTGATGATTCCGATCGAGATCATCTCCTATCTGTCGCGGCCCGTCAGCCTGTCGATCCGGCTGTTCGCGAACATGATGGCCGGCCATACCATGATCAAGGTGTTCGCCGGCTTCGTCGTGCCGCTCGGCGCGGTAACGCTCGGTCTCGGCGGCCTCGCACCGATCGCGATGAACGTGGCGCTCACCGGCTTCGAACTGCTCGTCGCCTTTCTGCAGGCATACGTCTTCACCGTGTTGACCTGCCTGTACCTGAACGACGCGCTCCACCTCCACTAGGGCGGCCCGGGACCGCGGCCGCCGGTTTGTTAGGATCAATAGACGGGGAACCAGGACTATGGAACTTGATGCCGCAAAGATGATTGGCGCCGGCCTTGCCGTGATCGGACTGTCCGGCGTGGGCGTCGGTATCGGAAGCATATTTTCGTCGCTGATCGGCTCGATCGCGCGCAACCCGGCGACACGCCCGCAGATCTTCCCGATGGCGATGCTGGGGTTCGCGCTGGTCGAGGCGGTGGCCCTTTACGCCCTGCTGATCTCGTTCCTGATCCTGTTCACCTGAGGCGGGGCGCGGCGCCGCGGTCCGACCTGCCGGGTCAGCATGGGGACTAGACGGGAATCGAATTGATGGCCGGTTATCTGAAATCCTTTATACAAGGCGTGGTTGCGGCAGGCGCCGTACTGGCGCCATACGCCGTTTATGCGGCTTCCGAGGTGAATTCAGACGGCTGCGGAGGTCTGCCTCAGTTCTGTTCCAAAACCTTCCCGTCACAACTATTCTGGCTGGCCGTCATCCTGCTGGTCTTCTTCCTCGCCATGCGTGGCAACGCCCTGCCGAGAATCGGCGCGGCGCTTGAGGCGCGGCGGCAGAAGATCGACGATGACCTTGACAAGGCGGCCGCCCATCGCGAGGAGGCCGGGGCCGTGATGGCGGCCTACGAGAAGTCACTCGCCGAGGCCGCCGACCAGGCCCACATCATCCAGCGCGAGGCGGCCGAGGCCATCGCCGCCAGGGCGGCCGAACGGCGCACCGAGGTGGCACGGCGGCTCGCCGAGGAGACCAAGGCGGCCGAAGCGCGGATTCTGGCGGCAAAGGAGCCAGTGCTCGCCAGCCTCGCAGAGGTCGCGGCGGATATCGTTCAGGAGGCCACCGCCCGGCTCGCCGGCGTCAAGGTCGCGCAATCCGACGCCAAGGCCGCGGTCAAGAGCTTCGGGAAGGACGGCGGTTGATGGAAGAGCTCTGGCACAACACGACCTTCTGGGCCGGCGTGGCGTTCGTGCTGTTCGTCGTCCTTGTGTTCCGGCCGGCGCGGCGCATTCTGACCGGTGCGCTTGATGAGCGGATCGCGAAAATCCGGGAGGAAATAGAAGAAGCGCAGCGGCTGCGCGAAGAGGCCCAGTCGACCCTGGCAAGCTATCAAAGGCGGCAACGCGAAGCCCTGCAGGAGGCCGAGAAGATCATCGCGCATGCGCGCGAGGAAGCCGAGCGTACGCGAGCCCACGCGGAGCGCGAACTCGAAGAAACGATCAAGCGCCGCGAACAGCAGGCGGCGGAGAAGATCGCGCAGGCCGAGGCGGCGGCGCTGGACGATCTCCGCAGCCGGACGGTGGAACTGGCGATCGGCGCGACGGCGAAGCTGCTCGAGAAAAAGCTGGCCGGCAAGGCCGGCGAAAAAGCCGTCACCGAGGCCATCAAGGGGCTGTCCGACAAGCTGCATTGACGGCGGGCGTCGCCGGCAGCGGTCGAACGGCGGACCGTCGCCCGGGGCGACGTCCGGGGTTCAGCCCTGTTCGTCGGCGAATGTCTTGTAGGCGGCCGCATCCATGAGTTCGTCGACCTCGGAGGCGTGGCTCATGCGCAGCTTGAAGAACCAGCCGTCCGCCTCCGGCGACGTGTTCACCGTCCCTGGCTCGTCCGCCAGCGCCGCGTTGACCTCGATGATCTCGCCGGAAAGCGGTGTGTAGATCTCGCTCGCCGCCTTGACGGATTCGACGACCGCCACCTCGTCACCGCGATTAACGGCCCGGCCGACATCGGGAAGTTCGACGAACACCACGTCGCCGAGCTGTTCCTGCGCGAAGTTGCTGATCCCCACCGTGGCGACATCGCCGTCAACGGAAACCCATTCATGTTCCTCGGAAAACCGAAGATCGCTCATCGTCATCAACCTCCGTTCAGCCGACGGGACAGCCGTCGCCCCGCAACATTATCCGTCATCGGCGTTATGTCAAACGCGGCGCCCTACAATCCGAGCTTCCGCTTGTTGTAGGCGAGCTCCTCGGGAGTCAGCTCGAATCCCAGATACAATACGTAAGCGCGTGCGCTGCGCGCATCGGGCCGCGGAATCGTGATCTCGAGCACGTCGGTAAAGCGGATGTTCCGGCGTGTCTCGGGGAACTCGGCCCGCACCGGAAACGCCTTGCGGCCATGCACGACGGGCTTCGGTGCGGCCTCCTCGCCGCCGGCGCCATACTCCGTTACCGCGAGGAAATAGCGCAAGTCGACCTTCCCCTCTCGGTTGGCCTGCCCGCGCAGGATATCGATGACGACGGTCAGCTCGACATCGATATCGCCACCCCCGGCGTCGTAGCTGCATTCGCCGACCACCTGGGTGAACGACGCTTCGAACAGGATGTCGGTGGGATCGCGGCCGGGCCCGTCGCGAAAGCGCGTCACCTCGGACGGCTCGCCCATCACCCGCGCCGCCGGGCACGGCGCCTGGTCGTCGTCGCCGCCGCAACCGGCAACGGACGCCGCCGCAAGGCCGGCCGCGAGCAGCCGGATCGCCGGCCATAGACGACAGGCCACGACGCGCCTAGAGGGTATTGTGGGTGCCGTCGCAGAGCGGCGCATTGCTGCTCCGCTTGCACCCGCAGAAATACACGGTTTCGGATTTCGCCGCCCTGTACCGGACCGGCGTGAACTCCGTGTTTTTGTGGCTGAAGTCGCAGAACGGCTGCTTGGCGCTCTTTCCGCAGCGGCACCACAGATAGGACCTGCCTTCTTCAACATCGACCGCGTACGGTTCTTTTTGAGCTATGTCGGGTTCGGCCATGTGGATCAGCCTTCGGTTTCAATCCTGTTCGCGTCTGTGGTATTTTGGCGGCGCCCCGAAACCGCCGTTTTGCGGCGGTTGACGGGTCAGCGCGGGCGATACTAAAGATGCGCCGGTGCTTGTACAAGGCCCGCGAGACGCGATCCGGCAATCGGCGCCGGCGGCCGCGGAACCGGAACCACAGGCGGGACTTTCATCGCATGAGCCGACCGCTGAAAATCCGTCTTGCCGCGCCGCGCGGTTTCTGCGCGGGCGTGGCGCGCGCCATCCGGATCGTCGAGATGGCGCTGGAGAAGCACGGCGCACCGGTCTACGTGCGGCACGAGATCGTCCACAATCGCCATGTCGTGAACGCGCTCGAGGCGAAGGGCGCGGTGTTCGTCGAGGAGTTGGACGAAGCCCCGGACGACCGGCCAGTGGTGTTCTCGGCGCACGGCGTGCCGAAGAGCGTGCCGTTGGAAGCCCGGCGCCGCGACATGATGTTTATCGATGCCACCTGTCCGCTGGTCAGCAAGGTCCACCACGAAGCCGGGCACCATCATGCGGCGGGACGGCGGATCGTCCTGATCGGTCACGAGGGTCATCCGGAGGTTGTGGGAACCATGGGACAGCTGCCCGAGGGGGCGATTCAGCTGATCGAGACCGTCGATGCGGTCGCGGCGCTCGACATCGGGCCGGACGAACCGCTCGCTTACATCACCCAGACCACCCTGTCTGTCGATGACACGGCGGCGATCCTCCAGGCGCTGCGCGCGCGCTATCCCGACATCGAGGAGCCGGGCAAGGAGGACATCTGCTACGCGACAACCAACCGCCAGAGCGCGGTCAAGGCGATCGCGCCGCATTGCGATGCGGTGATCGTGGTCGGGGCGCCGAATTCGTCGAACTCGCAGCGCCTCGTCGAGGTCGCACGGGGCGCCGGCTGCGCGGCGGCGTTTCTGCTGCAGAGCGCCGACGAACTCGACTGGCGCAAGCTGGACGGTGTCCACACCCTGGGCATCACGGCGGGGGCATCTGCGCCGGAGGCCCTGGTCGAGGAGCTGATCGCCGCCTGCCGGACGCGCTACGATGTGTCGATCGAGGAGGTGTCGGTCGGCGAAGAATCGATGCATTTCAACCTGCCGCGCACCCTCAGCGCCTGACCCGTCCGGATATGGCCGTCTACACCGAAGTCGGAGACGAGGACCTGGAGCGGTTCATCGCCCAATACGATCTCGGCCCGGTGCTTTCTTGCAAGGGCATCGCAGAAGGGGTCGAGAACACCAACTACCTCGTCCAGACGGACCGCGGCAGCTTCATCCTGACCCTCTACGAGAAGCGGGTGGCAGAGGCGGATCTGCCGTTCTTCCTGGGCCTGATGGAGCATCTCGCCGGTAAGGGAATCCTCTGCCCGACACCGGTTCGCGGGCGCGACGGCAATGCACTGCGGCGGCTGTGCGGCCGCCCGGCGGCGATCGTGACTTTCCTTGCCGGCATGTGGCCGCGGCGCATCCGGCCCCAGCACTGCACCGAGGTCGGCCGCGCCCTCGCCGCGCTGCACGTCGCCAGCCAGGATTTCGCGATGACCCGACGCAACGCGCTGTCGGTCGAAAGCTGGCGCCCCCTGCTCGAGGCCTCGGCGCCGCGCGCGGCCGACGTGCAGCCGGGTCTCGCCGACCTTCTGTACGAGGAGCTGGCGTTCCTTGAAGCCAACTGGCCGCAGGATCTGCCGTCGGGCATCTGCCATGCCGACCTGTTTCCCGACAACGTCTTCTTCGTCGGCGATACGCTGTCCGGGCTGATCGATTTCTATTTCGCCTGCAACGACTTCTTCGCGTACGATTTGGCGACGTGTCTCAATGCCTGGTGCTTCGAGCGCGACCGCAGCTTCAATATCACCAAGGCACGCGGCATGTTGTCCGCCTATCGCCGTGTGCGCGCGTTCTCCGATGCCGAGCTCGCGGCGATGCCGGTGTTGGCCCGCGGTTCCGCCCTGCGCTTCCTGCTGACCCGGCTGTACGACTGGCTGCATCATCCCGAGGGCGCGCTGGTCAAGCCGAAGGACCCGTTGGAGTACCTGGTTATCCTGCAGTTCCATCAGGGCATAGGCTCTCCCGGCGCCTACGGGCTCGAATGATCGGACAGGGCATGGCGAAGGAACGCGTAAAGATCTTCACCGATGGAGCCTGCAGCGGCAATCCGGGTCCCGGCGGCTGGGGCGCCGTGCTGCGCTGGCAGGGGGTCGAGAAGGAGCTGTCCGGCGGCGCGCGGAACACGACCAACAACCGCATGGAGCTCATGGCCGCCATCCGCGCGCTCGAGTCGCTGAAGCGCGCTGTCCCTGTCGACCTCTACACCGACAGCACCTATTTGCGCGATGGCATCACAAAGTGGCTGCCGGCCTGGAAGGCGAACGGCTGGAAAACCGCGGCCAGGAAGCCTGTCAAGAACCAGGACCTGTGGCGGCGTCTGGAGGCCGCCCTGGCCGACCACGAGGTGCGCTGGCGCTGGGTAAAGGGCCATGCCGGGCACGCGGAAAACGAGCGCGCCGACCAACTGGCCCGGCAGGCCACGCCGAAACGTTGAGCGGGCCACGATGACCGCCAGGCGCGAACTTTACCCGACCATCGATTGCTACCGGGCGGACTATCTCGAGGCCGACGGCCATCGCATCTATTTCGAGGAATCGGGCAATCCGGACGGCAAAGCGGTGATCTTCCTGCACGGCGGCCCCGGTGGCGGCGCGATGCCGGTTTACCGGCGGCTGTTCGATCCGTCGGCGTATCGCATCGTGATGTTCGACCAACGCGGCTGCGGCCGCAGCACACCGCACGCCTCGCTGGATCACAACACCACGTGGCATCTCATCGCCGACATGGAGCGCATCCGGGAGACGCTCGGCATCGCACGCTGGCAGGTGTTCGGCGGCTCGTGGGGCAGCACGCTGGCGCTGGCCTATGCCGAGACCCATCCGGACCGCGTCATCGAGCTCGTGCTGCGCGGGATCTTCCTGCTGCGCCGCCGTGAGCTGGACTGGTATTACGGCGGCGGCGCCGCATCTGTGTTCCCCGACGAATGGGAACGATACTGCGCGCCGATTCCGGAGGACGAGCGCGACGACATGATCGGCGCCTATTACCGGCGGCTGACGGGCGACGATCGCGAGGTGCGGATCGCCGCCGCCCGCGCCTGGAGCATGTGGGAGGGCGCCACGGTCTCGCTGCTGCCCAATCCGGGGCGGATCGCGGGCTTCGGCGCCGAGCAGTTCGCCGAGGCCTTCGCGCGCATCGAGTGCCACTACTTCGTCAACGGCGGCTTTTTCGAGCGCGACGGCTGGCTGCTGGAGAACATCGAGCGCATCCGGCACATCCCGGCGGTGATCGTGCAGGGCCGCTACGACATGGCGACCCCGGTCGCCTCGGCCTGGGACCTGCATCGCGCCTGGCCCGAGGCCGACTTCCGGCTGGTCGAGGACGCCGGTCACGCGTTCTCGGAACCCGGCATACTGCACGAGCTGCTGGAAGCGACCGACCGCTTTCGCGACCGCTAAGACGGCGCGCTATACCTTGTCGAGCATCTTCTCGGCGGCTGAGACGTCGAGACCGGGCTTCTCCTCGACCGCCAGCGCCTTGACCTTGCCGTCCTCGACGACCATGGCGAAGCGCTGCGAGCGAATGCCGAAGCCGCGTTCCGACAGGTCGAGATCGAGCCCCATCGCCTTCGCGAAATCCGCGCTGCCGTCGGCCAGCATGTCGATCTTGTCGCCGACGCCCTGGTCTTTCCCCCAGGCGCCCATGACGAAAGCGTCGTTGACCGACACGCAGGCGATCGCATCGACCCCCTTGGCCTTGAAGTCGGGGGCATGCTTGAGATAGCCGGGCACGTGCTGGGCCGAGCAGGTCGGCGTGTATGCCCCTGGCAACCCGAACAGCATGACCTTGCGGCCCCTGAAATACTCCTGCGTGTCGACCGGCTCGGGCCCGCCGGCGCCCATGCGGAAGAGTGTTGCCTGCGGGATCGGATCGCCTACGCTGATGGTCATTGCTACCCCCTGTCATGTTGTCCAGATGCGATGCGCTTGGCCGCTCGGAACACCGAGTCACGTCGGCGTCGAGTGCCGGGAGAAAATTAGCCGCGGCGGCGCGTTTGTCCAGCCCCCGCGGGGCACCATCAGCGCCGGGCGACGGCCCCGGCGCCGCCCGCCTTTTCGATCGCGGCCAGCACGTTGTCGGACAGCAGGATTTCGGGCAGCATCACGCCGTCCGGCGCGTCGGGGCCATAGACGGCGTTGAACGGAATGCCGAAGCGCCCGAACTTCGCGAGATAGTCGGCGATCTCCTGGTTCGGCAGGGTCCAGTCGGCACGCATCGCCACCACCACACCGTCCTCCAGCAGGGCGGCGATCGGGTCACGCTTCAGCACTGCGGCCTTGTTGACCTGGCAGGTGATGCACCAGTCCGCGGTCACGTCGACCAGAACGGTCTGTCCGTCGGCGACGAGCCGGCGAATCTCGGCTTCATCGAATGGCCGCCACACGGCGTCGACGACGACCCGCTGCCCGTCGGCCGCGCCGTTTGCGGGCGCGAGCAGCGGCGCCGCGACGATGGCAAGCGCCAGCAGGGCGGCCACCGTGCTCGCGTGCCGGCCAAGTCGCGAGCCCTCCATCCCGCGCAGCCACAGCACGACGCCGATCGCCACCGCGAGGATGGCAATGCCGACCGCGGTATCGGTGCCGGTCTCGGCGGCGATGACCGTGACCAGCCACACGCCGGTCGCCACCAGCAGCAGGCCGAGGATGCGCTTCATCGTGACCATCCAGGCGCCGGGCCGCGGCAGCCGCGTGGCCATGCCGGGGAATGCCGCGACCAGCAGGTAGGGCGCCGACAGGCCCAGACCCAGCGCGCCGAAGACGAGGAAGATCTCGCCGGTCCCGCGGCTCAGCGCGAAGCCGACGGCGGTGCCGAGGAAGGGCGCCGAGCACGGCGTGGCCAGCAGCGTCGCGAACGCGCCGGTCAGGAAATGGCCGCCCAGCGAATGGTGGTGGTCGCCCCTCGGGCCGGTATCGACGGCGAGCAGGTCGGTCAATCGCTGCGGCAAAACGATTTCGAAGAAACCGAAGAGGTTGCTGGCGAACAGCGTGATCACGACCACCATGATGGCAAGGAACACCGGTTGCTGGAACTGGATGCCCCAGCCGACCGATGCGCCGGCTGCCTTGAGTGCGGCGAGAGAAGCCGCGAGCACGAGGAAACTCGTGAGGATCCCCGCGACCGAGGCAAGGAAGCCGATCCGCACGCCGGTGTTTTCGCGCCCGCCATGACCGAGCACGCTGAGGAACTTCAGCGACAGCACCGGCAGCACGCAGGGCATGAGGTTGAGGATCAGGCCGCCGAGCAGCGCGAGGCCGAGGATGGCCCACAGCGACACGCCGCCGGCCCTTTCGAGGGCCGAGTAGCCGGGCGGCAGCGCAGCAAACGCATCGACGAGCCGCCCCGGAATCGCCTGCTCGGCTGCGCGGTCGCCGTCGACCAGCGTTACCAGCAGCGGTTCGGCGATCATTTCCGCCGCCTCTGCGCCGGATCCGCGCAGCGTGGCCACGGCCCGCCGGCCATCGCCGGACAGGTCAACGCGCGGCGTCTCGAAGAAGGCCGTCAATGGCCCCTCGACGAAGACATCGGGTGCCGTCAAGGGTGTGTCCGACGCGATCGCAAGGCGCAGCAGCACGGTCTCGTCGGCGTCCGCCTTCAGCACCGCCTCCTCGACGGAGACGCCGAGGATCGCCGCGGCCACCGGCACCTGCGCGCGATAGCGGTCGATCAGCGCCGCCTCCGGCGTGGCGGTGGCTGGGCCGGCGGGAATGTCGAGCGACACCACGCCGTCGCCGGGCACGCACAGCTCCTTGCAGGTCAGGTAATTGACCTCGGCGCGCAGCTGCAGCGGCTGGCCCTGCGTTTCCGGCCGGACCGTGAGCGGCAGCACGACCTCGTCCCGGTAGCCGAGGGACTCCATGCCGAAGATCGTGAACCGCCCGGGTGCCGGCCAGGCCGTGTCAACCGAGCCGAGGTTGGTGGAGTCCGTCCACTTCGCCTCGGGCGGGTAGCCGGCGGTGCCGGGCGAGCGCCAGTAGATCTTCCAGCCGGGCTGCATGGTGAACTGCAGGCCCAGCCGCAACTCGGCGAGATCGCCGACGCCGCCGACCGCCGACACCAGCCGCATCTCGACCGGGTGATCCTCGAGCAGCGCGCCGCCCGCCAGCGGCGGCAGGCCGCCCTGGTTCGACTGGGCCAAGACGAGCAAGGCACCGGCCATCGTTGCCACGGTGACGAGGGCCGCCACGATGATGCTCTTCAGATTGCGCACGACCATTCCGCTCCGCGTTCTTCGCCCTGCCGGCATGCTGCGGAAATCGCCGGTCAGGTTCGACGATGGGTATATAGGGTGGCGACCGCCCCGTGTCGTCACATTTGTGTGTTCAGGGGGCGATTATTCCCCGATTTCCGCGGCATATCGCCGCGCCATTGCCCGCGACGAGGCCCGTTCGGCGGCGCTCATCTTGCCTTCCAGGCGGCGGGCCGCAACGGCGGCGCCGGGGTAGTCGTCCGCCGCCGCCAGCGTATACCAGGCATGTGCCCGCACGCGATCGAGGCGGACGCCGCTATGCGGCGTCGAATACATCCGGCCGAGGGCGAACTGCGAGGCTGTGTCGCCGTTCCGCGCGGCCCGGGAAAACCAGCTTTCGGCCTCGACGTAATCGCGCGCGACGCCGTCGCCGTTGTAATACAGCGCACCCAGGTTGTACTGCGCCTCGCGATGCTCCTGCGCCGCCGCCAAGCGGTAAAGGCGGACGCCCTCATGCGGGTTGCGCGGCAGGCCCTCGCCGCGAATATGCATGTTGCCGAGGCTGAACTGGGCCCAGGCGTTGCCGGCCAGGGCGGCCCGCTGGTACCAGTACGCGGCTGCCGTGTAGTCCTGGCTCACGCCGCGACCGGTCCGATACATCGTGCCGAGCAGGAACTGCGCATCGACATGGCCGTGCTCGGCCGCCGAGCGGTACCACTGCACGGCGTCGACGATGCGGCCCTCGCGGCTCAGGGACACCGCCTTGCGGAAAGACTCCCCCGCGATTTCCGCATCGGAGCGGGCCGGCGCCGGCTGGCGCGGCGCCACCGCCTCGGTTTGGCCGCCGGCTGCGCAGCCGGCAAGCAGCAGCAGCAGGCCGAATAATGCGGCGGATTGCCGCAATCCACTTCGATTCATGCCGGTCGATCCCCGCGCCTCACGGTTTCTTGTTCCTCAGTGTACCCCAATTTTGCGTCGGATGCCGGTCTGTATCGTAAAAAACCGGCAGCTTGACCTTTGTTTAACCGCGATTTCGTAATATCTTTTTTCCAGGTAACAAAGGAAATGCCCGCCACTGGCGCACGGTTCCCCGCAGCGGCCGGGAGGTGGGCTGAGGCGAACGGCAAGTGTTTGATGAGGACGACGATCCTGGTTATTTGACCGGCCAGCTTCTGGTCGCGATGCCGAACATGCAAGATGCGCGGTTCGAGCGGTCGGTGATCTATCTGTGCGTCCACAACGCCGATGGCGCGATGGGCCTGGTGATCAACCAGATCGCGGACGAGTTGAGCTTTCCGGAGCTGCTGGACCAGCTCGGGATCGAATCCGCCGGCGCTGGGGTGGGGCTGCCGATCCATGTCGGCGGGCCCGTCGAGTCGGGGCGCGGTTTCGTCCTCCATACCAGCGACTATGCGCAGGGCAGCACGATCCAGGTGAACGAGACGGTCAGCCTGACGGCGACCGTCGATATCCTCAAGGATATCGCGGAAGGCCGCGGCCCGCGCCGCGCGTTGCTGGCCTTGGGCTATGCCGGCTGGGGCGCGGGCCAGCTCGACGGCGAGATCCAGCAGAACTCCTGGCTGAACGTCAACGCCGACGAATCCCTGCTGTTCGGCGACCACCCCAATACCAAGTGGGAGCAGTCGCTCGCCAAGCTGGGGATCGATCTCTCGCTGCTCTCCGGCCAGGCGGGCCACGCCTGAGCCGCACCGTCACCGGGATTTGCCGCGGATGCGCGCCCGGACGGGACAGGGATCGTCGCGCAGGATGCCGAACAGCACGTGGTCGCGCCAGCGCCCGTCGATCTTCAGGTAGCCGCGCGCCAGACCCTCCTCGCGAAAGCCGCATTTCAGGAGCAGCCCGCGGCTCGCGTCGTTGTGCGGCAGGCACGCCGCCACGACGCGGTGCAGGCCGAGCGGCCCGAAGGCGTGTTCCAGCACGCAGGCGACCGCTTCGGTCATATAGCCCTGGCGGGCATGGGGCGCTCCCGTCCAGTACCCCAGGCTGCCCGTCGCCGCCACGCCATACCGGATGTTGGACAAGGTGATACCGCCAACCAGGACGCTGTCGATGCGGTCGAAGATGAGGAATCCGTACCCGGTGCCGGCGCGCCATTCCTCGCGGATCTGGGCGCGGCGGCGACGGAACGCGGCGCGCGAGGCGCCGTCGGGCGGCCAGGTCGGCTCCCATGGCTTCAGGAATTCCCGGCTCTGCCGCCGCAAGGCCACCCACGCATCGGCGTCGCGGGCAAGCGGGGGGCGCAGCATGACCCGCGGACCGGTCAGGCTTATAGCCGTTATCCAGCTACGGAAAAACCACCACATGCGCTGCTGTCCCGCCGCCGTTTCTTCCACGGTCAGGCGGACAGCCTGGCTGCAAAGTCGTCATAGGCCATCATGCGGCCCATCGGCCCGATCGCGGCGAGCGAGGGCCGGCCGCCGAAAATTCGCCGGGCGACGCGGGCGACCGCCGCCATGTCGACGGCCTCGATCCGCTGGACGATCTCGGCGACGGGGATCGGCCGGCCGTAGATCAGCACTTGCTCGCCGATCTGCTCGGCCCGTGCCCCGGTCGATTCCAGCGACATCAGGGTCGCCGCCTTGAGCTGGTTGCGCGCCCGCCGGATCTCGGTCTCATCGAGGCTATCGACGACGCGGCCGATCTCCTCGCACAGGACCGGCATGAGCTCGGCGACCTCCTGCTCGCCGGTGCCGGCGTAGATGCCGAACAGGCCGCAATCGGAATAGTGCGATCCGTAGCTGTGGATCGAGTAGACGAGGCCGCGGCGCTCCCGGATCTCCTGAAACAGCCGCGACGACATGCCGCCGCCGAACAGCGCCGAGAAGACCGAGGCCGCATAGAGATCGGGGTCGTGCAGCCCGACACTGGGAAAGCCGACGGTCAGATGGATCTGCTCGAACTCCTTGTCCTCGATGTAGGCGCCGCCGCCATAGCTCGCCGCCTCATGTCGCATCGGCCCGTGCGCGGGCAGGTCGCGGAACAACGATCCGGCCAACGCCACCAGGTGCTCGTGTTCGATCATGCCGGCCGCGGACAGGACCATGGCGCCGCTGCCGTAGGCCCCGGTCATGTAGTCGAGGATCGCCTCGCGCGACATCTTGCGCACCCGCTCGGCGTCCCCCAGGACCGGCCGGCCCAGCGGCTGCTCGGGAAACGCGGTCGACTGGAAATGGTCGAAGACGATGTCGTCGGGCGTATCGTGCGCCTGCCCGATCTCCTGCAGCACCACGCTGCGCTCGCGCGCCAGCTCCTCGGCATCGAACGTCGAATGCTGCAGGATGTCGGCCAGGATATCGACCGCCAGCGCCGCGTCCTCCTTCAGGACCTTGGCGTAGTACGCGGTGCGCTCGCGCGCCGTATACGCGTTGAGGTGTCCGCCCACCGCCTCGATCTCGGCGGCGATATCGAGCGCGGACCGGCGCTTCGTGCCCTTGAACGCCATGTGCTCGAGCAGATGAGCGACACCGTTGATCTCAGCGGGCTCGTTGCGGGTCCCGGCGTCGACGAAGACGCCGACCGAAACCGTCTCGACGGCATCCATGGTATGGCTGACGACCCGCAGACCGTTATCCAGCCGTGTCAGCTGCACGCTCACGTCGCGCCCTCCAGGACGGCGCCGGCGCGGACATGCGCCTTCACCTCCTCGACGTCGTTGGGCAGCACCGCGTAACGCTCCTCGCGCATCATCAGGTCGGCCAGCCGCGGCGGCAGCGCCGGCCGAAGCCCGGTCGCCTGCTCGACCGCATCGGGAAACTTGGCGGGGTGAGCGGTCGCCAGGGCGACCACCGGCGTCGCCGGGTAGCGCGCCTTCGCGCGACCGGCGCCGACGCCGATCACCGTGTGGGGGTCGAGGAGCTCGCCGTGGGCCCCGTATTCCGCGGCGATCGCCGCCACCGTTTCGTCGTCGTCCATGCGGTGGCCGTCGAACAGCGCGCGGATCGGCTTCATGCCGCCTTGCGGCAGGCTCAGCGACCCGGTGCGCCGGAACTCGAGCATCGTGTCCATCACCGCGCGGCCCTCGCGGCCGCAGACGTCGAACAGCAACCGCTCGAAATTGCTCGAGACCTGGATGTCCATGCTCGGTGACAGCGACGGCTCGACGTCGCGCACCTCCATGACCCCGGTTTCCATGAAGCGGGTCAGGATGTCGTTGCGGTTCGATCCGATGATCAGCTCGGCCACGGGCAGGCCGATTCGGCGCGCCGCGTAGCCCGCGTAGACGTTGCCGAAATTGCCGGTCGGCACGGCGAAGCCGACGGGCCGGTCGGGCGCGCCCAGCGCCACCGCGGCATGAACGTAGTACACGATCTGCGCCATGATCCGGGCCCAGTTGATCGAGTTTACCGCGCTGAGCCGCAGCTCCTCGCGCAACTCGCGGTCGGCGAACATCGCCTTGACGAGGTCCTGGCAGTCGTCGAACGACCCCTCGATCGCGATGTTGTGCACGTTGGCGGCCGCGACCGTGGTCATCTGCCGGCGCTGCACGTCGGACACGCGCCCGTGCGGGTGCAGGATGAAGATCTCGATCGCGGCCCGGTCGCGGCAGGCCTCGATGGCGGCGGAGCCAGTGTCGCCCGAGGTCGCACCGACGATGGTGACCCGCTCGCCGTGACGGGTCAGCACGTGATCAAACAGGCGCCCGAGGATCTGCAGCGCGAAGTCCTTGAAGGCCAGCGTCGGCCCGTGGAACAGCTCCATCAGCCACAGATTTGCGTCGAGCTGGCGCAGCGGCGCCACCGCCGCATGATCGAATCCCGCGTAGGCCTCATGCACCAGCTCCGCGAACGCGCTCTGCTCGATGCGCCCGCCGAGGAACGGGGTCATGATACGGATCGCCGTCTCGGGATAGGACAGCCCGCGCAGGGCGCGAAACTCGTCGGCCTCGAAATGCGGCCAGGACTCGGGCACGTAGAGACCACCGTCCGCGGCCAGGCCGGCCAGCAGGACTTCGTCGAATTCCAGGATCGGGGCATCGCCCCGTGTGCTGATGTAACGCACGCCGTCCGTCCGAGCTGTCGAGCGCTCAACCTAGCGGCGGCGCCGGTCACAGGCAAGGCGAGTCAGGACGCATCCAGATAGCGTTCGGCGAGATGCGCCTTGAAGGCTGCAGCGCCGAGCGGCGCCCCGGTCGCCGTGCGCAGAAGCTCGTCCGTGGACAGCAGCGAACCCTTGCTGTGGACGTTCTTCCGCAGCCACGTCATGAGCGGCGCGAAATCGCCGCGCGCCACCGCGGGCATGATCTCCGGGTCGGCTGCGCGCGCCGCCACCATCAGCTGCGCCGCCGCCATCGCGCCGAGCGTGTAGCACGGGAAATAACCGAAATCGCCGTCCGGCCAGTGCAGATCCTGCAGGCAGCCCCGCCGGTCGTCGGGCGGCGCGATGCCGAGGAGCGCCTGCAGGCCGTCCCGCCACGCGCCGGGCAGATCGGCGACCGCGAGATCGCCGGCAATCAGTACGCGTTCCAGCCGGGTGCGCAGGATGATGTGCGCCGGGTAGGTTATCTCGTCGGCATCGACCCGGATGAAGCCGGGCCGGACCTGGGTGGCCAGTCTGTGCAGGTTTTCGGGTGTCCAGGCCGGGCCCGATGACTTGAATGCCGCGGCAATGACCGGCGCTGCCCATTGGAGAAAGGCGCGCGAGCGGCCGATCTGCATTTCGATCAGCAGCGACTGGCTCTCGTGCAGCGTCATGCCGCGCGCCCGCCCGACGGGCTGGCGCCGCCATTCGGGTGGCAGACCGCGGTCGTACATCGCGTGTCCGGATTCGTGGAGCACGCCCATCAGGGCCTCGGCGTAATCGGCCCGGCTGTAGCGCGTGGTGATCCGGCTGTCGTCGGCGATGCCGCAGGAGAAGGGATGCAGGCTCTCGTCCATGCGGGCGCTGACGAAATCGAGACCGACGGCCTCGGCCATGCGCCGGCACAGCCGCCTCTGCGCCGGAACCGGGAAGGGCCCTTCGGGGCGGATCGGCGCGCGCCGCCGGTGCTGCCGTGCCAGCACCCTGTCGAGGAAGTCCGGCAGGAACGCGGCGTAATCCTCGAGGATCGCAACGACACGCGCGGACTCCGCGCCGGGCTCGTATCTGTCCATCAGCGCATCGTAAACGGGCCGGCCGAAGGCCTGGGCCTTCGCCTCTCCGACCTCGCGGGTCAGCCGCACCACCTCCTCCAGGCTGGGCAGCAGCGCCGAAAAGTCGGAATCCGCTCGGGCCGTTCGCCACACGGTCTCGCATTCGGACGTCGCGCGGGACCGCGCGGCAACGAGGTCGGCGGGCAGCGCCGTCGCGTGCAGCCAGAGACGTCGCATTTCCCGCAGGTTCGCGGCCTGCCAGGGGTCGAGCGCCGCGGCCTCAGCCTCGGCTGCGTCGAGATCGCCTGAAATCCGCGGGTTCGCGAGCATCTCGTGCGCCAGCACCCGCAGATCGGCGATCTGCTCGCCCCGGGCGCGGGCGCCGCCGGGCGGCATCACCACCGACATGTCCCAGTGCAGCACGCCGACCGTCTCCTCGATCAGGGCGTGGCGGCGAAACGTTTCCTCGAGCCGCAGATAGGCCTTGATGCGCCGCTTCAACTGCCGGCGTCCCCGGCCGGACGTCGGATGTGGTAGACGACGTAGACCGCCAGCAGCGCAACCGCGAGCGCGAACCAGGTGATCGCGTAGGACAGGTGGTTGTTCGGCAGTTCGATTTGCCACGTGTTTGGGATCGGGAATTCCGGCGCCGCGGGTGGTGCGGCCGCGGCCTCCCTCGCCACTTCGCTCGTCCCCGCGGCGGTGTCGCCGTCGGCCGGCACAGGGGCGGCCGGCGCCTCGCCGGTGGCGAAGATGTAGTAATCGACGAACGGCAGCACCCCGACCGAGCCGGCCATCGCCGACAGGTCGATATAGTACCATTCGTTCTTGTTGGGACGGTTCGCCGGGGTCAGCCAGCCCGGCGGTTCGGGCACGCGGACGATGCCGGTCACCTCGATCTGCGGCGCCTCCGCGTCGGCACTGCGGTCCGCCGGCCAATCCAGCGGCACCCAGCCGCGATCCACCATCAGGGTCGGGCCGCCATCGGCACGGACAAATGGCGTGACCAGATTGATCCCGGGCCTGCCGTCGCGGACACGGTTGAGCAGCCGCCGTTCGGCGTCGTGCACGAAATGCCCGGTGACGCGCACCGGGCGATAGAGCAGGTCGGAAGTGTCAATCCGGCTGTCGAGGGGCAGCTTGATCGCGGGCGCGCGGCCGCGGATCTGCAACTCCTCGATCAGCTCGGCCTTCCATTGCATCCGCTGCAGCTGCCAGCCGCCCAGCGCCAGCAACACCGCAAGCGCGGGCAGGGTGATCAGCGTCGGCCATAATGTCGGTCGGAATGTCACGGTGTGCACGTCCCGATACGCTTTCAGATCGCCCCCCGGATAGGACGATGCGGCTGTTATGTAAAGGTGTTCTTGCCGCCCTCGCCGGCCCTGTGCCGGTATTGCAGCGCGATCAGAACCGCCTTGAGCGGCCGCAGCAACGCGATGGAGGTCGCCAGGACGGTCGGGATCCACAGCAGCGCGTGCAGCCACAACGGCGGCCCGACGAGCACTTCGAGCAGGATCGCCAAGCCGACGACCAGCGGGCCGGTGACGAACATGACGAAGACGGCCGGGCCGTCGCCGCTGTCCTCGGGCCTGAGGTCGAGACCGCAGACCCCGCAGCTCTGCGCCACCCTCAGGAAATGCACGAAATCAGGGAACAGGCGCCCCTCGCCGCAGCGCGGGCAGCGGCACAGCAGCCCGGCCCGCAGAACGGACACCGGCGCGCGGGGTTCCATCAGAAGACCCTGCGCGCGCCGGCGACACAGAGAAGGTGCAAGGTCAGCTGCCCCAGATGTACACGCAGCTGAACAGGAACAGCCAGACCACGTCGACGAAATGCCAGTACCAGGCTGCCGCCTCGAAGCCGAAATGGTGTTCCGGCTTGAAGTGGCCCTTGATCGCCCGGACCAGGCACACGGTCAGGAAGGTCGTGCCGATGATCACGTGGGCGCCGTGGAACCCGGTCGCCATGAAGAAGGTCGACGGATAGATGCCATCGGTGAAGCTGAACGGCGCATACCAGTACTCGTAGGCCTGAAGTGCCGTGAACAGCACGCCGAGGACGATCGTGAAGGCAAGCCACCGCACCGTGCCGGACTGGTCGCCCTCGCGCAGCCGGTGATGCGCGACCGTAACGGTCACGCCCGAGCTCAGCAGGATCAACGTGTTGACAAGCGGGATCGTATACCAGTGGAAGGTCTCGATGCCCTCGGGCGGCCACACCGCCGGGTCGACCTTGGGGAACAGGCTGGAATTGAAGAAGGCCCAAAAGAAGGCGGCGAAGAACATCACCTCCGAGGCGATGAACAGCATCATGCCGTAGCGATGGCCGAGCTGCACCACCGGCGTGTGGTGCCCTTCGAAGGTGGCCTCGCGCACCACATCCGTCCACCAGCCGAACATCGTGACCGCCAGCAGGACGAGGCCGGGGACGATGGTCAGGATGCCGAGCGTCTCGCCGATGCCGCCGAGCATGCCGGGATGCATATAGAGGATCAGTCCGAAGGTCAGGGTGAAGGCCGCGATCGCGCCGACCATCGGCCAGCGGCTCGGATCCACCATATGGAAATCATGCTTGGCTGCGCCGCTCATTCTCTCAATTCCTCGCTTGTCCTGTTCCGTAACCAGTATTGCTGCAGTTCCGCGTTCACCTGACCGTCCCGGGGGCCCCGCGCGCCGCGCTGACCGCCATCGCGCCTCCTTCCGTCCCGGGCTGCGGGAAGAAGGTATAGGACAGGGTTATGGTGTTTACATCGTCGAGGTTGCGGTCCTCCTCGATCGCCGGGTCGACGAAGAAGGAGACCGCCATGTCGACCGTCTCGCCGGCCGCCAGCCGCTGTTCGGTGAAGCAGAAGCAGGCGATCTTGTCGAAATACTTCGCCGCCTTGAGCGGCGTCACGTTGTAGGTCGCGGTGCCGACCGTCGGACGGTCGGCGACGTTGCGCGCACGGTAGAACGCCAGCGCCGTTTCGCCGACACGCACGGTCATCGGGCCCTGCGCCGGCGCGAATCGCCACGGCAGCGCCGAATTGACGCCGGCATCGAAACGCACCGTGATGCGCCGCTCTTCCGCCCCGCCGTCCGGCGCCTGCGCCACGCCCGGCGTCCCGCCGAATCCGGTGACCCGGCAGAACAGGTCGTACAGTGGCACCGAGGCAAAGGCCAGGCCGACCATGCCTGCGACCACGCAGAGCAGCGCGATCATGGTCCGGCGGTTGCGGCGACGCGTGTCGGCGTTCATGATTCAGCCCCCGCTCATCTTGACGATGGCCACGATGTAGAACAGCACGACGAGCGCGCCGAGAACGGCTGCCACCACGAGGTTGCGACTGCGCAGGCGGCGCTGCCGTTCGCTCCGGTCGGGTCCGTTATCATCCCCGCGTGCGGGACCTTGCGGCGTTTTTCTCACGATCGTTGCCATGTGCCGCTCATCCCGACAACCCCGCCGGCCCGTCGACGATCAGGAGCGCAAACAGGGCTGCCAGGTAGATGAGAGAATAGC
Organism: Alphaproteobacteria bacterium; assembly: GCA_041563955.1. GTDB lineage: Bacteria > Pseudomonadota > Alphaproteobacteria > UBA8366 > JADFVY01. Next base: position 395 of record JBFGQV010000035.1, on the reverse strand, counting down.
GGAACATCCGCTTTGCCGGCGCATCGCCGTCGCTGCGCAGAACGGCGATTGCGGCGGAGACGAACCCCAGGCTGAGTGCGATCGATGCGGCGCCGTAAACCCACCCGGCGACGCCGAGGAGGCTCGGCGCCAAAGCCACCGGAATCAGCAGCAGCGTGTAGAGCAGCATCTGCCGCTTGGTCGCCGCCTTGCCGGCCACGACGGGCAGCAGCGGCACGCCGGCGGCCTGGTAGTCGCCGCAGCGATACAGCGAAAGCGACCAGAAATGCGGCGGCGTCCAGAAGAAGATCAACGCGAACAGCGCCACCGACTCGATCGAGACCGACCCGGTCACCGCGGCCCAGCCGATCATCGGCGGGAAGGCGCCGGCGGCGCCGCCAATGACGATGTTCTGC
>JBFGQV010000034.1:0-23395 GCA_041563955.1 Alphaproteobacteria bacterium | reverse complement strand
CGTTGCCGCTCAGCGTTGTGTCTTCGCTTGTGGTGTAGGCATTTTCCGTCGCCACCGGCGCGTCGTTGACCGGAGTGACCGTGATCGTGATGGTCGCCGTCGCCGCAGCGAGCCCGTCGCTCACCGTGTAGCTGAAGCTGTCGGTGCCGTTGAAGTCCGCGTTCGGCGTGTAGGTGTAGGCGCCGTTCGCCGCCACCGTGACGGCACCGTTCAACGGGCTCGTGTTCGCCGTGACCGAAAGCGCATCGCCGTCGGCGTCGCTGTCCGGCGTGCCGTCGAGAAGCACGTTGCCGCTGAGCGCGACATCCTCGGCGGTGGTATAGGCGTTGGCCGTGGCGACCGGGGCATCGTTGACCGGCGTCACCGTGATCGTGACCGTGGCCGATGCCGTGACGATTCCGTCGCTCACCGTGTAGCTGAAGCTGTCGGTTCCGTTGAAATCCGTGTTCGGTATGTAGGTGAAAGCGCCATTCGCCCCCACCGCGACGGTGCCGTTGAGCGGGTTGCTGTTGGCCGTGACCGAAAGCGCGTCGCCATCGGCGTCGCTGTCGGGCGCCCCGTCGAGAAGGACGTTGCCGCTGAGCGCGGTGTCCTCGGCCGCGGTGTAGGCATCGTCCGTCGCCACGGGCGCGTCGTTGACCGGGCTCACCGTGATCGTGATCGTCGCCGTGGCCGTCGCGACACCGTCGCTCACGGTGTAGCTGAAGCTGTCGGATCCGTTGAAGTCCGCGGCCGGCGTGTAGGTGAAAGCGCCGTTCGCCGCCACCGTGACCGTGCCGTTGGTCGCGGCACTATTGGCCGTGACCGTCAGCGCATCGCCATCGGCGTCGCTGTCCGGCGTGCCGTCGAGAAGCACGTTGCCGCTGAGCGCGACATCCTCGGCGGTGGTGTAGGCATTGTCCGTCGCCACCGGGGCCGTGTTGGCCAAGGTCACCGTCTGGGTCGCCGTGTCGGTCGCGCCCTCGTTGTCGGTCACCATCAGGGAGACCGTGTAGGTGCCGTTCGCGGCATAGCTGTGCGTGGGGCTCTGCAGCGTGGACACGGCGCCGTCGCCGAACGTCCACGACCAGGACGCGATCGTGCCCTCGATATCGGTCGAGCCGTCCGCGAAGGCGCAATTCAGGCCGGCGCAGCTATCACTGAAACTGGCCACCGGCGCATCGTTGACCGGGTTCACCGTGATGGTGACCCACGCCTCATCGCGGGCGCCTCTTCCGTCCTCCGCGTGATAATAGAATCCATCGGTTCCAAAGAAATTGGCTGCGGGCGTGTATGTGAAGTCACCGTTCGCGGCTATCGTCAGCGTGCCATTGGACGGGCTGCTGATGGGCCCAACGGTAAGCGTATCGCCATCGGGGTCGATGTCCGGCACGCCATCGGTCAGCACGTTGCCGCTGACCGCTGTGTCCTCGGCGGTCGCGTAATCGTTGTCGGTGGCCACCGGCAGCCCGTTGATCACCGTCAGGCTCTGCGTGATCTCGCTGACCCAACCGTCGCTGTCGCGCACATACAGGATCACCGAATAGGTCCCATCGACGTTGTAGTCATGGACAGGACTTTGCTCAGACGAAAAGAAACCATCGCCAAAGGCCCAGGACCAGTAGACAATCGTGCTATCGACATCGGTCGAGTCATCCGAAAATGCACAGGTCAAGCTGGTGCAGTCAAAGCTGAACGCCGCCACCGGCGGGTCATTCACCGGGATCACTGTTACGGTAACGTTCGCCGTTGCCGCGGCAATTCCGTCGCTGACCGTATAGGTGAAGCTGTCGGAGCCGTTGAAGTCGGCATTTGGCGTGTAAGTGAAGGCGCCGGTGGTGGCCACCGTGACGGCACCGTTCAGGGGTGTCGTGTTGGCCGTGACGATCAGGGGATCGCCGTCGGCATCACTGTCCGGTGTGCCGTCCGTCAGCACATTCCCGCTGAGTGCGACATCCTCGGTCGTCGAATACGCGTTGGCCGTCGCCACCGGGGCGGTGTTCGCCACGGTCACTGTCTGGGTCACCGTGTTGCTGGCGCCGCCTCCGTCCGTGACCGTCAGGGACACGTCGTAAGTTCCGTAGGTGGCGTAGCTGTGCGCCGGGTTCTGTACCGAGGACACGGAGCCGTCGCCGAAAGTCCAGGACCAGGCGGCGATGGTGCCCTCGATGTCCGAGGACCCGTCTGTGAAGGCGCAGGTGAGGCCGGCGCAGCTATGGCTGAAGGCCGCCACCGGCGCATCGTTGACGGGGTTGACCGTGATCGTCACCGTTGCGGTCGCCGACGCGGATCCGTCGCTGACCGTGTAGGTGAAGCTGTCGGCGCCGCTAAAGTCGGCATTCGGCGTGTAGGTGAAGGCGCCGGTGGCGGCCACCGTGACGGCACCGTTGAGGGCCGTCGTGTTGGACGTGACGGTCAGGGGATCGCCGTCGGCATCGCTGTCCGGCGTGCCGTCGAGCAGCACGTTGCCGCTGAGCGCGGTATCTTCGTTTACCGTGTAGCTGTTGGCTGTCGCCACGGGGGCCGTATTGGCAACCGTGACCGATTGGGTTGCGAGAGCGGTGGCGCCCCCGCCGTCCGTGACCGTCAGGGACACGGTGTAGGTTCCGGCGCCGGCATAGACATGCGTCGGGTTCTGCAGCGTGGACACGCTGCCGTCGCCGAACGACCACGACCAGGATGCGATTGGCCCTTCGACATCGGTCGAGGCGTCGGTGAAGGCGCAGGTGAGGCCCGTGCAATCGGAGCCGAATGACGCGACCGGCGGATCATTGACCGGGGTCACCGTGATCGTGACCGTTGCGGTCGCGGTGGTCGTGCCGTCGCTCACCGTGTAGGTGAAACTGTCGGTGCCGTTGAAATTCGTGCCGGGCGTGTAGGTGAAGACACCGTTCGCGGCGACGGCCACGTTTCCGTTGAGCGGGCTGCTATTGGCCGTGACCGAGAGCGCGTCGCCGTCGGCATCGCTGTCCGGTGTCCCGTCGGTCAGCACGTTGCCACTGACCGCGACATTCTCGACCGTCGTGTAGGCATTGTCCGTGGCCACCGGCGCAGTATTGGCCGGGTTTACAGTGATGGTCACGATGGCCGTATCGCTGCCGCCATGGCCGTCGCTGACCGTGTAAGTGAAGCTTTCCTTCCCGACGAATCCGGCGGCCGGTGTGTAAGTAAGAAATCCGCTGATTCCAATCGACGCTTCGCCGGAAATCAGACCGTCATTCAATGCGGCCCTCAGGCCGTCGCCGTTGGCGTCACTGTCCGGTGTGCCGTCTTTCAGCACATTCCCGGTAATCGGCGTATCGACGGTGGTCGTATAGTAGTTATCCGTGCCGACCGGCGCGTAATTGGGATTATCCAGGGTCTTGGTTACCGTATGGGTGAGACCCCCGCCATCGGTTACCGTCAAAGAGACGGTATATGCACCGTAGGCCGAGTATTTGTGAAAGGGGGACTGAATTGTGTAGGTGGCGCCGTCGCCGGAATCCCAAGACCATGATGAGATCGGACCCTCGACGTCCGTCGATTGGTCGACAAGGCGACAGTACAAGCCGTTGCAATAATGATAAAACTTCGCCACCGGAGCATCGTTGATCGGATTGATCCAGAATGTGACCGTCGCCGAATCGAAGCCGCCCTTACCGTCGCTGATGGAGTACGTGAAGGAGTCAGATACAGGAAAATCATATGGAGACGCAGGGTAATCCGGTACTGGCGTATAGACGAAAGAGCCGTCAGCGTTGATTGAAACTGTACCGTACAAATCCCGGGTTTGAGCCGAAAACGTCAGCGGGTCGCCGTCAGGATCGCTGTCCGGCGTTCCGTCTGTCAGGAAATTGCCGCTGATCGTGGTATCTTCATCGAGCGTATAGGCGTTGTTCGTTGCGACCGGCGGGTTGTTGCCCACGAAGAATGTCCGTGCGCGCGTATCCGTGGCACCCTGATCGTCGGTAACTGTCAGGGTTACCGTGTAGCTTCCCGCGGCGGCATAACTGTGAGTTGGCAATTCTACCGTCGATGTGGTGCCGTCGCCAAAATCCCATAACCACGTAATCGGACCCTCGACATCACTCGAACTGTTGGAGAACGTGCAGTCCAGGACGGTGCAGGCGGCGAAGAAAGATGCGACCGGCGGATCGTTGACAGCGGTTACCGTGATGGTGACGGCCGCCGTGTCGGTGCCGCCATTACCGTCGCTGATCGTATAGGTAAAGCTGTCTGTGCCGTTGAAATTGGCTCCCGGTGTATAACTGAGTTCGCCTCCGGCAAAGCTTCCGGACAAACTGCCGGATTGTGCGCCGGTCCTGCCGGTCACCACCAGTACGTCGCCGTCGATATCGCTGTCGGGCACGGCATCCTGCAAGACGTTCATTCGCAGGGGCACGTCTTCGTCGGTCGTGTAACTGTTGTCCGTTGCGACCGGTGCGTCGTTGACCGGATTGACCGTGATCGTGACGGTTGCCGTGTCGCTGCCGCCATTGCCGTCGCCAGCTGTATAGACAAAGCTGTCGGACCCGTTGAAGTCGGGGTTCGGCGTGAAGGTGAAGGCACCGGTGGGGGCCACCGTCACCGTGCCGTTCAACGGGCTGGTATTCGCCGTCACCGTCAGCGCGTCGCCATCGACATCGCTATCGGGGACGCCATCGGTTAGCAGATTTCCATTGACCGCGAGGTCCTCGTCTGTGGTGTAGGTGTTATCGGTGGCCAGCGGGGAAATATTCCCGACCATCACATGGATGCTCTGGCTCGCAACGTCGGAGGCGCCGCCGTCATCGGTCACCGTCAGGGTGATGGTATAGATGCCGTCCGCGGCGTAGGTATGCGTTGGGTTCTGGAGGGTCGAGGTGACGCCATCGCCGAAATTCCAGGACCACGAGGCGATCGTACCGTCCCGATCCACGGACTCGTCGGTTTGGCTGCAGGTCAGGTCCACGCAGTCAAGGTGAAAGGCCGCCACCGGGACATCGTTGACCGGATTCACCGTGATCGTGACGGTCGCGGTGGCAGTGCCGCCCTCAAGATCCGCGACAGTATATTCAAAGCTGTCTGTGCCGTGGAAATCGGCGTTCGGCGTATAGGTGAAATCGCCTTTGCCTCGCGTTCGCACTATGACATTGTTGACAAGGATCCCCACCACCACCTCGCCAAACATCGGATTGGTGTGGCTTGTAACTATCAGCTGATCGCCTTCGGCATCGCTGTCGGGGATGCCGTCATTTATGACATCGCCCTGCAGCACCGTATCCTCGTCGACCGCATAGGCATTGCCGGTCGCAACCGGCAAGTCGTTGACCGTGTTTACGGTGATGCTGACCGTCGCCGATGCGGTGCCGCCGGTCCCGTCGCTGATCGTATAATCGAAGCTGTCTGTGCCTGAGAATTCCGGTGCGGGCGCGTAGGTGAAGGCGCCGTTCGCCGACATCGTCAGCGTACCGTTCAGCGGACTGGTGTTCGCCGTGACCGTCAGCGTGTCGCCATCAACATCGCTGTCGGGGACGCCATCGGCTATGACATTGCCGCTGACCGCGACATCTTCGTCGGTCGTGTAGTCATTGGCGCTGGCCACAGGCATGTCGCTGACCGGATTGACCGTAATGGTCACCGTCGCCGTGGCGGCGCCGCCATTGCCGTCGCTCACCGTGTATGAATAGCTGTCGGACCCGAAGAAGTCGGTGTCAGGGTAATAACTGAAAGCGCCATCCGCCGTGATCGTCACCCTACCGAACGACGGGCCGGTAATCGCGGTAACCGTGATTGGGTCACCATCGGCATCGCTGTCGGGCACACCGTCGGTCAGAACATTGCCGCTGACAGCCACATCCTCGTTGGTCGTATAGACGTTGTCCGTGGCGACCGGTGCAATGTTGACTGCATTGACCGTAATGGTCACGGTCGCCGTGGCAGTACCGCCATGGCTGTCGTCGATCGTATAAGTAAAGCTGTCGACCCCGACGAAGCTGGCGGACGGCGTATAGGTAAAGGCCCCGTCGGCGGCGATCGTCACTGTGCCGTTGAGTGGACTGCTGTTCCCGACGACGCTCAGCGGGTCATTTTCGGGATCGCTGTCGGGCACGCCGTCAGTGAGCACGTTGCCGCTGACCGCGACGTCCTGGTCGGTCGTATAGGCGTTGTCCGTGGCGACCGGGTCGATGTTGGCAGCACGTACATTGATCGTTTTCTCGGCTACGCCCTGCCAACCCTGGTCATCGAAGATATCCAGCAGCACGTAGTAGGCGCCATCGGCCGGAAAAGTGACCGTCGGGTTCTGTTCCTGGGTGGAATAGGTGAACGGGTAATTGTCGAAAGACCACCACCAGGAGACGATGGTCCCGTCGGCGTCCGTCGATTGGTCGGTGAAGGTGCAGGTCAGCCCCGTGCAGCTGTAGCTGAAAGCCGCGACCGGTGCCTCGATGGTCTCGGGCCGGTCCGGCGAGGCGTATTCGATATGGAGGAGCGGCGCCGATACCGCATCGCCGTCATGGGACAATGCCGTGCGCAGCCCGATCCCCTCGACGGTGATGACCAGGCTGTTGTTCTCCAGCCAGCCCGGGCGGTCCAGCACTTCCTGGACGACGGCGGAGATGTCGGGCGAATAATGTTTCTCCGTCACCGCGTCCCAGGCCGGAACATCCCAGGGCACCGAGGCCAGCGTTGCCGGCCGCCCAGTCACGTCGAACGGGGATGTCGAGAACGGCGCCGCGTTGTCCGCGGCCTCGGCACGGATCTCGACGGATGTCGCCACGCTGCCGAGATCGGCGGCCTCGAATTCGAGATAGGCGGAATCGATCCGCATCCCCGGCGGAATGTGGATGTTCTGGAAGCGCAGGCCGACCGCCTGGACGCCGCCCAGGTCGAGGACGGGGCTGTCGAGGACGATCGATCCGTCGGCCATCTCCTCGACGTCGTCGGTGGCGGCGATCACCCGGCGGTTGACCACGGCGCCGGTGACCGCATCCATGAAGTTGGTGACGATCGGCGCCGTCAGGTCGCCGGTCCGTGCGTTGTCGCGCTGGTCGACGATGCCTGTCGGCGACCCCAGGAAACTGATGTCCGGATTCGAAAACAGGAGCGCCTTCGGGCAGCCCGACAGGCACGGCGTCGCATAGGACATGATCGTCCGGAACGAGCCGTCCACATAATGGCCGAAGGACCAGGGGTAGGACGTCGGCACGCTGTACGGCCACCACGGAAGGGAATATGGTCGGGGGCTGTCCTCGGGATTATGCTCGAACCCCATATTGTGGCCGATCTCATGCGCCAGGGTCCCGGCGCCGCAGCTCAGGGCCGATACGCTATAGGCATAGGACGCGAAGGAATTACCCGGGTTGTTCATCACGTAGGCGGCGCCGGCGCACAAGCCTTCGTTGTCGACGATCATCGAAACCAGATCGGCCCCGAAGAACTGGCGCTTGGCCGTGATGGCCAGAACGCCGTAATTGTAAGAGCCGTCCGGGTTTATCCCGACCAGCCAGTCGAGGGCCGATCTGACGTCCCCTGTCTCGGCGTAGGCGATCTCCTCGGCGCGGATGAGGGAAATCCTTGCGATCATACCGCTGTCGATGAAGGCGGCGTTGGCCTGATCGACCATCGACTGGATGCGCGCCTCGATCTGCTGTTCGCCCCCGGCCGTAGCCAGCGCCTGCTGCGTATAGAACACCAGCAGCTGGATGTTGTCGGGACTGTTGGTATAGGGAGGCGGAAAGCCGGTCCCGAGACCGCCCGGATCGGGGTCGTCGCTGTAATCGACATCCGGCGCGACATGCTCGTCCACCGGCTCGATGCTGGTATCGACCCGCTCGATCACATGGCTGCGGCCCGGTCCCGGGCGGATTTCGTACTCGTCGAGGCCGCGGAAGATGCGTCCCGCGACGTAGCCGTTCCGTATGGTCAGTATGACCCGGCTGTCGTCCTCGCCGACGATGCGGCCGCGCCAGGTGACGTCGCCGTTGCGCCGGCGCTCGAACCCGTCGCGCGCCATCTGCACCATGCCGCCGCCCGGCAGCTGCAGGCGCAGGCGCCCCAATCCCCGCAGTGCCGGCGCGGCGTCCATCATGCCCTCGACGGCCTCGAGACCGTGCGGCGCGGCTGCGGCCGGCACCGGCGGCTCGGCGAACAGGCTCGGCGCGGCCCACTGCGCCGCCGCCGGCGACGCCAGCACGGTAAGGCACAGGGCCGCCATCGACAGCGCGGCGGTTGTCAGCGCATGATGCCGGGGCCGACGGTCGGCCGGTGATTGCGCATGCGGGATCGTGGGGGAGGTGTGGCGAGTCATTTGGGACCTCTTGGGGGAACGGGCGGATTCTCCTATCGCGAGAAAAGACCATGGAGATGAACATTCTGTTAAATCCCCCACATTTCTTCCGGCTGCGTGGAGCCAGGCGCGGGGACTGGCCCCTCCGCGCGCCGTTTGTCGGCGCCCCGGGTTCCTGCTAGCTTGTGGCCCTGGACGGGAACCGGACGGGGAGAGGCATGTCCGCGAACGACGCACCGGAGATCCGGCCGATCACCTCGGTGCTCGGCGCCGAGGTCGCCAGTGTCGACCTGTCGCGGCCGCTGGCGGACGGGACCTTCGAGGCGATCCGCGAGGCCTTCGACCGCCATTCCGTGCTGGTGTTCCGCGACCAGGAGCTGACGCCGGAGCAGCACATCGCCTTCAGCCGGCGCTTCGGGCCCTTGATGGTGCACGTGTTCGCCGAGGACCTGCTGGACGGCTATCCCGAGATCTACCGGCTGTCGAACGTGGTCATCGATGGCGTCCGCCAGGGCCGGCCCGACGCCGGCCAGTACTGGCACTCCGACCTCACCTACGAGGAACGGCCGTCGCTCGGCTCTGTGATGTATGCGCTGGAGGTGCCGCCGGTCGGCGGCGATACCATGTTCGCCAGCACCGCGCACGCCTTCGAGCAGCTCTCGCCGGTGATGCAGGGGATGCTCGAGGGGTTGACCGCGATCCACGAGTTCGGCCACGCCTTCGGCCGCCACAATACGACCTCGCTCGGGGTGGCGCAGGACACGCTCGACAGGCGGCCGCCGGTCGCCCACCCGGTGGTGCGGGTGCATCCCGGAACCGGCCGCAAATGCCTGTTCGTCAATCCGGGTTTCACGGTGCGCATCGAGGGCATGCGCGACGCCGAGAGCGCGCTGCTGCTCGATTACCTGTACCGCCACATGACGCGGCCCGAATGGGTGCTGCGGCACCGGTGGCGAACGCGCGACGTCGTCATGTGGGACAACCGCGCGCTGCTGCACAGCGGCACCGGGGACTACGACGCCGGCACGCCGCGCCACATGCACCGCACGACCATCGCGGATGCGGGATCCTGTTAAAGTGCGACCGCGGGCCCGGGCGAAGGGTCAGAGCCGGCGACATGGCAAGGCATGTGGCATAGGAAATCTGGCGGAGAGGGTGGGATTCGAACCCACGGTACGCAAAGCGCACAACGGTTTTCGAGACCGCCCCGTTCGACCACTCCGGCACCTCTCCGCAACTGCGCTGCCCGGGACGGGCGCGGGCGAACCTAGCGAAATCGCCGGGCCGCCGCAAGCGGCGTGATCCGGCCCGCCTCGGGATATGGGAACGGCCGCTCCACACCGCCAGATCCGGCGGTCCGGGCCCCGGCGCGCAGGTGCGTCGCGCTTTGCCGCACGGGGCGGCGGAGCCGCCATTTGCCGGTTGACTTGAACGCGCGGCTGAATATAGTGCCGCCACGTTTCGCTGCGGGCCCCCTTGCGCCGGCCCGCCCTTCGTTTTGCCCCGCGCCGGGCGGGAAGTGGAAGCTGGACCCATGTATGCAGTGATCAAGACGGGCGGCAAGCAGTACAAGGTCGCCAAGAACGACGTCATCGTGGTCGAAAGACTGCCCGGCGAGGCCGGCACCACCGTGCAGCTGGACGCGGTGCTGATGGTCGGCGACGACAAGGGCCAGACGGTGGGATCGCCGCTCGTCGCCGGTGCGCACGTCGCGGCGACGGTGCTCGAGCAGACCCGCGGCGAGAAGATCATCGTGTTCAAGAAGAAGCGGCGCAAGAACTACCGCCGCAAGGCCGGCCACCGGCAGGACCTGACGGCGCTGCGCATCACCGATATCGTGACCGGCGGCAAGAAGGCCGCGAAGGCGGCACCGACGACGGCGGAAGTGAAGAAGCCGGCGCCGAAGGCGGCGGAGAAGAAGGCGGCCCCGAAGGCGGAGGCCAAGAAGGCCAAGCCCGCCGCCGAGACGCAGGATGTGATCGACGCCGCGTCGGATATGCCCGCGGCCGAGGCGGCGCCGAAGAAAGCGCGGGCCAAGAAGGCGGAGGCCAAGCCGGCAGCGAAGAAGGCGGAGGCCAAGCCGGCGGCGAAGAAGGCCGAAGCCAAGCCAGCCGCCAAGAAGGCCGAAGCCAAGCCGGCCGCCAAGAAGGCGCCGGCCAAAAAGCCGGCGGCGAAGAAGGCAACTGCGAAGCCCGCGGGGGCGAAGAAGGCGCCGGCCAAGAAGGCGCCGGCCAAGAAGGCGCCGGCCAAGAAAGCCCCGGCGAAGAAGCCCGCCGCGAAGAAGAAAGACTAAAGGAGTAACGAGCGATGGCACACAAGAAGGCGGGCGGCAGCTCACGCAACGGCCGCGATTCCGCGGGCCGCCGCCTCGGCGTCAAGAAATACGGCGGCGAAGCGGTCGTGCCCGGCAACATCATCATCCGCCAGCGCGGCACCAAGGTGCATCCCGGCGACAATGTCGGCATCGGCAAGGACCACACGATCTTCGCCACCGCGGCGGGGCGGGTGGCGTTCCGCAAGACCCGCGCGCGCACCATCGTGTCGGTGGAGCCGACCCCGTCGCCGGCCGAGTGACGCCGCGGTGGGCCGTCCACCGCAGGTGGCGCCCATCGCTGAACCGAGAATGCGGAGGAGGGAGATGGGATGCCATCTCCCTCTTTTTCATAACCTCCTCCGCGGGACCAGCCCGATGACACCCGCGATTCCGACGCTGAAGACCGAAAGGCTGCTGCTGCGTCCCTTCTGCGCGGAAGACGCGGCCGCCGTGCAGGCGCATTGCAGCGAGTGGAAGATCGCGCGGATGCTGTCGCGCGTACCGCATCCCTACACGCGCGACATGGCCGAGGACTGGATCGCGTCGCATGAATCCGACTGGAACAGCGGACACGAGATTACCTTCTGCATCTATCCGGGCGGCGCAGCGGCCGGCGCCGTTTCTCTCAGGCGCAAGGGGATGGGCGTTTACGTGCTGGGCTACTGGCTCGGCGAACACTGGTGGGGCAAGGGTCTTGCGACGGAGGCGGCACGGCGGGCGGTGCGTTTCGCCTTCGAGGAACTGGGCGCGGACAGGTTGGTCTCGGGCCATTTCCTGGACAATCCCGAATCCGGGCGGGTATTGAAGAAGTGCGGTTTCCGCTTCACCGGCGAGAGCATGGAGCATTGCGCGGCGCGGGGCGTGGCGGTGACGCATCGAAATTTCGAATGCTGGCGCGATGAAGCGCAAGGCCGGGGCCCAGTGTCATGAAATTCCTCGACGAGGCCCGGGTCTATATCAGGAGCGGTGACGGCGGCGCCGGCTGCATGAGCTTCCGGCGCGAGAAATACATCGAGTTCGGCGGCCCGGACGGCGGTGACGGCGGCCGTGGCGGCGATGTCATCGCGGTCGCCGTGGACGGGCTGAACACGCTGATCGATTTCCGCTACCGGCAGCATTTCAAGGCCAGGAACGGCCGCCCCGGCATGGGCCGGCAGCGCACCGGCGCCGGCGGCAAGTCGGTGGTCCTCAAGGTTCCCGTCGGCACCGAGATTCTCGACGACGCCACCGATGAGATCATCGCCGACCTGAGCTGGCCCGGGCAGGAGGTGGTGCTGCTCACGGGCGGCGACGGCGGCCACGGCAACCTGCATTTCAAATCCTCGACCAACCGCGCGCCGCGCCGCGCCGATCCCGGCTGGCCAGGCCAGGAGATGCGGATCCGGTTGCGCCTGAAGCTGATCGCCGATGCCGGCCTGGTCGGCCTGCCCAATGCCGGGAAATCGACCTTCCTGGCGGCGACCTCCCGGGCCCGGCCGAAGATCGCCGATTATCCGTTCACCACCCTGCATCCGCAGCTGGGCGTGGTCTATGCCGAGGAGGCGGAGTTCGTGCTGGCCGATATCCCCGGCCTGATCGAGGGTGCCCATCAGGGCCACGGCCTCGGTGACCGGTTCCTCGGCCATATCGAGCGCTGCAGCGTTCTGCTGCACCTCGTCGACGGCACGCAGGACGACGTCGCCGCAGCTTACCGCACCGTGCGGCACGAGCTTCAGGAGTATGGCGGCGGCCTTGCCGACAAGCCGGAGATCGTCGGCCTCAATAAGTCGGACGCCCTCGACGAGGCGCTGATCGAAGAGCGCCGCGCGGCGCTGGAGGCGGAGACCGGTGCCGCCGTGCACGTTCTGTCCGGCGTCTCGAAGCGCGGGGTCGACGCGGTGTTGTCTGCCCTGCTCGCCGAAATCCGGCGCGCCCGCGCCGACCGCCAGGCCGGCAACGCCGCGACGGACGGTATTTCCAACGGCGCGGAGTGGACGCCATGAAGGCCGACCTCGATCGCATCGCCAAGGCGCGGCGGCTGATCATCAAGATCGGCTCGGCGCTGCTGGTCGATGATGCCACCGGCAAGATCCGCCATGACTGGCTTGCCGCCCTGGCCGAGGACGTCGCCATGCTGCACGATCGCGGCCAGCAGGTCGCGGTGGTCTCCTCCGGCGCCATCGCCGCCGGCCGCCGCCATCTCGGCCTCACCGGACGGGCGCTGCGGCTCGAGGAAAAGCAGGCCGCCGCGGCCACCGGCCAGATCATCCTTGCCCATGCCTGGCAGGAAGCGCTGAAACGTCACGGCATCACGGTGGCGCAGGTGCTGGTGACGCTCGACGACACCGAGGAGCGGCGCCGGCACCTCAATGCCCGCAGCACGCTGAACCAGCTGCTGACGCTGGGGGCGGTACCGCTGATCAACGAGAACGATACCGTGGCGACGCAGGAGATCCGCTACGGCGACAACGACCGTCTGGCCGCTCGCGTGGCGGCGATGATCAGCGCCGAGGTGCTGATCCTGCTGTCCGACATCGACGGCATGTACGAGGCCGACCCGCGCAAGGTGCCCGACGCCCGGCACATCCCGGAGATTCGTGAGATCACGGCGGAGGTCGAGGGCATGGCCGGGGCGGCGCCGGAGGGCTATTCGTCCGGCGGCATGATCACCAAGGTGCAGGCCGCAAGGATCGCTCTCGGCGCCGGCTGCCATATGGTGCTGACCGAAGGCCACAGCCTGCACGCGGTGGCCAGGCTTCTCGACGGCGGGCGCTGCACCTGGTTCGTGTCGTCCGCCAACCCGCGCACCGCCCGCAAGCGCTGGATCGCCGGCTCGCTGAAGGCGCGCGGCGAACTGGTGATCGACGATGGCGCCGCGCGCGCTCTCAAACGCGGCGGCAGCCTCTTGCCGGCCGGCGTCATGTCGGTGCGCGGCCGCTTCGAGCGGGGCGACCTCGTGACCGTGCGCGGCAGCGACGGCGGCGAGATCGGCCGCGGCCTCAGCGCCTATTCGGCCGCCGATGCGGCCCGCATCGCCGGCCACAAGACCGGTGAAATCGAGGCCATACTCGGCTATCGTGGGCGCGATGAATTGATCCACCGGGACGATCTGGCGCTGGATTGACCGACGGACGAAAGACGGAAGGCAGGACCGATGGCAAACGTAACCGTGCTGCAGGCCGACGATATCGCCGGCGCGATGCGACGCATCGCCGAAACCGCCCGCGAAGCCGCGCGGACGCTGGCGCAATCGGACGGCGAGTCGCGCAGCCGGGCGCTGACGGCGGCGGCCGCCGAGATCCGCGCCACTGCGGGCCGAATCGAAGAGGAAAACGCCAAGGACATGGCCTTCGGCAAGGAAAAACGTCTGTCGGCGGCGCTGATGGACCGGCTGCTGCTGACGCCGGACCGCATCGAGGCGATGGCAAGGGGGCTCGAGGAGGTCGCCGCCCTGCCCGATCCGCTGGGCACGGTGCTGGCGGAATGGGACCGCCCGAACGGGCTGCGCATTGCCCGGGTTCGTGTGCCGCTCGGCGTCATCGGCATCATCTACGAGTCGCGGCCGAACGTCACCGCCGACGCCGGCGGCCTGTGCCTGAAGGCCGGCAACGCGGCGATCCTGCGCGGCGGCTCCGAGAGCTTCCATTCCTCGACGATCATCGCCGAATGCCTGCAGGCCGGGCTGACGCGGGCCGGGCTGCCGGCCGCAGCGATCCAGGTGCCGCCGACCCGCGACCGGGCGGCGGTCGGGGCGATGTTGACCATGCCCGACCTGATCGACGTCATCGTTCCGCGCGGCGGACGATCGCTGATCGAGCGGGTGATGGCGGAGTCCCGCGTGCCCGTCCTCGCCCATCTCGAGGGCATCTGCAGCGTTTACGTGCACGAGGCGGCGGACGCCGCGATGGCGCAAGAGGTGACGCTGAACGCCAAGATGCGGCGCACCGGCATCTGCGGCGCGGCGGAGAACCTGCTGATCGACCGGTCGGTCGCGGCGGCGTTGTTGCCGGACATCGTCGGCGACTTGGCGAAGGCGGGGTGCGAGGTGCGCGGCGACGACGAGGCGCAGCGCATAGATGCGCGCATCGTGGCGGCGGGCGATGCGGACTGGGAAACCGAATATCTCGATGCGATCATCGCCGTGAAGGTTCTGGACGGCGTAGACGCGGCGGTCGACTTCATCAACCGGCACGGCTCCCACCACACCGATTCGATCATCACTGCCGATGCCGCGGCGGCCGAGCGCTTCCTTGCGCGCGTCGACAGCAGCATCGTCATGCACAACGCCTCGACCCAGTTCGCCGATGGCGGCGAGTTCGGCATGGGCGCCGAGATCGGCATCGCGACCGGCCGGCTGCACGCGCGCGGGCCGGTCGGCGCAGAACAGCTGACGACCTACAAATACGTCGTGCGGGGAAGCGGCCAGACGCGGCCGTAGCGGCGCGACCCGCGTCGCGCGCCCGGGCGCCGCGTCAGCCGGGGGCGCGACGGGCGCGGGTCATCGTCCCGAGTTCCGCGGCGCTTGCCCGCGCGCTGTCGCGCAGCAGGGTCAGGTCCGAATCCTGCAGGATCATGTCGTATCCGGCCGCCAGAAGCGCCGCCACGTTCCGGCCGGGCGTCGCAATCCCGCCGAGCAGCTTTCCGGCGGCCTTCGCCGTGGCCTCCACCTCCGCGATGGCCGCCTGGACCTCGGGATGGTCGGGCTCGCCGAGATGCCCCATCGAGGCCGACAGGTCGAAGGGGCCGATGAAAAGCAGGTCGACGTCCGCCACCGCGGCGATCTCGGCGGCGTTGGCGACCGCCGCCCCGGTTTCGATCTGGCAGATCACGAGCACCTCTTCCTCGATGCGCCGGACATAGTCCGGCCAGTCCGCCCCGTAATCGGCCGCCCGCGCGAGCACGGCCGCCATGCCGCGCAAGCCCCGTGGCGCATAGTGGCAGGCGGCCGCCGCCTCCTCCGCCTCCTCGCGGCTGTTGACCGCGGGGACCATGACGCCCTCGGCTCCGGCATCGAGCACGCGCTTGACCCAGACCGGGTCGTTCCCGGGCACCCGCACCAGGGCGCCGCAGCCGGGCCCGAGGGCCTGCATCACGGATATCGTGTCCATGATGTCGCCCGGGCCGTGCTCCAGGTCGATCATCGCGAAATCGTAGCCGGCCTGGCCGACGATCTCCGACGCGAGGTCGTTGAACAGGTGAATCCAGCAGCCGGCGATCGCGGAACCCGCGCGCATGCGCGATTTGAGACAGTCACTCACGAAATCCCCCTTGCCGGCTGCCGCTTCGCCGGGGGCGGCGTCCCGCAACGAATCCGGCCGGAATTGCCCTAACGGCTGCGCCGCCCCGCGGCGACGGTATCAGAACAGACCGGTTCGGCAAACATGTACCGCGTCGGCGCTCGTCCGACGCAGCCCGCGGCCGGAGTCGTCCGGTCGGGGCAGATGGGACCGCGGGGGCGGTCGCATGGCCGCCCCGCGTGTCGCCGGTTCAGGAGCCGGCGAGACTGTTGCGCAGCGCCGAGATCTCGCCTTCGAGGCGACCCTCTTCTCTGCCGAGCGCCAGCAGGCGCTCGTACATGGCGTCGCGCTCGTACTTGTTGAGTGGGTGCTTCTTGCCCTTGTCGTCGATCGTATAGCCTTGGTCGAGATTGGTTCTGATCTCGTCGATCTCCCCGCGGACCTCGGCCAGCTCGCGTTCGAGGCGCCGGATGTCCTGCTTGAGCCGATAGCGATCCTGCCCGGCGAGGTAGCCCTGCATGAACAGCGGCTCCAGGTGGGGCGGGCAGACGCCGTTGTAGGTCCGGCCGTTTTCGCCTTCCGCGTAGCCCCGCTCACGGGTGCAATACGACTGCAGGCCGAGGGCGCGACCGTCGTTGTAGCGGGCCATGTCCGGCTGCACGCCGACCTCGGCGCACGCCTTGCGGTGCGCGCCGATGCGCGAAATCGGCGCGCCGCGGGATCCATCCTCGACGCCGATCGTGTACCAGTCCGCGGCAAGGCACTCCTCCGCAGACAGGGTGGCGCAGCCCGAGAGGATCGACAGCCCGACCAACAATGCGGGCAGGGCATAGAGCGCGCCGCCATGCGCGCGAACATGCCGGATCAGGCCGGCGAAGCCATCCGACAGTTGCAAATCGATGCGTTCCTTGAAACCAGGGTATCGTGCCACTGCCACCTCCTCCTGCTGAATGGGCCAGTCTTGTATGCCTGAACACCCTACCCTCGGTTGTCCGCCATCGTTGCATCTACCGTTTATAGACTAAACAAACCGTTAAGCGGTCGGGAAATCGGCGCCGGTTTGTGCCTCCGCTCCCGCCGGCGGCGCACCCGCCGGCCCGATAGGGCGTTCCGTCGGGCGGCGATCTGTGCCATGACATGCAGGCCCGATGATCGGGCGGACGTCAACGGGGGCGCGGCCGTTCGGGCCGTGCCGGGAGCATGAAACGGGCAATGCGCAGCGATCCGGGCGCGGGATGCCGGTCCCGCCGGCGCATCGGTCTCCTGGGCGGGTCGTTCAACCCGGCCCATGCGGGCCATCTGCACGTCAGCCTGTTGGCGCTGAAGCGGCTGCGCCTCGATGCGGTGTGGTGGCTGGTGTCGCCGCAGAACCCGCTGAAGCCGAAGGCCGGCATGGCGCCGCTCGCCGAGCGCCTGGCCGCGGCGCGCGCCCTGATCCCCGACCGCCGCATCCGCGCGACCGACATCGAGCTGCGCCTCGGCACGCGCTACACGGTGGACACGGTGGCGGCGCTGCGCGCGCGCTGCCCCGGGGCGCGGTTCGTCTGGCTGATCGGGGCCGACAACCTAATCGAACTGCCGCGCTGGCATCGCTGGCCCGAGCTGTTCGGGCATGTGCCCATTGCAGTCTTCGCCCGACGACCCTATTCTCTAAGGGCGCTGTCGGGCCCGGCCGCGCAGCGGTTCGCCCGGTTCCGCATGCGGGAATCGGCAGCCGGGGCGCTTGCGGGGCGGACCTCGCCAGCCTGGGTGTTCTTGCATTGCAGGGCACATCCGGCCACGGCGACAGCGATCCGGGCGTCGCGATCGGCGAGGCGCCGGGACAAATGAGTTTGGGCAACGAGCAAAGGGAATACAGCCATACCGAGGAAATCCGGGAAGCCGAAGAGCTCCCAGAGTCTCCTGTCAGTGATCATGGCATCGCTGGAGGATGACAAGGCAGAGGATGAAACCGTCATCGATCTGTCGGGCAAGTCCACACTGGCGGACTTCATGGTGATCGCCTCCGGGCGGTCGCAACGCCAGGTCGGCGCGATGGCCGACCACCTTCTCGAAAAACTCAAGGCTTCGGGGCTGAAATCGGTCGCGGTGGAGGGCCAGCCCCAATGCGACTGGGTGCTGGTCGACGCGGGAGACGTCGTCGTCCACCTGTTCCGCCCGGAGGTCCGCGAGTTCTACAAGCTCGACAAGCTGTGGGGGCCCGCCGCCGCGCCGGGCCAGGCCGCCGCCGGCGGCTGACGGCTGGGCCGCATGCGCCTCGAGATTCTGGCCGTCGGGCGGGCCCGGGCCGGGCCCGAGCGCGATCTTTACGATTCCTATGCCAAGCGCGTCACCTGGCCGTTGCGGTTGCGCGAGATCGAGGAAAAGCGCCCGCTGCCGCCGGCCGCGCTCAGGGAGCGGGAAGGCGAGCTGATCCTTGCGGCCATCCCCCCGGACGCGCTGGTCGTGGCCCTCGACGCGGGCGGACGCAACTGCCGGAGCGAGGATTTCGCACGGCTCGTCGCCGACAGCCGCGACGAGGGACGGGCCTGCGCCGTCTTCGTGATCGGCGGCGCCGAGGGTCTGTCGGTCCCGGTGCGCGACCGCGCCGACCTTTTGCTGTCGTTCGGCCGCCAGACCTGGCCGCACATGCTGGTCCGCGCCATGTTGATGGAGCAGATCTACCGCGCGCAGCAGATCCTCGCCGGCCACCCCTACCACCGGGGCTGAGCGGCGCCGCCGGGATTCGCTGCCCGATACCCATTGTTTGACAGTATTTGTACAGACTTCCGATAGCGGATATATATCGCCCAGAATGCGTACTGGAACTTACCGACCATGACCGATTCGCCCAGGCTGCGGCCCGTCGTCCTGTGCATCCTCGACGGATGGGGGGAGCGCGACGCGCCGGACGACAACGCGATCGCCGCCGCCGACACGCCGGTGTGGGACCGGCTCAAGGCGACCTGTCCGCATGCGCGGCTCGATGCATCCGGCGGTGAGGTCGGGCTGCCGGACGGCCAGATGGGGAACTCCGAGGTCGGCCACATGAATATCGGCGCCGGCCGCGTCGTCATGCAGGACCTGCCGCGCATCGACGCCGCGATCGCCGACGGCTCCCTGGCGGCGCTGCCGGCGCTGCGCGAATTCGTCGCCGCGCTGCGGGACAGCGGCGGCACGGCGCACCTCATGGGCCTGATCTCGCCCGGCGGCGTGCACTCGCACCAGGATCACGTCGCGGCGCTGGCCAACCTGCTCTGCGATGCCGGGGTGCCGGTCGTGGTCCACGCCTTTCTCGACGGACGCGACACGCCGCCCGCCAGTGCCCGCGCCTATCTCGAAGCGTTCATGCAGGCCGCGCCCCGGGCGGCGGTGGCGACGGTCACCGGCCGCTACTACGCGATGGACCGCGACAAGCGCTGGGCCCGGGTCGAGCAGGCCTACGCGGCGCTGGCGGACGGCGACGGCGCACCCTTCGACGAGGCGCTCGCGGCGGTCGACGCGAGCTATGCCGAAAACGTCACCGACGAGTTCATGAAGCCGGCGGTGATCGGCGGCTATGCGGGCATGCGCGACGGCGACGGCGTGCTGATGGCGAACTTTCGCGCCGACCGCGCCCGCGAGATCCTGACGGCGCTGCTCGACCCGGGGTTCGATGCATTCCCGCGGGCCCGGCGCATTGCCTTCGCCGCCGCCGCCGGCATGGTCGAATACTCGACCGCGCTGGCGCCGCTGATGGGGGCGCTGTTTCCGACAGCGGACCTGCCCGGCGTGCTCGGCCAGGTGATCGCCGATGCCGGGCTGCGCCAGCTGCGCATCGCCGAGACCGAGAAATATGCGCATGTGACGTTCTTCCTCAACGGCGGCCGCGAAGCCGAGTTTCCCGGCGAGGACCGGATCCTCGAGCCGTCGCCCACGGTGGCGACCTACGATCTGCAGCCGGAGATGTCGGCGCCGCAGGTCACCGACCGGCTGGTGGCGGCGATCGAAAGCGGGACGTACGACCTCATCGTCGTCAACTACGCCAACACGGACATGGTCGGCCACACCGGGATCATGGCGGCGGCGGTCGCGGCGGTCGAGACGGTCGACGGCTGTCTCGGGCGGCTCGAGGCGGCGGTGCGGGCGGCCGGCGGCGCCCTCCTGATCACCGCCGACCACGGCAATGCGGAGAACATGCGCGACGCCGCGACCGGCCAGCCGCACACCGCCCACACGCACAACCTGGTGCCGGTCATCCTCGCCGCCGAGCGGGCGGCGGAGCTGCGCATCACCGAGGGGCGCCTCGCCGACATTGCGCCGACGGTTCTCGATCTCATGGGCCTGGCGAAGCCGGCGGAAATGACCGGGCGGTCGCTGATCGCGCCGCGCGGCAAGCGGCGTGCCACGGGCTAGGGGCGGTTGCCGGTGAACACGCTGACACCCCGCGTGCTTCGGTGGCTGGCTCTGGCGATGCTCGCCCTCGGTCCCGCCGATGTCGCGGCCGCCGAAAAGCAGGATCTTCAGGAGGTCGAGCAGCAGCTGGAGGCGGACCGGGAGCGGGCCGCAGCGCTCGCGCAGGAGCAGGACCGCAAGATCACCGAGATCAACAGCCTGCGGCGCGAGGCGATCGCGGCGGCGAAGAAGGCGCAGCGGCACGAGGCCGAGCTGATCGCGCTGGAGGCGCGGCTCGGCGAACTCAACGAGCGGGAAAGTGCGATCCGCGCGGAGTTGAGCGAGCGGCGCTACGCGATGTCGGGCACGCTGGCGGCGCTGGAAAGGCTGTCGCGAAACCCGCCGCAGACGCTGCTCGCCTTCCCCGACGCGCCGACCCGGATGGTGCGCACCGGCATGCTGCTCAAGGTCGCGCTGCCGCGCATCCGCGACGATGCCGACCGGCTCGCCGCGATGCTGGAGGAGCTGGCCGGAGTGCGCGAGGAAACCAGTCTGCAGCTGGCCTCGGTCGCGGACGAGACGGTCGAGCTGGAGGCCGAGCAGAAGCGCCTGTCGGGCATCCTGCGCCGCAAGTCGACGCTGCTGAAGCAGACCGAGGCGGAGCGCCGCGAGGTCAACCGCCGGGTGGCCGAGCTCGCGAACAAGGCGAAGTCGATCCGCGAGCTGCTGGCCCAGATCGAGGCCGAACGCCGAAAGCGCGAGGCCGCCGAACGAAAGCGGCGCGAGGCGCTGGCGGCCGAGCAGGCGGCGGCGCTGCGGCGGCAGGCGCCGGATCGCAGGGGCGCCGGCGAGCTGAACAGGCCGGCGGGCATCCGCCCGTTTCCGGCGAGCGGACCGATCACCGATCCGACCTCAGCCGAGGTCGTGCTGTTCTACGGGCAGCGCAACCGGCTCGGCCATGTCGAGCGCGGCATCACCTACGCCACCCGCCCCGGGGCGCAGATCGTCGCCCCGCACGACGGGCTGGTCGCGTTCGCCGGGCCGTTCGAGGAGTACGGGCAAATCTTGATCATCGAGCACGACGGCGGATACCATACGCTGCTGGCGGGTCTGGAGCGCCTGGACACCGGCGTCGGCCAGTGGGTTCTTGCCGGCGAGCCGGTCGGCGCCATGGGAGAGACTTCCCTTGACGGCGGCAGGCTTTATCTTGAATTGCGGCGCGACGGCCAACCGATCAATCCGCAGCGCTGGATCGCCAACGCCAAACAGAACAGGACAAGTGGATAATGAAAGACCTTCGAAGGGCCGTTGCAGCGGCCGCGATCGCGATCTCCGGACTCTTCGTCTGGGCGGCGGCGGCGCCGGGCCAGGACGCCGGGTCTGAGACCTACCGGCAGCTCGAGCTGTTCGGTGACGTGTTCGAACGGGTGCGGGAGGACTATGTCGAAGAGGTGTCCGACGAGCAGCTGATCGAGTCGGCGATCCAGGGCATGCTGTCCGACCTCGATCCGCATTCCACCTATCTCAACCCGAAGACCTACCGCGACATGCGGGTCCAGACCCGCGGCGAGTTCGGCGGCCTCGGCATCGAGGTCACGATGGAGGGCGGCTACGTCAAGGTGGTCTCGCCGATCGACGACACCCCCGCCTACCGGGCCGGTGTCAAGGCCGCCGACCTGATCACCCATCTTGACGGCGAGCCGGTGCTCGGCCTCACCCTCAACGAGGCGGTCGAGAAGATGCGCGGCTCGATCGGCACGAGCATCAAGCTGACGATCCTGCGCCAGGGCGTGGAGCCGTTCGACGTCTCCATCACCCGCGACCGTATCACCATCCGCTCGGTGCGGCACCGCGTCGAGGGCGACATCGGCTATATCCGCATCACCAGCTTCAGCGAGCAGACCGAAGCGGGGCTGACCAACGCGGTGGCGCAGCTGAAAAAGGAGCTCGGCAACCGGCTGATCGGCTTCGTCATCGACCTGCGCAACAACCCGGGCGGCCTCTTGGACCAGGCGGTGGCGGTCAGCGACGCCTTCCTCGAGCGCGGCGAGGTCGTCTCGACGCGCGGCCGGCACGAGGCGTCGGCGCAACGTTTCAATTCCAAGCCCGGCGATCTGGCGAGCGGCCTGCCGCTGGTCGTCTTGATCAACGGCGGCTCCGCCTCGGCGTCTGAGATCGTGGCCGGGGCGCTGCAGGACCACCACCGCGCGATCCTCATTGGCACCCGCAGCTTCGGCAAGGGCTCGGTGCAGACGATCATCCCGCTCGGCCGGGACGGCGCCATGAAGCTGACCACCCAGCGCTACTACACGCCGTCGGGCCGCTCCATCCAGGCGACCGGCATCGAGCCGGACATCGAGGTCCGGCAGGCCAGGCTGGAATATCTCGAGGGACCGGCGCGGAGCGAGGGCGATTTGCGCGGCGCGCTGCGCAACGAGCAGGACAATGGCGAGCCGGAGGGCGAGCAAGAGGCCGCCGACACCGTCGAGGACTACCAGTTGATCCGCGCCCTGGACCTGCTGCGGGGAATCGCGCTCTCGCGCAGCCTCGGCAACTGACCCGGGTGGCCGACGCCGGCGATCCGCGCCCCTGGCGGCCCTGCGTCGGGCTGATGCTGTTCGGCCCGGACGGGCGCGTCTGGGTCGGCAACCGCATCGATACGCCCGGCGCGCACTGGCAGATGCCCCAGGGCGGCATCGACGAGGGCGAAAGCCCCCGCGACGCCGCCCTGCGCGAGCTGCACGAGGAGATCGGCACCGACAAGGCGGAGATCATCGCCGAACACCCGGAGTGGCTGAAATACGACCTGCCGCCGGAGCTGTCGCGCCGCATCTGGGGCGGCCGCTACCGCGGCCAGCAGCAGCGCTGGTTTGCGCTGCGCTTCACCGGCGCCGATTCCGACATCCACCTGTCGCACCACAACGCCGAATTCGAGGACTGGCGCTGGGAGGACATCGACCGCCTGCCCGACCTCGTGATCGGCTTCAAGCGCGACATCTACCGCCAGGTCGTCGCCGCCTTCCGGCACCTGGCGAAGCCGGCATAGAAACCGCCGCTCACCCCATGCGCCAGACCCTGAGGCGCGGGTCGAGGAGGTCGCGCAGGCCGTCGCCCAGGAGGTTGAGGCCGAGCACGGTGAGCGCGATCGCTAGCCCCGGGGCGATCGCCAAGCGCGGCGCTAGGAAGAGCAGGGTCTGGGCCTCGTTGAGCATCTTGCCCCAGCTGGCATTGGGCGGCTGGGTGCCGAGACCCAGATAGGAGAGCCCAGCTTCGGCCAGAATGGCG
>JBFGQV010000033.1:0-23423 GCA_041563955.1 Alphaproteobacteria bacterium | reverse complement strand
GGAGTTCCGGGGACAGTATACTTAACTCCGCGCGGGCGGTCGATTGATTGCCAGGGTTAGGTATACTGTCCCCGAAATTACGTCCCCGAAATTACGTGTCCCCGAAATTACGGGGGGCAGCGCCGCCAATCCCGCATGAAATCGCAGCCCGTTGCAGGAGAGGCCGGTTCCGCCGTTTTCGAATGCCCGGCGCATCGAGTCTCCGCGCCGCCGTCTGCTCCGCCCGGAAATCCCGGGCAGGGCCGAGGGACCGCTATAATTGCCTGCAATCCCGGACAGGCATGCCATAATGCCGGAACCGATCGCGGGTCCGGCACCGGTTCGCAGGACCTGCGGGGGGCGGGCGTCCGGCCGCCGGACGGTCACGTCTCCGGGGCGATCCCGTCACGGCATTCGATCAACCGGGCGAACAGCCCAACGTATCGGGACATGTCCCGAACGAGCGAACAGGGGGTTAAGGAGATGAGATTCAGGACATATGCCGCATCGCTGTGGCTGGCGGTGGTGTTGTGCCCCGCGGCATGGGCGCAGGACCTGCCGCAGGCCGTCACCACGGAACGGGAAATGGTGGTGACGGCGAATCCGCTGGCCACCGCCGCCGGTGCGCGGATCCTGCAGAACGGCGGGACGGCGGTCGACGCGATGGTCGCGGTGCAGACGGTGCTCGGTCTCGTCGAACCGCAGTCCAGCGGCCTCGGCGGCGGCGCCTTCGTCGTCTATTACGATGCCGCATCCGGGAGCCTCACGACGATCGACGCGCGCGAAAAGGCGCCGGCGACCGCCACGGGCGACCGGTTCCTCGACGCGGACGGCAATTCGATCGGCTTCTTCAACGCCTGGCAGAGCGGGCTGTCGGTCGGTGTGCCCGGGACGCCGCGGATGATGGAATTCCTGCACCGGGAGTACGGCCGCCTGCCCTGGCAGCGGCTGTTCGCACCCGCGATCCGGCTGGCGCGCGGCGGCTTCGAGCTGACCGAGCGCACGAGCAGCCAGGTCGCCGGCCTGCTGGCAAGGAACGTTGCGGGTGAACCCCGCTTGTTCTTCCGCGACCCCGTGGCGTTCGCCTATTTCACCGCCGCGGACGGCACCGCGAAACCGGCCGGCACGCTGATGCGCAACCGCCCTTATGCGCAGACGCTGCTGGCCCTGGCACGCGGTGGCGCCGATGCGTTCTACACGGGGGCGATTGCCCAAGACATCGCCGCTGCCGTCACCGGCGATCTGAACATTCCGGGCGACATGACCGTCGACGATCTGGCGAATTACCAGGTGATCGAACGCGCGCCCGTCTGCGTCGACTATCGCGGGCACGAGGTCTGCGGCATGGGGCCGCCGTCGTCCGGCGGCATCGCGGTCGGGCAGATGCTGGGGATCCTGCGATCGTTCGAGCTGAGCGGGCTGGAGCCGGTCAGCGTCGAGGCCGCGCACCTGTTCGCCCAGGCGGGCCGTCTCGCCTTCGCCGACCGCAACCTCTACGTCGCCGATTCGGATTTCGTCGACGTGCCCGTCGCCGGGCTGCTCGACGATGACTACCTGGCCGGCCGGACCGCCCTGATCAGCCTCGATGCGGACATGGGCACCGCCGCGCCCGGCGTGCCCCCGGGCGCGCTGTCGGGCGCGGCCGCCGATGCGACGGCCAAGTCGAGCGGCACCAGCCATGTCTCGATCGTCGACCGGTACGGCAACGCGCTGTCGCTGACGACGACGATCGAGAGCTCGTTCGGCAACGGCGTCATGGTCCGCGGGTTCCTGCTGAACAACGAGCTCACCGATTTCTCGTTCCAGCCCGCCGACGGCGCCGGCAACCCGATCGCCAACCGGGTCGAGGGCGGCAAGCGGCCGCGCAGCTCGATGTCGCCGACCATCGTGTTCGACGATGCCGGACGGGTCGAGATCGTCACCGGCTCGCCCGGCGGCTCGCGCATCATCGGCTACACGGCGCAGTCGATCATGAACATGATCGATTTCGGCCGCGATCCGCAGGAAGCCATCAATCTTCCGCATTACGGCAACCGCAACAGCAGCACCGAGCTGGAGACCGCGATCCCCGGCGTGACCGGGCCGGGCGACGCGGCGTCACTGCAGGACGGCCTCGAAGCGCTCGGCCATCCCGTCTCGGTCCGCGCCCTGACCAGCGGCCTGTCGATCATCCTGGTCACTGATGACGGCCTCGTCGGTGGCGCCGACCAGCGCCGCGACGGTGCGGTGGGAGGACGGTGATACCATCGGCACCGTTCGGCATGGGCGGGCCCCGGCGCGCGCCGCAGGCCCGCCCGGCCGGTCGGCGCGCCGTCACCTGATCAATTTCAGGATGCTGCGCTCCATCTCGCCGGTGGCAACGCACACCGTGCCGTCCGGGAAGCGGGCGCCGCCCCCGGTGCCGAAGCCGATTGTGTCGGTCGACATCTCGCGGCTGCCGTCGACGCCGCTGATCCACTCGGTCCTGGTGACGCGGTAGCGCGTCTTCACGGTGATGCGCACGGCGTCCGGGCCTGCGTCCTCGAAGACGACGGTTGCCCGAGCGTCGAGCGCCATCCGGCGCGTCACCGCCCGCAGGATATCATCGGTCATGATCTCGTACTGCATTTCCGCATTGGCGGCCGAAAAGGAATAGGTGCGATCGCCGTAGACGTTGCGCACGCGCGAGCGGATGTGCCCGCAGTCGATGTAGCCGAGCGGATCGGCGCCGCGGTTGCGCAAATTTACGACGCCGGCCGCCTCATCCTTGCTGTCGATGACGAAATAGAGCCTGCCGAGCTCGGCGGTCGAACGGGCCCAGACCTCGTCCCCGCCGGCGCCCACCGTGGCGGTCACGACGTCTTCCGCGCCGCCGGCGCTTACCGGCGGCGTGTAGCTGAGCTCGCCGCAGGCCGAAAGGGCCGTGGCGGCGGCAACAACGATGATGGCGGTCCTGTGCATGGAGTACCCTTGCGGCTGTTCGGATCATCGATCCCCGATTATTGCGCCGGTCCGCGCAACAATCCACCGCATGGCGGGCAATTCGCGGCATCAGGCCTCTCCGTCCTCTCCGCCCCCTCAGCGCTTGCCCGGTTCCTCGCCGCGACGACGGGTGTCGTGGTTTCCGCTGCCAGGCGGTCGTGTACAGGCCGGTGACCTTCGGCACGACCCGGTCGCGGCTCCGCTCGACGACGCATCGCGTTCCGCCGAGCGCCAAATTCAAAGTGCCTGCCTGTGGCAATTGCCACTTCGCTGCGGTGCGGCCTGTGACATGAACGGGCCGGGTCGACGCGTGCCGACCCGTCCGTGGACGGCACAGGCGTCGGCAAGTGGAGACGGTCATGACAACGCAGGACGAGAAATATCGCAGATATGTGGAAATCGGCGAGACGGTCGGGCGGTTCGTCAAGTCGCTCATGGCGGCGTTGGCGGTGGCCGGCCGGCGGGTGATCGAATGGGCCCAACGCTGTTGGCGGGCGCGCAGCCGCGACCCACACCACTGGCCGCGCTGACCGACGGCGGGACCCTCGCCGGCGGTGCATCCGCGCCGCCGCGGGTGAGCGGGTCCAGCGCGGTTCGCAGGTATCAGACGGAGCGCGCCCGTACCCGTCAACGCGCCAGCCCCGCGAATGCGGCGCAAGTTGGGCCGGCGGTCGAATTCGCACCTTCCTCTCGCCGGATTCCGGTTGTATGGTCGCGGCGATGGACCACCAGAAGAAAGCATGGCCGACGGCATACAGATGGTTGTTGCACGCCTTCCTTGCGGGGGCGGCGCTCTTCGCGTTCCTGCTGGCGGTGGCGACCTGGCCGCTGTGGCTGCCGCTCCTCGAGTCCGACGCCGGGCGGTTCGAGCGGGTGTTCGGCCGCCCGCCGCCGGCCAGCGCGGAGCTGCTGGGCTCGGCGTCCGAATACGGATACGATTTCGAGCAGGTAGTCGTGGCATTCCGGCTCGCCGAGACGGATTTCCGGGCGTTCCTGCCGGGCAGCTTCCGCCCCGTCGCGGCCGGCGACCTGACGGACCGAATCGCCGCCGCGGCTGGTCCGCCCGGCGTCTCGCCCGCCGCAATGCTCCGCGGCTGCCCGCAGCTGGAAGGCTGGCAGCGCGCGCCCTGGCCCGACACCGGCTTCGACGTGGTCTCGAACGTCGCAGTCCTGTACTGCGCCGACAGTGCCAGGGCTTACGCCGCGGCACATGGGCTGAATTGAGTTCGGGTGGCTCCCCCTGCCGTGCCAGCTCGCGGCCGCGCCTCCGCCGGTTCCGACGTCAGTAGATCCGGGTCCGGGGTGCCGGCGCGTTCTTCGGCTTCGGCTTCGGCTTGGCGGCCGGTTTCGCCTTGGCGGCCGCCTCTGCTTCCTGCTTGTCGGCCGCCTCCTTGGCGAGGCGCAGCGCGCGCAGCTTCGCCGTGCGTTTCGCCACCTCCTGCCGCGCCTTTTCCACCTCCGTCAGGGCCCTCTTGGCCTTCTTCTGTGCGGCGGCGAACCTTGCCTCGGCCATCGATGTTACTGATCTCGCCATGTCGGTCATCCTTTGAGTTGGTTCGGGGCGTCGCCGGCGCACGGATCGGTCCCAGGAGCCGCGGACGCCGTCGCGCGCATGCTGGCGCGCTGAACGGCGGCGACGCGGCGCATGACGCCGTCGGTCGTATCGTCGGTCGTTCCCGCTATCGCCGCGGGGATGGCCGGGGCGCGGCGGCTGCCCGAGGAGCGTCGGGGTGGCGGCTTGCGCGGGTCAGTCGATGACGGACAGGTTCGCGGCGGAAGTCTTGCCGTTCTGTCCCGTCTGAAGCTCGTACGAGACCTTCTGCCCTTCGCGAAGCGACGTCAATCCGGCACGCTCGACCTCCGAAATGTGGACGAAAGCATCCTTCGAGCCGTCCTCCGGCTCGATGAATCCGAAGCCTTTGGCCGGGTTGAACCATTTTACCGTACCAGTCGTCATGATCGTTCCCTCTAACAGGAGTGTTGATTCTGCGCCTCGGCACCATATCGCGGCGCGGTCCGTCTCACGCTCACATTGTCAGGGGATAACCAAACGGCCGGCCCGTCGGCGGCTCGGGTAGCACAAAACGAATGCAACACGTATGTAAGATATATGGGAAAACCCGCGGGAAGGCAATGGCGGCTCCGGCCCGCCCGATTTCGTTCGGTTTCGTTTCCCGCAAGGCGTATGATGAACCGCCGGCTCGCGGCGGCGGCCGGGCGCGTCGGACAGGGACCGGTTGCGGATTTTGTCGATGCGGCGCAAGCCGCGCCGATGACGGCCGGCCCGCCGGACAGCGGCGCCGCCCGCACGCGCGGCGCAACCAACCGATCCGCGACAGGGGGAGATTCGACCATGGCAGAGAGCGTTTACAAGATCATCGAACTCGTCGGCACCAGCACCGAATCCTGGGAGAAGGCGGCCCTGGCCGCGGTCGCCCGGGCCGGCAAGACGCTGCGCGACATCCGCATCGCCGAGATCGCCGATCTCGACATGCACATGCAGGACGGCAAGGTGCAGGCGTACCGCGCCAAGGTGAAGCTGTCGTTCAAGTACGAGGACGAGGACTGAGCCTGCGGGCGGAGGATCGCGCCGCCGTGGCGCTACGCGCGGACCGCGGTCATGCCCCGCCATCCGGCGGAGGCTTGCCGCCGTAGCTCATGCTCGCGGGGCCAACGGCGCCGCCGGAGATGACGAAGGTCATGGCCTCGTCCATGGTCCACTCGGTCGGCGTGATGCGGGACACCGGCACGATCTCGAGGTACCCGGAGGTCGGGTTCGGGGTGGTCGGCACGTAGACCGCGGCGAGCTCGTCGCCGGTATCCCGGTCGATCATCGTGCGGGTCACGAACCCGACGGTCTTCATCTCCGGCGACGGGAAGTCGATCAGCACCACGCGGCGGATACCGTCCGGCTGCTCGCGCAGGATGTCGACCAGTTGCTTGGTCGAGCCGTAGACCTTCTTGACGAACGGGATCTTGGCCATCAGCTCGTCGAACGCCCTGAGGATCCGCCGGCCCAGCACCCAGGTGGCGAGCCAGCCGAGGGTGAACAGCAGCGCCAGCATGAAGGCGATGGCCAGCCCGGTGCGGAACCATGCGGACGCCACCCAACGGGCGAAGTCCGGGCTGTACGGCTGCACGACCTGGGCGAGCGCCTGCGACGCCGGCTCGCCCAGGACCGACAGCATCCGGAAGAGCACGTTCAGGATCACCCAGGTGACCCAGATCGGAATGAAGGTGAACAGGCCGGCGATGATGTTGCGCCGCCCCCAGCCGAGCAGTCCCCGGGACCGTCGTTTCGCCATGATGCCTCCCTCCGCTCCGGCCGGCGCTGCGGCGCCGGCCCGGTGCGGGGAGTATAGCGGATTTGCCGCTCCAGCGTAGGCGGATCCCCCGCCCGCCGCTGGCAATGTCGGCGGTGCGGGCGCATAATGGGGCATTCCCTCAGATTGCCCGTCCGGCCGTGCCGCGCGCCGGGCGAGGCCCTCGATCCCGCCACCGGCCGGAGGTGCCGCCATGCCCAAGATCAAGACCATCCTCGTCCCCATCGACATCGCCCAGATCGAGGCCGCCGACGCGGCGCTGGAGCTGGCCCGCGATGCGGCCAAGGCCTATGGCGCCCGGCTCGTGCTGCTCAACGTGCTCGAGCAGGTGCCCGGCTACGTCGCCGCGCAGCTGCCGAAATCGTTCCACGAGAACGCGCTGGCCGACGCCGGCAAGCGCCTCGAGGAGGTCGCCGGCAGGCACGAGCTCGCCGGCAGCGCCGAAATCGTCGTGCGCGACGGCCACCCGCCGACGGAGATTCTCGAATACGCGCGTGCCGCCAAGGCGGACCTGATCGTCATCGCCTCGCACGACCCAGGGCCGGCCGACTTCTTCCTCGGCTCGGTCGCCGCCCGCGTCGTCCGCCACGCCCACTGCTCGGTGCTGGTGGTGCGCCCGACGGCGGGATGAGGCTTGCCGGCGTCGTCACCGGGGGCATGAAAAAATCCTCCCCCTGACGGGGGAGGATTCGGGTGGGCGGTGACGCAGCCCTGACAGGGAATGTGCGTTGGTTCAGTCGGCGGTGGTCCAGCCGGCGGCGATCGCCGCCGCCTCCTCGTCGTCGGACAGCACGGTGGCCCGGAACGAGGCGAGACCCGGTGCGATGCCGGCTGCAACAACCCGGTCCTCGAGCTCGCCGTCGCTCAGGTCGCCGGGCGTCGCGCCGGCGGAGGGATCGTGGCCGTCGCCGTGCGCTTCTGCGGCATCGTCGCGGTCGTCGTCGTCTCCGGGGTCCCCGTGGCCGGTCGAGCTGTCGGCATTGGCGCCGCCCCTGCCGCCGGTTTTGCCGATTCCCCTGCCGCCGTTCTTGCCGCCCTTGTCGCCCGTGCTGCGGCCGTCGTCGCCATCGTAACCGTCGTCGCCATCGTCGCCGGTTTCGCCCTGCGCGTCGGCGTCGTAATCCGCATCGTCGGTGTCGCGCGATCGGCCGCCGGCCGCCCCGTCCGACGGCCGTTCGTCGGCGAGGGCCGATGCCATGAGCTGGCCGCCGCCGTCCGGCGCCGGCAGCGTCGCTGCGACAACCAGGGCCAGGGCGGCGATCGGTCCGGCGGCGCACGCCAGCCGCACCGCCCGTCCGCAAAGTCGCCGCGCCGTCGCGCCGGATCGGCCGCCGACGATCGCCTCGTGTTGTCTGCCTGCTGTGCACACTTGCATCGTTCTTTGCCCTGTAAGTCCGGCTGCCTGCCGGGATCTGCCCGCACGGGCCGTTCGATGCCCGCAACCCTTTCCCTGACAACGAGTCCGCGGCGGCGAATATTCCAGGAAATTTCCGCAACAGGGTTCGAAAATTACAAAATCGTCCGCGGTTCTGAACTTATCGTACGATTTCGTGCTCCGCGGCCGGCGATGGCCCGGGTTGCGGCGCCGAAACCCGCGGAAAACCCTAACGCATGGGGTCGAATTCGCGGACGGGCCGGGCAGCCGCCTGCGTCTGCCCCGCCCCTTCAAGACCGCCCCCGCAATCCGTATCATTACCCTTGCCGGCGCAGGCGGAAGGCGGACGGACCGGACAAACGGGGAGCGCAGTCATTGCCGCGCCGATGCCGCCGATCATAACCGCGTGACCGGGTCGCCGCCGCGGCCGCGCCGTGCTGGCCAGCGGTCGCGGAATGCGGCACACTGGCGGAGCGGACCGGACGCCGCAACCGGGAGGAGAGGAACCGATGACATTCCGCCTGTTTCTGTTGACCGTGTTGTGCGCCTGGGCCCTGCCCACCGGCCCGGCCCAGGCGGAAACGGCGAGCCGCTGCATCGCCTTCGTCGAGAATGCGCCGCGCATCGTGCCGGCCGCGCTGCCGGCGGCGGTCGCCGTGCCCGAGGTGGAGATCACCTATGTGACGCACTCGACCTTCCGCCTGCGCACCCCGGCGGGCATCGTCATCGCCACCGACTACGCCGGCTATTTCGGCGCCGGCGCGCCGCCGCACATCGCCACCATGAACCACGCCCACGAGACCCATTACACCAATTACCCCGACCCTGTGATCAAGCACGTGCTGCGCGGCTGGAACCCGCTGGGCGTCGGGCCGGCGGAACACCACCTGGTCGTCGAGGACGTGCTGGTCCGCAACGTCGCGACCGATATCCGCAGCTGGGGCGGGCTGGTCGAGGCCAACGGCAACTCGATCTTCATCTTCGAGACAGCGGATTTGTGCATCGGCCATCTCGGCCACCTGCACCACATGCCGACCCGCGACCAGTTCGCCCGCATCGGCCGGCTCGACATCGTCTTCGCCGCCGTCGACGGCGGCCTGACCCTGGACCATCCGACGCTGATCGCGGTGCTCAAGGAGCTGCGCGCCAGCCTCGTCATCCCGATGCACTATTTCGGCCGCGGCTCGCTGGAGACCTTCCTGATCGGCATGTCCTCGGACTTCGAGATCAAGGTGCACGATTCGGCGACGACGACGGTCTCGCTGCCGGCCCTGCCGCGGCGCCCGACGGTGCTGGTGCTGCCGGGATATTGAGCCACCGGGCGGTCCTTGACAGCGCGGGCGGGCGTTCCAAAATCGGGAGTATGCGGACCCGAACGATAGGGATTGTCGGTATCGCGCTCGCCGCGCTCTTCGCGCAGGCCGCGGCGGCGCAGGAGCTGCCCGGCGACCCGCAGGAGGGGCGGGCGCTGGCGGCCACGGTGTGCGCCGACTGCCATGCCATCGACAAGGGGGTGCTGGAGGCGGACAGCGGCGGCGCGCCGTCCTTCCAGTCGATCGCCAACAACCCGGCGATGACGGCGCTCGCCATTCGCGTATTCCTGCGCACGCCGCACGCCGACATGCCCGACCTGATCCTCAGCAACGCCGAGGCCGACGATTTGATCGCCTATATCCTCGGGCTCAAGCGCCGCAAGTAGGACGCCGCTCGCCGGCACACGCGATGTGGCGCGCGGCCGCGCGCCGTGCCATCATGGGCGCCGGCCCGCCCCAACCCGTGAGGTCTCGCCATGCCGTCCTTCGACGTCGTCTCCCGCACCGAGCTGCCCGAGGTCGACAATGCCGTCCAGGGCGCGATGCGCGAGATCGGCACGCGATACGACTTCAAGGGCAGCAGCTGCTCGATCGAGCATGCGGACGGGGTGCTGACGCTCCGCGCCGACGACGATTTCAAGCTCAAGCAGGTGCAGGACCTGCTGCGCACCTATCTTGCCCGGCGCAAGCTCGATGCCGGCGCCTTCGACTTCGCGAGGCCGGAGCCGGCCGCGCACAACACCCTGCGCCAGACGGTCGCGGTCCGCCAGGGCATCGAGCGCGAACTCGCCCAGAAGATCGTCAAGGCGGTCAAGGGCGCGAAGCTGAAGGTTCAGGTCGCGATCCAGGGCGAAGAGCTGCGCGTGTCGGGCAAGAAGCGCGACGACCTGCAGTCGGCGATCGCGCTGATCAAGGGGCTCGACATCGAGCAGCCGCTGCAATACGTAAATTTCCGGGACTGACGGCGCCGCGGCCGCCGGCGACGCATCGGGAGACGGGGCAATGGCATCGACCACAGCGATTGGCATCTCCAGGCGTATCGCTGTTGGCGCGGCGCTTTTCGCCGCGCTGGCAACGGCGGCGGCAGCCGAAGGCGTCTGGGGCACGCGCGCGCCGTTGCCGGCGGCGCATTCGGAGTTCGCGGTCGCCGAGCTCGGCGGCAGGATCTACGTCATCGGCGGCTATGCCATCGGCGATGTCGAGGGTACGAGCGTCCAAATCTACGATGCCGCAGCCGACCGCTGGCAGGCCGGCCCGCCGCTGCCGGCGCCGGCGCATCACCTGATGGCGGTGTCGGCCGGCGGCAAGGTCTATGTCATGGGCGGCCAGGGCAGCGGCCTGTTCGGCGGCGGCTTCATCGATGCGGTCTGGGCGCTCGATCCGGCGGCCGGGACGTGGGAGGCGCGCACGCCGATGCCGACGGCGCGCGGCGCCGGCGTCGCGGTGACGCTGGACGGCAAGGTCTACGTCGCCGGCGGGCGGCCGCCGCACGGCCACGACTTCGCGGTCTACGATCCAGCCACGAACCGGTGGACGGTGCTGCCCGACATGCCGAGCCAGCGCAACCATCTGGCCGGCGCCGCCATCGGCGGCAGGATCTGGGTCGCTGGTGGACGGCTCGGGCCCGGATACCGCAGCGACGCGTCAGACGCGCTCGAGGTTTACGATCCGGCGACCGGCGAATGGTCCGAGGCGGCGCCGATGCCGCGGCCGCGCAGCGGCGTCAACGGCATCGCAGCGCGCGGCTGCTTCCACGTCTGGGGCGGCGAGGGCCGCGCCGGCATGTTCCCGGACCACACGGTGTACGATCCGCGGGCCGACCGCTGGACGCGGCTCGACGACATGCCGGTGCCGCTGCACGGTGTCACCGGGGCGGCCTTCGTCGACGGGCTGATCCACATGCCGGGCGGCGGCCAGGACGTCGGCGGCGGCAGCCCCGGCACGCTGCACCAGACCTACCGGCCCGACACGGCGTGCGAGTGATCGTCAGACGATCTCGAGCAGCTCCACCTCGAACACCAGGTCCTCGCCGGCCAGCGGGTGGTTGGCGTCCATGGTGACGGTCTCGTCCGAGACCGCGGCGATGGTGACGACCATCTGGCCGCCGTCGGCGGTCGTCGCCTGCAGACGCTTGCCGACGACGAGATCGATCTCCGCGGGCACGGCGTTGCGCGGGACCTCCTGTACCGCCGCCGGGTCGCGCTGGCCGTAAGCCTCATCCGCGGCCACGGTAACGGTCTTGCTGTCGCCGACCGCCATGCCGGCGATCTCGCGGTCCAGGCCGGGAATGATCTGTCCCGAGCCGATGGTGAATTCCAGCGGATCGCGACCGGCCGACGAGTCGAACTCGCTGCCGTCGGTCAATGTGCCGGTATAGTGGATGCGGACCGTGTCGCCGGTCTTGGCTTCGCTCATGGGTCGTCCTCTTCCGGTGGATGGCGCCTCGCACACCTGGCGACATCCCGAAAGCGGCCGACAGATTTACGGCAAGAGCCTCAATAGGCCGCGGACCCTAACACAGGTCATGGCACAGAGTCATGGCCGCATGAGATATTTCGGGTGCCAGCGCGAAGCCGCCAATCCCCGCGGTCGGATTCGGGGGGGTGGGATTACTGCGCCGGCATGCCGGCCCAGCGGCCCTTCCTCTGGCCGCGCGCCTGCGCTTCCGCCTGGCGGTACTCCTCGGCCCGTCGCGTGCGCTCGCTGTCGCCGCCCGGCACGTCTGCGAGCAGCACCCCGCGATCGGCGATCGCCCAGCCGGTACGCAGCATGGCGGCGCCGAGATCGGTGTCGCCGGCGCGGCACACCGCGGCGTTGCGGTCGAAGCTGTCGACGGTGCAGGTCACCTTCTGGCCATGCCGGTAGAGGAGGTCGTCGAGGGCAGTGCGCGCGTAGAGGCCGATATTGTCCGGCTCCGACATCTGCGGCGCCTCGATGCCCCACAGGCGCACCGTGCGGATCGGATGGCCGGGGCTGCCGATCTGCAGGGTATCACCGGAAATCGCGGCGGCGGTGCCGGTCACGAACTCGATCGCCGCGGCCGACGACGGGGCGCCGGCGGCCAGCAGCACGGCCAGCAGGGCCAGTTGCGTGGTGCGGAACATGGGTCAGGAGATATCGCAAATTCAACCGGAGAACAAGCGTCCACTGTGCTGGCTGCCACACCCGGGAACCGTTGCCGCGACGCTCATGTCGCCTGCAGCAGCTCGAACATCGCCGCCCCGAACATCGCTCTCGCCTCCTCGTGCAGCGGCCGGACCGCGTCCGCGAACAGCGCCAGCTCCTCGGCGGTCAATGTCACAATCTCGCCACCGGCATCGATGATCGCCTGCCGGGCGATCTCCTCCTCGGCGACCGCGAGTTCGCGCTGCCGGACGGTCGCCGCGCCGACGGCCCGCTCGAGCGCCGCCTGCATCGGCTCGGGCATGGACTCGAAGGCGCCCCGACTGGCGAAGACGCCGCGCGAGATATAGAAATGGTTGCTCAGCGTGTGATAGCGGTGGAATTCGTGGACGCCGTAGGTCACGGTGTTGGCCAGCGGGTTCTCCTGGGCATCGATGGTCCCGGCGGTGATGCCGGCGATCGCCTCGGTCAGGTCGATGGCCAGCGGCGTTGCGCCCAGGAGCTCGAAGGTACGGGCCTGGATGCGGCTCGGCAGAACCCGGATCCGCATGCCGGTAAGATCCGCGGGGCGGCGCACCGGACGCAGCCGGTTGGAGATATGGCGGAAGCCGTTCTCGAAAAAGCCGAGCACCCGGTAGTTCATTCGATCCTCGATGCGTTCCTTCAGATAAGCGCCCAGCGCGCCGTCCATCGCGCGGCGCGCCTCGGCGTTGTCGGCGAACAGGAAGGGCAGGTCGACGAAGCCAAGCTCCGGCACGCGGTCGGTCAGATAGCTGGTCGACTGGTAGGCGATGGTCAGCACGCCCGACTCGGCGAGCCACAGCACGTCCGCCGAGCGGTAGCCGAAATCCATCACGTTCCAGACGTACTTGACGTCCACCGCAGCGCCGAATTCGGCCTCCAGCGCCGCGCCGATCATCTTCAGCGCCCGGCTGTGCGTCGTCGAGGGCGGTCCGTAGCCGCCGAAGCGGATCTGCACGGGGTCGGTCATGGCCTGTGCTCCATCGAGGGCGGCTCCCGCGTGTGCCACAGCGTCGGGTGCGTCTCAGTCATGCACCGGCTGCCGCTCTGTCGCAACCCTTCGCGGGGCCCGCGCGGCTGCCGCCATGGCCGACGAACGACATTGCGGTTCCCAAGCCCATCAACCCCAGGTACACGGGGGCGGCCAGCGGCGCCTCGCTAACCGCCAGGACGAGACAGGACAGCAGCAGCGGCGCGCGGAAGACAGGCACAAGCCGCCGGGCGCTCACGCGGTGGACCAGCGGCCCCGCCATGCACTGGGCCGGAAATCCGCGGAAAACCGTAACGCATGGGCTCGGTTCCCACAAAATCGGCGGTGTCCTTCAGAACACCCCGGCCTCGAGCCCGGCAGCCATCGCCGTGCCGAGCTCTTCGCATTGTTCCGCGAAGGCCTCGTCCCAGGCGCCGCGGCAGATCAGCGGTTCCTGCACGAGGCGCCAGCGCAGGCCGCCGAGGATCGATTCGATGGCGCGCCGCGTGCCGGTGCCGTCGTGCCCGGCGCGAATGTAGACGGCGCAGGGCAGGCCCTGCGTCTCCTCGAGGCAGGGGTAATAGATGCGATCGAAGAAGTCCTTCAGGGCCCCGCTCATATAGCCGAGGTTCTCCGTCGTGCCGAGGATCACCGCGTTGGCGGCCTTGACGTCCGCCGGCTGCGCCTCGAACGGCGTGAGCACGCGCACCGAAACGCCCGTGACATCGGGGTCACGCGCCCCCGCGGCCACGGCGTCGCGCAGCCGCAACGTGTTCGGCGAGGGGGCATGGGCGACGATGAGCAGGGTCTTGCCGGTCATGGCCTGTGCGGTCCCGGGCTTGTGCTGGCGCGGCCCCCATGATAACCGCCACGCCGTGCGCATGACAGGGCCGGCGTTGCGGCGCGCCCGGGCAACGGCAAGGGGGCGGGGGATTCATGACGGCGGATGACAGCGGGCCGGCGACGCCGGCGGCGTCGTGGCGCGGCGAGGCCGCTGCGGCGCTGCGCGCGGTCGTCCCGGCGGCGGCCAGCATGGTGCCGTTCGCGCTGCTCATCGGGTTCCTCGCCCGCCAGAACGGGTTGTCGACGGCTGAAGCGCTGCTGATGAGCGCCATGGTGTTCGCCGGCAGCGCCCAGTTCGTCGCCCTCGATCTGTGGACGTGGCCGGTTCCGGTGGCCAGCCTCGCGCTCACCACCTTCATCATCAACGCGCGCCACATCCTGATGGGCGCCGCCGTGATGCCGCATGTCGCGGCCTGGCCGGCGCGGCGGGCCTATCCGGCGCTGTTCTTCCTCGCCGACGAGATCTGGGCCCTGTCGATGGCGCGCGCCGGCGCGGTGCCGCTGCGCCTGTCCTACTACGTGGCGCTGGCGGCGCCGTTCTACCTGACCTGGATCACGATGACGACGCTCGGCCACCTGATGGGCGCGGCGATCCGCGATCCCGCGCGCTTCGGCTTCGATTTCGCCTTCACCGCGATCTTCCTGGTCATCCTGTCGGCGCTGTGGCGCGGGCGGAGCACCCTCATACCCTGGTTTGCCAGCGCCGCCGTGGCGGTCGCCGTGTGGTCGCTCATCGACGGACCCTGGTACATCCTGGCCGGCGGCGTGGCCGGCGCGGCGGTCGGCGCGCTGCAGGGAGTTCGCGACGATGACGGTTGACCCGATGGTGCTGGCCGCCTTCGCGGCGATGGCGGGGGCGACCTATTTCACGCGCATCGCCGGCTTCTGGCTGGTTCGCCGCGTGCGCCTGCGCGGCCCGCTGGCCGGGGCGCTTGCCGCCATGCCGGGGTCGATCCTGGTGGCGCTGATCGCGCCGACCGTGCTGACCACCGGCCCGGCCGAATCCGGCGCGGCGCTGGTTACCGTTCTCCTCGCCTGGCGCCTGCCGCCGCTCGTCGCCATCGTCGGCGGCGTCGCCTCCGTGGTCGTGCTGCGGGCGCTGATCGGCTGACCGGCGCCGCGGCGTCGCAGCGCTGCGACCGGTGCTGGACAACGGCCCGGCGAGGCGGATAGCCTTGCCGCTCCCCCCGCGTTTCCGCATCGACCCGGAGACCCACATGACAAGCGGCTTTCTGTTCCGCAACGGTGCGCCCGGCACCCATCCCGACTCCTACTATGCCGCCACCGCCAACGAGGTGGCCCCATTTCCCGTTCTCGACGGCGACAGCGAATGCGACGTGTGCATCGTCGGCGGCGGGTTCACCGGGCTGTCGGCGGCTCTGGAACTCGCGGAGCGCGGCCTCGATGTGGTGCTCCTGGAGGCGCACCGCGCCGGCTGGGGCGCCTCGGGGCGCAACGGCGGACAGGCCGGGTCGGGCCAGCGGCGCGACCAGATCTGGCTCGAGCGCGCGCTCGGGCGTGAGGATGGCCGTCGCCTGTGGGACATCGCCCAGGCGGCCAAGGCGCTGGTCAAGGACCGGATCGCCCGGCACGGCATCGCCTGCGACCTCAAGCCCGGCATCCTCCACGTCAACCACAAGCGCAGCTACGTCGCCGAGAGCCACGCTTATGTCGAGAAGCTGCGCAGGGACTACGGCTACGAGGAAATTCGCACCGTTGGCGACGACGAGGCGCGCGAGATGCTGGGCACGACGCTGTACTACGGCGGCTGGCTGGACATGGGGGCGATGCACCTGCATCCGCTGAACTTCGCCCTCGGCCTTGCCGAGGCGGCGCGCGCCGCCGGCGCCCGCATCTTCGAGCGCAGCCCCGCCACAGCGGTCGAAGCCGGCGAGCCGGCCCGCGTGCGCACGGCGCAAGCGCAGGTGCGGGCGCGCTTCGTGATCCTCGCCTGCAACGGCTATCTCGACGGGCTGGCACCGCACATCGCCGCCCGGGTGATGCCGATCAACAATTTCATCATCGCCACCGAACCGTTGGGCGAGGAGCGCGCGCGCCGGCTGATTCGCGACGATGTGGCGGTCACCGACTCGAAATTCGTGCTCAACTACTTCCGGCTGTCCGCCGACCGCCGCCTGCTGTTCGGCGGCGGCGAGACCTATTCCTATGATTTCCCGAAGGACATCAAGGCGTTCGTCCGCCCCTACATGCTCCGCGTCTATCCGCAACTGGCCGACGCGCAAATCGACTACGGCTGGGGCGGCACGCTCGGCATCACGTTGAGCCGGCTGCCTTACTTTGCGCGCACGGGCAGGAATATCCTCACCGCCTGCGGCTATTCCGGGCACGGCGTCGCGCTGGCGACGCTGGCCGGTCAGATCCTCGCCGAAGCGGTCGAGGGCACGCTGGAGCGGTTCGACGTCATGGCGCGGATCCCGACCCGCGCCTTTCCCGGCGGCACAAGGCTGCGCTATCCGCTGCTGGTGCTGGCGATGCTGTGGTACGGGCTGCGCGACCGGCTGTGAGCGCGCGTACGCCCGCCGGTCACCGCGGCCGCCGAGCCGTGCCGGCCCGCGGTTCGAATTCCGCCTCGATCATCGTGACGGCAGCGGCGACGCCGTCCTCATCCCGCATCGTTGCGGCCGCGTCCCGCGCCCGCTTTGTCATGGTGCCGGAGCGCAGCACCTGTGTCAGTCGGCTTGCCAGCGCCCCGGCGGTCAGCGAGCGCAACGACAGCGGCGCCGGGGCGACGCCGATCCGTCGCAGCTGGTTGCCCCAGAACCGCTGTTCCTCGGTATGGGCGACCACGACGGACGGCGCGCCGGCCAGGGTTGCCGCGTGCGAGGTTCCGGCCCCGCCGTGATGGACCACGGCGGCGCAGCGCGGGAACACGCGCGCATGCGGCAATGCGGTTACGAAGCGGATCGAAGACGGCGTTTCGCGCCCGGCGTCGGGCATGGTGGGCAGCTGGACGATCACACGGCATCGGGCCGCCTGCGCCGCGTCGGCCAACAATTTGATGTGACGGACCAGGGCGTCCCCGCGCCACGGCGTCGCGCTGCCGAAGGTCGCATAGACAGGTGGCGCTCCGCAGCCGAGGAATTGTTCGAGGTCGGGCGTCAGCTCCTCATCGTGCCCGCTCATGTGGGGCATGTCGAAATGCCCGCAAACCTGGTGATTTTCCCCCCAATCGTCCCGCCGGCGGCAGAACACCTCGCTGACGGCGATCAGGTTGAGGTCCGGCGAGGCCCAGACGTCGTCGAGGAGGTCCCTCGCCGGTTCGAGGCCGTTGCGGACGCGAAGGTCGTCGGCGAAGGGTTTCAAATACCTGTTGAACAGGTATCGCGCCAGTCGCCAGGATAGGCGATTGCCCAGCCGGCCGAAATCGGGCATGCCCGCCGGCGGATAAGAGCGCGACGGGATGATGCTGTGCACGAGTGAGACGCTGGCGTATGGCCGCGCCGCGATCTCGGCGGCAATGCGCAGCGGGTAATGGAAGAAGTGCCCGACGACCAGGTCGCTGTCCCGGCACAGCGCCTGGGCCGCATCGAACATCTCGTCCGCTGCCGGGAGAAAGACCTCGGACGTGATCGCCCGCGCCTGCCGCAGGGGATTGGTCTCCCGGAACACCTTCTCACCGATCCCTTGGGCCTCGTCGACGTCGGAAATGACCGGCGACGCCACGTATCGAAGATCGATCTCCAGCTCGGCGGCGACGGCGTCGTAGTCGGCGCGAAAGACGCTGGTAACCAGCAGGGTGACCTCGTGCCCGATGGCCCGCAATCCGCCGGCGAGGGCCATGAGCGGCCGTATGTCGCCGTGGCTGCCCCAGGTCTGGATTCCGATGCGCATGGCCGCTCCCTGGACAGGGTTGCCGACGCCACACCCGCAATGCCGTGCGGCTCACACCGTGCGCAGGTACCACTCGTAGTCGAGCGGCTGGATGCGCGCCTTGAACGCCTCGCATTCGTAGCGCCGCACGGTTTCGTACACGCCGTGATACTTCTCGCCGAGATAGCCGCGCAGGATCGTGCCGTCGCGGAACCGGTCGAGCGCGCTGAACCAGTTGAGCGGCAGCTCGGGCAGACCCTCCGGGTCCCGGTCGCCGTCGCTGGCCGGCGGCGGTTCGAGCTTTGTGGTCAGCCCGTGATGGATGCCGGCGAGGATGGCCGCGGTCACGAGGTAGGGGTTGGCGTCGGCGCCCGCATTGCGGTGCTCGATCCGCATCGCCTGGTCGTCCGATGGCGGGATGCGGATGCCGGCGGCGCGGTTGTTGACGCCCCAGGACGGCGAGACCGGAACGAACAGGCCGGGCCGGAAGCGGCGATAGGAATTGGCATTCGGCGCGAAGATCGCCATGCTCTCGGCCATCGTTGCGACCAACCCGCCGACGGCCTGACGCAGCGCCGGGCCGACGGCCATGCCGTTGACTTCCCGGCGTTCGCCCTTAGCGAAGGCATTGGCGCCGTTCTCGTCATACAGGCCGACATGCACATGCGTGCCGCTGCCGGCCAGCTCCTCGAACGGCTTGGCCATGAAGGTCGCAACCAGGCCGTTGCGCCGCGCCACCGCCTTGATCACGCGCTTCAGCATCACTGCCTGGTCGCAGGCGGTCACGGCGTCGTCGACGTAACGCAGGTTGATCTCGTACTGTCCGGGTGCGTATTCCTTGGACGCCGCCTCCGCCGGGAGGTCCTGGATCTGGCAATAATCCGCGACCTCGGCGAGGAAGGCCTGGAAGTCGTACAGCTCTTCCGTGCCGCCGACCTGGGTGGTCGACTGGCGGTAGCCGCTTTCCGCAGAGAAGGCCGTCTGCGGCGCCCCGCCCGGCCCGCGCTTGCGGTCGAGAAGATAGAATTCCTGCTCGACCGCAACAGTCGGCTTGAGGCCCAGCTCGCCGAGTCGCGTCGCGACGGCCGCGAGAATGCCGCGCGGATCGGAATAGAGGGGCGAGCCGTCGTCCTCGGTCATCGATGCGATTACCTGTCCCAGCGGCTGTCGGGCCCAGGGCACCGGCTTCAACGTTCCGGCGGCAGGATGGCAGAACTT
Source organism: Alphaproteobacteria bacterium (assembly GCA_041563955.1). Taxonomy (GTDB): domain Bacteria; phylum Pseudomonadota; class Alphaproteobacteria; order UBA8366; family JADFVY01. Next base: position 4,466 of record JBFGQV010000033.1, on the reverse strand, counting down.
GTCGGGGTCGCCATCCGCGATACCGAGGCGCATGGTCGGCACGTTCTGCCCGGTGACGTCGAGGATGTAGAGCGAGCCCGGCGCCCGCACGCTGCCCGAATAGAGCTTGCGGAAACTGTTCCGCGTCAGCCGCTTGCCGCGCAGGATGCCGCACATGTCGGGCATCAGAAGCTCGACCATCCTGACGCCGGGATTCGCCTCGAGAAAGGCTTCGGCCTCGGACATCCCTGAATCCTCGGGCATTGCCTGCGCTCCGGTCCTTGTATTGTTTCGCGAACCGAAGCATCGTGCGCATTCGCGGCGCGGCGTCAAGGATGGCGGCCGCGGACGGACGGCTCAGGATCTTCCTGCACGAGCCGCAGGAGGAGGTGCAGCTCGCCCCCGGCGAGTACGATTATGCTCGACTGATGTAGGGACCTTTCGGTCACGTTGCGTTGACAGTCCGAATTCGGCTGTTACCGAATGTTCCAGATGTCAAGGTTGGCCATATAGTCCCTTAACGGGGCCAACTGGTCAGAATCGATTAAAAGGTCCCAATTGGTTCCCTTCATATAGACGATCAACTTGAAATTCGTACGGTCCCATTGACGGCTGTTGGAGCCTTTGACGTAGAGGATTGAATGGAGCAGGACGGCATTTGCCCGCTCTGAATATATATGCCATTTCCGCTCCGGCGGTTTGCCTCTTGACCGCCAACGCCCCCAATCATCGACCAATACATACAACCGGTCGACAATCTTACCGTTTTGCTTAATTGGAAAGACTTCCAGCACGCGGATCGACTGCTCGTTGAATACGCCTTGCGCAGGCGTGTCGATGCGCCGAAATCTCAGCACCGTACCCTGCGCAATTTCAAACTTGGTGTTCTCAAACTCCCACCGCCGGATCTGCCAGCCCGAATTCAGCAGGCGTGCGAAATTGACCGGGGTTTGCCCGAACTCGAAGGCGGGGCGGGACCGGGCGCCGCTGACTGTGCGGGTGATGAAATAGGATTGGTCCTTTGAGGGCTGGAAAGTCATCACCCGATCACCACTGTCTCCGAACAGGACCGCTGCGCAGCTAATATGTGGCATGCTCGCAAGCATGTTCGCGCCTTGCTTTAAATGCGCCCTGACTTCTCTGGTTACAACTTCGGTAACCGGTGCGCGACACGCTTCACTTATTTCCTCCGCAGTTGAGTAGGTGGCGGCCTGCACGGATTGCGCGCAGGCAAGCACGAGGACGAGATACAATCCACCGATGCGTTTAATGTCGGGTCTCCTTTCGTCCATTCGTCTCGCTCGCGGTAGCCGAAAATCGGCCACACTAGGGGGCGGATTCGCTGCTTCGGGGCCGCCAGCATCGGCCGTTTTGCCGTCGCGTCATAATGGCACTGCGGTCTTTAATCAGGGATTAATGGACCGCAACCGGCCCCATGCCAAGCGAGCCTGGGACCGGTTGGCCCCTCGCCCGGATTACTCTGCATCGCGAGATTTCCCGATGGCGGTATTGCCGGGCACCTGAATCCTGTATAAACCCGGCGCACGAAACCCACAGAGGTCCCATGACCCCTCCAATCAAATCCCTCGAAGAGTGGATCAGATCGCGGCAGATCGAGGAGGTCGAGTGCCTGGTGCCCGACATGTCGGGCGTCGCGCGCGGCAAGATCCTGCCGTCGGAGAAATTCCTGAAGGGCGCCGCGGAGGACGGCCTGCGCCTGCCGGAAGCGGTGTTCGTGCAGAGCGTGACCGGCGACTACATGCCGGTCTCCGAAGTCGCCGCCCCGGAGAACTCGGACGTCTGGCTGCGGCCGGACGCGGCGACGATCCGCGTCGTGCCGTGGTACGAGGAGCCGACGGCGCAGGTAGTCTGCGATGCCTTCTACCCCAACGGCAAGTCGGTGGACATCGCGCCGCGCGACGTGTTGCGACGGGTGCTGGCGCTTTACGAGAAGCGAGGCTGGATGCCTGTCGTGGCGCCCGAGCTGGAATTCTATCTGGTCAAGATCAACATCGACCCCGACTATCCGCTGGAGCCGCCGGTCGGACGGTCGGGCCGGCAGGAATCGGGGCGCCAGGCCTTCGGCATCGACGCCGCCAACGAGTTCGACCCGATCATGGAGGAGATCTACGATTTCTGCGACGCGCAGGAGATCGACATCGACACGCTGGCGCACGAGGCCGGCGCCGCGCAGTTCGAAATCAACTTCAATCACGGCGACCCGATGGCGCTGGCCGACCAGGTGTTCCTGTTCAAGCGCACGGTGCGGCAGGCGGCGCTGCGGCACGACGTCTACGCCACCTTCATGGCCAAGCCGCATCAGAACGAGCCCGGCTCGGCGATGCACATCCACCAGTCGGTGGTCGGCCGGACCTCGAACCAGAACCTGTTCGCGACCCGGGCCGGCAAGGACTCGAAGCTGTTCCTCTATCATCTGGGCGGGCTGCAGCGCTACCTGCCGGCGGCGATGCCATTGCTGGCGCCAAACGTCAACTCCTACCGGCGGCTGACGCCATACAGCGACGCCCCGATCAACGTCCACTGGGGGCACGACAACCGCACCGTGGGGCTGCGGGTGCCGCATTCCAACGGCGCCAACCGGCGCGTCGAGAACCGCATCGCCGGCGTCGACGCCAACCCCTATCTGGCGATCGCCGCGTCGCTCGCTTGCGGCTGGCTCGGCATGACCGAGCGCATCGAGCCCAACAACCCGGTCGAGGGCAACGCCTACCGCTATGCCTTCAGCCTGCCGCGGCACCTGACCGATGCGCTGAGCCGGCTGAACCACGCGCGCCCGCTCAAGGACGCGCTGGGCGACCGCTTCGTTGCCGCGATCAACGAGGTCAAGACCCTCGAATACAACGCCTATCAGCGCGTCATCAGCTCGTGGGAGCGCGAGAACCTGCTGCTCAACGTGTAGCGGGGGCGGCCGCCCCTGTTGCCCGCCCGTTTGAAGCGCAGCGAACAGATCCGACAAGGCGCTATCCCGGCTTGCCGGCAATTACGCTGGCGTAGCCGATGAAGCCGTAGAACTCGTTGTCCCGGACACGGCGCCGGATCTCGGCCTTGAAGGCCTCGGCCGTCCCGGCGTCGATACGCTGCCACTGCACGAGGATGTCCGCGCCCCGGTCGACCAGCGTCAGCAGGTAATCGGGCTGCGGCGGCTGCAGGTAGCCGTGACTGTCGAACCGATCCGTCCGAAACCCCGTGTCCGCGATCATGCGCGGCAGACGCCGCATCAGCCAGCGGTCGTGAACCAGTGCATCGATCGCCGCCCTGGCACATGATTCGAGCGGGTCATGGTCGCCGACGGCAAGCGTGGCCGACGCGTAGTCGCCGTCGAACACCGCCAATCGGCCGCCCGGCCGCAACACCCGATAGGCTTCGTGGAGCGCCGCCTCGGGGCGCGGCACATGGCACAGGCAGGTGTGAAAGATGACGACGTCGAATTCGCCGTCGGTGAACGGCATCACCCGGGCATCACCTTCGACGAAGCGCAGGTTCGGCGCGCCCGCTGCGAGTTCCGTCGCCTTCGCAAGAAACACCGGCGATGGGTCGAGACCGACGGTCTCCCCGATATCGGGCCGCGCTGCCAGGGCCCGCGCCACCGGCCCGGTGCCGCATCCCGCCTCGAGCACCCGAGCGTCGTCCGGGAAGTCGATCCACGACAGATAGGCGTCGCGCATCTCGACCTGTCGCGGGTCGGCGGCCCTGGTTTCCAGTGCGTTGACCAGAATTGCGAGCGTTTCGCTCTCGGCTTCGGTGATATTGGCGTAGGGATCCGCCATCGTGCGTCCTCCCTTACTCGCTCAATCCCAAGGACAGACTACCACTTTTTTGGGATATCGAGTCGGCGGTTCTAAGCGGCGCATGCGAAAAATGTACCGAATCTGAAAATCGAACAAAATGATGGCGCCGCCGGCGCGGCTGCGGTATAGTGCCTGTCTGCGCAAGCATGCCGGCCGGCCGACGCGGCCGGTCCGTTGCCATTCCCGGCGGAGATCCCATCCATGAGCGAAAATCCTCAGATCCGCGAGGTCCGCAACTACGACTCCCAGGCGCTGATCAAAGACGACCTGGCGCATCACCTGCATCCGTTCACCGACTACAAGCAGCTCGCGGCGGAGGGCGGCGGCCGGGTCATCACACATGCCGACGGCGTCTACCTGTGGGACGCGGACGGCCACCGTTATCTCGACGGGATGGCCGGGCTGTGGTGCGTGAACGTCGGTTACGGCCGGCGCGAGCTGGTCAGCGCCGCGGCCGAGCAGATGATGGAGCTGCCGTTCTACAACACCTTCTTCAAGACCACGACGCCGCCGGCGGCGGAGCTGGCGACGCTGCTGTCGGACCTGACGCCCGCCCATTTCAACCATGTCTTCTTCGCCAATTCGGGCTCGGAGGCCAACGACACGATCCTGCGCATGGTGCGCCATTTCTGGCACCTGGAAGGCAAGCCGGAGCGGCGCGTCGTCATCAGCCGCCGC
>JBFGQV010000032.1:0-23767 GCA_041563955.1 Alphaproteobacteria bacterium | reverse complement strand
GCAACGACCAGGTGCGCTTCGAGCTCGGCTACTACGCGCTGAACCCGGACATCAAGGTCATCGCGCCGTGGCGCGAGTGGGACCTTGGCTCGCGCACCAGGCTGATCGAATACGCCGAGCAGCACCAGATCCCGGTGCCCAGGGACAAGCGCGGCGAGGCGCCGTTCTCGGTCGACGCCAACCTTCTGCACATCTCCGCCGAGGGCAAGGTGCTGGAGGATCCGTGGCAGGAGCCGGAGGAATACGTTTACTCGCGCACCGTCCGCCCGGAGGATGCGCCCGATACGCCGACCTATGTCGAGATCGACTTCGAGACGGGCGACCCGGTCGCCGTCGACGGCGCCCGGATGAGTCCGGCGACGCTGCTGGCGCATCTCAACAAGGTGGCGGGCGAGAACGGCGTCGGCCGCCTCGACCTCGTCGAGAACCGCTTCGTCGGCATGAAGTCGCGCGGCGTCTACGAGACGCCCGGCGGCACGGTCCTGGCGGCGGCCCATCGCGGCATCGAGTCGATCACGCTCGACCGCGAGGCGATGCACCTGAAGGACGAGCTGATGCCGCGCTACGCCAAGCTCGTGTACAACGGCTTCTGGTTCGCGCCCGAGCGGCGCATGCTGCAGGCGCTGATCGACGAGAGCCAGCAGCGCGTCAACGGCACGGTGCGGCTCAAGCTCTACAAGGGCTCGTGCGCCGTCGTCGGCCGGCGCTCGCCGGACAGCCTCTATTCGCTGGAGCACGTGACCTTCGAGGAGGACTCGGTCTACGACCAGCGCGACGCCGAGGGCTTCATCAAGCTCAACGCGCTGCGCCTGCGCCTGGCGGCGAAGCGGGAAGGGGGGCCATAGCCCCCCTGCGTGTCGTCCGCTCAGGTGCGGATCGATGCGAAGATCTTCTCGACGTCCTTGGCGTATTTCGGGAAGTAGTGCAGCCGCGTGCCCATGTACAGGATGACATGGAGCGTGTCCTCGCGCACCGTCCCGTAGACCATGCCGTCGTATTCGAGCCCGTCCTCGGAGGACATGGCGAAATTGAAGCGGAAACCCGGCAGATTCCCGAACTTGGCCGGTTTCAGGCCCTTCGGCTTGACGTTCGCCCAGCCGCCCGCGGCCAGCGTCTCGATGATGAATTCCTGGATTTCGTTCGGCAGCATGGTCTTGCGGAACACCGGTGCCTTCTTCTCCGGGTCCTCTTGGCCCGACAGGGTCTGCCCGTGGGCCACCTCGAGGAAGCGCAGCGACTGCAGGGCATAGCCGTCGACGGTCCAGGCCTCGCCGGAGATCATCATCGGGCGGTTCCATTCGATCTGTGGAGTCACGCTGTAGAACCCGATCTGGATCGGCTCCTGCGGCGGCGTCGCTACGACCGAAGGGACACATGCGGTGGCCAGCAACAGGATGGCCAGAGTGGCAAGTTTGCGTGTCATCGGAGCCTCAATTCAGCTGCTGGAGATAGGATTTGATCATCGCCCGGTCCTCGGCCTTCGGGGCCGCGGCGAGGTATGCGCGGAACGACTTGCGCGCCTGAGCCGGCTGGCTCGACTTCCAGTACATCAGGCCGAGCGAGCGGTGCGTTTCGGGCGGCGCGCCCTTCGAGGCGATCGCCTTGCGATAGGCGGCGATCGCCTGGTTCATGTCGCCGTCGTCGCCGCGCAGGCGATACAGCTCGCCCTCGAAGTAGTGGATCTCGCCGGCCGGGTGGCCCGCCTTCAGCAGGTTTGCCAGGACCACCTGGGTGCCCTCGAAGTCCCGCTTGCGCACCTCATCGCGCAGCCAGGCACTGCGATAGCGGCGGACCGCCGCGGCGAACGGCTTGCTGCCCGTCTTGCCGCGTCCCGCATGGGCGCTGGCCTGCGCCTGCAACGTCGCCAGGCGCTCCTCGGTCGCCGGGTGCGAGGAGAAGAACACCGACGGCGTCTCGGCGCCCGCCGCATCGCGCTCGGCCTCCAGCGCCGCCCAGATCTTCGGCGCTTCCCCAGGTGCGTAGCCCGCCTGCAACATGAGATCGAAGCCGATATCGTCGGATTCGCGTTCGTGGTCGCGCGAAAACGCCATGATGCTGGCCATCGCCGCCAGGTCCGCGAGATCGCCCACGAAGCCGAGCCCGGCCATCCGCGTGGTCACGGTGAAGAAGGCCATGCTGTCGGTCTTGCTGCGGATGCTGCGCCAGCGCTGCACCGAGTGGCGGCGGATGTAGTGCCCCATCTCATGACCGAGGACATAGGCCAGTTGCGCCTCGTTCTGCACACGCAGCAGCGTACCGGTCCAGACCTGCATGGTGCCGTTGGGCGCCATGCTGGCGTTGAAATGCGGCGTCTGCACGATATAGAGGCGCAGGTCCTTGCAGTACTCCGCGCTGAGCCGGCAGGTGACGGTGCGCACATATTTGTTGAGCGCCGGGTCGGTCACCACGCGGCCGGAGGTGCTGAGCTTTTCCTCGACACGGTCCATCTGCATCCACAGCCCGGCCTCGTCGGTGCCGAGGGCCGGCCGCTCGCCGGGCTTCAGGTCGGCGATCGGCTCCGGCGGAGCCGTCGTGCAGGCGCCAAGAAGAAGCAGGGCACCGGCGAGAGCCGGCGCTTTTATCCTGCTCATATCGGGAATCCCGCAATCAGGTCATTGACCACCGCGCGCGCCGGTTCGGGCTCGCGCATGTCGCCCGAATCGCTGTACAGAACGTTGAACCACACGACGTCGCCGCTGCGCAGGTCGACCAGCGAGGCAAAACCGATCCGCTCGCCGGCCTTGGCGACGGGGGTTCCGAGCAGGCTGCCGACGATCGTCGAGGCGACCATCGCCGCCTTGCGCCCGCCCGTGGCGTAGCTGTCGCGCAGGAACACGAACAGCGCGAACTCCGAGTTCTGGTCGTTGCCAAGCTGCCGCGCCATCCGGCCGAGGGTCCAATCCATCTCGCCCTGTTTCGTCGGCAGCCGGTTCATCGGGCTATAATGGTGCACGAGGATCGTGCCGCCCACCTTCGAATGGAGTTTCTCGAGCTGGTCGTCCCGGCGCTGTCGCTTCCTGTCCTTGGGCTTGCGATACTGCCGCAACGTCAGGCTGCGGTCGGACATCTCGGAATTGAGCGCCGCGATCACATGGCTGCGCGCCGCCTCGGTCCAGTCCGCCTTCGGCTCCTCGAGTCCGGCGGCCGTCAGCTCGCTCAACTGGATGTCGAGCGGCATCAGCACGATCCGGGCGTTGCCGGCATCGAGCTTGATCGCTTGGTTGGTGCCATCGCCGCTGGTGTGGGATTCGGTCAGCGTCGTCGTGCAGCCGGCCATGACCAGTGCGGCGGCAAGGACGACAACGACACGCAGCGATGAACGGTGGTTCGACTCCTGCAACGATAAGCGGGTCTGCATACTCCCCTCCACATGCACTGTGGGCCCCCGCGCGGGGCCCATGCCACACTTTTAACTCGCAATTCGTTAGCAAAACGTTACGGGCGGGGGGTAAGCGCGTGCCGAGTGTTCAGTAGTCCCGCTTCCATTTGATGCCGATCTTTTCCTTCTCCTTCTGACCGACATCGCCCTCGATGCGCAGGCGGGGCGTGACCTCGATTTCCACCGTGGCGCCGGTTTCGCCGGCGGTGCCGCTCTCGATGCCGATATAGACGTCATCGGTGACGTACTTGCCGACCTCCACGCTGGTCTGGCCGGCTTCGGCGCCGTCGGGCGCCTCTTCCTGCCGTTTGAACTCCAGCACGTCGAGGCGCAGTAACTTGCGGCCGAAATCGACGATTCCGCCGCCATCGCTGGCGCCGGTCATGACCGCGACCGCCTGCCCCAGCTGAACCGCTTCCATCGCGCTCAGCCGGCCGGTGCTCTTGTTGAACAGAACCCGCGAGAGCACCTCGTCCTGCGGCAGCTCGGGAATCGATTCCAGTTTAACGATTGGGCGCCGTGCCGTCCCCTTCACGCGGATGATGGCGGTCAGGTTCTCTGTTCGGCGCTCGGCCGACAGGTCCAGCGTGGGGTTGACCTCCTCGGCGCCCGCGAAGCTGATGCTGCCATCACCCAGTGTGAAGATCTTGCCGATGAAATCGTACCGTCCGCGCAAGGGGCGCAGGTCACCCTGGATGAGCGGTGCCGCAGTGGTCCCGGAGACCAGCAGTTCACCGCCCCACTCGGACTCCAGGCCGCGTCCGCGCACGAACAGCCGTTTCGGCATCGAGACGGTGAGATCCAGCTTCGTTTTCGACGGCTTTCGCGGTGGCGGCGGGGCGGGCACGCCGGCCGGCGGCGTCCCGGTTTCCTCGACCTCGATCTGCACCACGCCCGGCGTGGTGCCACCGATCAGACGGATTTGCGCCTCCTCGACGTCCAGCCGTCCAGAGATGAGCCGCTCCGCCGCCGTGCCGCGCAGGCTGATCTTGCCGCTGCTGACCGCCGTAAGTTCGTCGCGCCGGACCAGCCGCGCCCTGTGCAGGACGGCATCCAGCGACATCGCGATGCGGTCCGCCCCACCGAACGTAATCCCTCCGGTGAGCGTGACTCGGCCATCGCCGCCGTCGCCGGCCGTGGCCTCGTCGATGGTAATCGTGTTGTTGTTGGGACGGGCCCGGACGTGCAAGGCCGACAGAATCGTGCCGGTGTCTAGGTTCTCGTAACCCCCGTCGGTCAGCTCGGCGCGGCCTTCGATGCGCGGCTCGCGCAACGGTCCGGACAGGTTCACCTCGATATCGGCGTTGCCTTCGAGGCGATGCCGGTCAAGGGCGGCCAGCGCCACCACCGATTCGATCGGGCCCTTGAAGACGAAGCGTCCGGACGTCGGTCCGGCATCGTCGATGCGGAACTGGACCGGCGAAAGGGAGACCGCAACCGGCACGGTCAGCTGGACGTCGGCGGCGACGTCGGCAAGGCCGGCAACGCGCCCCGTCGCCGCGATGCGCTGATCGCGCAATTGGCCGTCCACGGTCACGGTCAGCCCGTCCGGCGTCCCGTCTGACCCGCCGGCCGCGAGCCCCGTCAGCGACAAGCGGAACGTGCCGTCCGGCCGGGCCACGCGTCCGCTCAGCGTGGCGTCCGCATTGATCATGGTTTGCTCTGCCTGCGGCGGGACGTCGGGCCACAGCTGAGCCAGCGGGATCCCCCGGACGGCGGCCTCGAACGAGACGTCCTTCGGTGTGCGCCGCAACTGCGCCCGAACCGTGCCGGCGCCCAGCGTGAGGTCGAAATCCGCGCGTTCCGCCGCCGGCGTGAATTCCATGACCGCCGGACGCTGCAGCGCCATCGGCGCGCCCATCGCCTGGCCGGTCAGCCTGGCGATGGTCAGCAGCGTTCGCTCGTCCGTGCGCCGAACCGTCGCTTCCGCATCGAGCTGCGCCGGGCCCCGGAAATCGCCGCTTGCACGCAGCGCGACTTTGGCGTCGGACGGCGTACCCGTGATTTCGGCCGACAGGGTGCGGAGCTGTAGCGGTCCGACACGGCTGACGCGCGATGCGACGGAGATTGCCAAGCGACGCTCGGCCATCGCATCGGCGATGCGCGCCGTGGCGGACAGCTCCTGCGACACGACGGTGTCATCGACCGAAAGCGCCTTGACCGAAGCGTTCAGTGCGACTTGCTGGCGGGTCTGGTCGGTGGACAGGGTCGCGTCGGCCGACACCTTGCCGGCAAGCCGCCGGCCTGCGACGTCGGACCAGCCCGCGAGGTCGGCGGACTCGATCTTGAGGGCGCCCGTCAGCGGTGGCCCCGAGAGGGGAATCGCCAACGTTCCGCCCACGGTCGTCCCCCGTGCCGACAGCCGCAGCGAGGACAGCTGGATTGTCTGCTTGCGGACGGCGAAGTCGGTCTGTCCCGCCAGGTCCGGCAGAAGGGCGTTGCGGCCTTCGATCTCGATCCGCCCGTTGAGCGCGCGCGCCGGGCCGGGCAGGGCGTATCGCGCGCTGAGCCGTTCCAGCGCGAAGCCGCCCGGCGCCCCGTCGGTCAGCGTTGCAACGCCATCGACGGCGGGATTCGCCGCCGGGCCCTTCGCCGTGCCGCGGATTTCCAGAGTGCCGCCGGGACGCGCCGGGTCGGCGAGGCCCAGGGGCTCGAGGTTGTTGACCCGGACGGCGTAATTCGCCGAAATGCCGGCCGGCCCCGGTGGTATGGTCAGGCCGCCCATAGCGGTTGCGCCGGCGCCCGACAGGGACACATCGGAAACGGTCCACTGGCCCGCCACGCTGCGGCCGATCCGCGCGGCGAACGCCGCGTCGGGCCCGACCAGGGCCTCGGCGACGGCCAGGTCGAAACGGGCATCGTGCAACGTCCCGTCGAGCGCGATGGAGAGCCCGGCCGCGGGATCCTGCGATACGCTGTAGGTGCTCCGCAGGCGGCCCTGCAGCGCTCGGCCGGCGCGAGCGGACAAGGGCGAGAGATCCTGCAGCTCAACACGGCCGCCAACGGCAATCCGCGTCGTTGCGAAATCGGCGTCACCCGCGGCGGTACCGCGGATGCTGGTGCCCACCACCGTGGCATCGCCGATGTTCAGATGCGCCAGGTCCCGCAGTGCCGCCCGCGCCACGGTGACGCGAACATTGCTGCCGAGAGCGGCGTTCAGCTCCGGCACCGGACCCTGAAATCCTGCCAAAGTCGCCTCGCCGTTCATGCGAATGGTCCCGGTGCGACCGAGCGGCCCATCGGGCTCCAGCCGGACCTGCAGCGCCAGCCGCGGCGTCGACCAGTCGCCGAGGCCGACCGCATCGATCATCGCGTCGAGGTCGACGACGGGATGGGTCGGCGGTCCCTGCAACCGTGCCTCCACGGTAGCCTGATCGAGCCGTGCAGGCAGGATGAAAGGCGCGATGCGCGCCGCATCCCGAGTTGCGACGCGAAGCTCGCCCTCGAGCCTGCCGTCCGCAAGAGCGAGGCTGGCGCGTCCGCTCGCCTCGATCGCTGCACTCTGCGCGCGATCGACCGCGACCGTAACGGGTCCGGAACCGTCCCGGTGGGTCAACACCAAAGCGAACTCGGTCTGCGGGCCCGCCACGGCGATCGCGGCCGCGCCGGAGGCCGGCCCTGGCCGTGCCGTCCCGTCCAGGGAGACTCGGGTCACCTTGTCATCGATCGCAACGATAAGAGACGATTCCAGTGATGCCAGCTCTCCGGCATCCAGGGTCACCGCGCCGCGCCAGTCGGCCGCCGTTCCCTCACCGGCAAGCGAGAACTCGATGGCAGGCAGCTGCGGCAGCTGCATGAGGCGCGCCACAAGGCCGCCCGGCGGTTCCGCGAGTGCGGCCTGCAGTTCGAGCAGCCCCGTCGCCGGGTCGTATGCCAGCACGGCATTGGCGTGGCCGGCAACGGCGTCGGTGCGCGCGATATCAAGCCGCAAACGTATCTCGTCTGCGCTGACGGCGATGTCCGCCGTCGCCCGCAAATCGGCGGCCGCCCCGAGCAATGGCTCCTCCAGCCGCACATGATCGACGGCAACGCCCTTGATCGCGATATCGAGCGGCGGGATACCGGGCGGGCCGCTCTCTTCCTGCGCCGCCGCCACGATCGGCCGACGGGCAAGCGTGATTTCGTCCACGGTGGCGGCATCGACCTCGAGTCGCCCCCGGAACAACGCCAATGGGCGCCAGTCGAGCGCGAGGGCACGGGCCGTCAGCCAGCTTCCCTCGGCGTCGGCGACCGTCAGCGCGTCGATCCGGATCTCGCCGGGCAGCCGACCCTCGATTCGCCCGATCGTCACCGTGCGGTCCGGCCCGGACAGCGCGGATTCGAGATAGGCGGCAAGCTGCGCACGGCCCATCTCGGTCTGAAGCAGCACATAGGCGGCGACCAGAAGCAGGCACAGCACGGCCAGCAGCGCGATGGCGGCGCTGACGAAGGGACGCCGTCGCGCGGCGCTAGAAAGCCTGGCCAAGGCTGACATAGAACTGGTAGTCGTCATCGATGCCGTCCCGTTTGTTCACGGGGAAGGCCACGTCCAGGCGAATCGGCCCGGCGATTGTAAAATAGCGAAATCCAAGTCCCGCCGCCCACAGCAGGTCTTCGCTGAAATCCGGCGTCGGCTCGTCGTAAACGTTGCCGCCCTCGACGAACGGCACGAGACCGATCTTTTCAGTGGCCTGCCATCGCAGCTCGAACCCGGCCTCCAATACCGAGCGCCCACCGATCGGATCGCCGTCCGAGGCCAACGGCCCAACCTTCTGGAATTCGTAACCGCGTACCGAACCGCCACCGCCCGAGAAGAACCGCTTGGTGATCGGAATATCCAGCGTGTCGGCGCCTGCAATGGAACCGAAACGGGTGCGCAGCGCGGGGACCAGACGACGCTCTTTGCCGATGCCATGGTAGGCCGATCCTGTCAGCTCGAAAACCGTAAAGCTCACGTCGTTCTCGATCGTCGCGAAATACGGCGTGACGGCAATCTGCAGTCGCGTGCCGCGCCGGGGATCGAGCAGATTATCGATGTCGTCGCGGCTGGCGGTGAGGGGAACGCCGATCAGCGCATAGGTCGACTCGATCCCGTCCTCGTCGATCCGCGAATATTCCATGGAGACGCTTGCGCCGGCGGTCCAGAATTCGCGAAACCGCTTTTCCAGTCCGACAATGGTTGATGCCGTCTGTTCGTCATAGGCATCGGTCTGCTGAAAGCGTGCGGTCAAGTTGAGTCGCAGTGTGAGGTCGCGTTGCAGGAACTGGGGCTTGCGAAAATCGGCGATTCCCTCCTGGCGGAACTCGGAGGCCTCGGCGGAAAGCCGCAATCGCTCCTGGCGACCGGCGAGGTTGCGGTGCTCCCAAGACAGTTCCCCGCCGAAACCCTCCGCCGTGGAAAAATTGATGCCGGCCGCAATGGTTCGGTGTTTCGACTCCGTGAGCTCGGCACTGACCGGCAACGTACCGTCGGGCGTAACGGTTGCCGCCGGCGCGATATGGACGGAGCGGAACAGGTTGGTCGCGGCGAGCGTCCGCCGGGCCTTGTCAAGCTCGCGCTTGTCGTATGTCTCCCCTTCCGGCCAGTCGAGAATCTGACGGACGTAGTCTTCCTCGACGTCCGTCAGTCCGGCGATCAACAGCGGGCCGAAACGGGCCGCCGGGCCGGGATCGACCTGCAGCCTGACGGTGATCGCCGTTGCATCGTGATCGACGACGGCCCTGCGGTCCGCGACCACCGCCTGAGGCCGGCCGGTCTGTGCCAGGGATTCGAGCAGAGCGTCGCCGACCGCGACGATATCCGCGCTGCGGCCGGGCATGTCGGGCACGAATCCGAAAGCCCCGGCGAGGGTCGGCAAGGCCTCTGCGTCCGCCCGATCGCCGGCATACGAGATGTCGAACGACCGCACCCGGTATAGTGGCCCCGGCGAGACCGAAAGGCGGACCGCCGCAGGCTCGGCCTCCTCATCGGTCACGGCGGCGACGGTTCCGCCGTAATACCCTTCCGCCCGTAGCACCGATCGCAGCACGTCAAGATCGCCGGCGACCCGACGCCGCAGCGCGGCCCGGCTGCTTGGTGGTTCGCTCTTCAAGAGCAATAGCTGCGAGTTGGCCTCCAGGGCGCTGCGCAGTTCCGGCGGCAGGTCGCCCTCAATCGACACGGTGTAGGCGATACCTGACCCGGAACCGAGCGGGAAGGGCAGGATCTTCTCGAATCCGTTGGTCTCACTGCAGCCGATCAGGAGCAGGCCAATCGCACCGAGAAGTGTGGCCAGGGCGGGTGTTCGCATCACTGCCCGCATGTTGGCATGAAATTGCGGCAAAACAAGGCGGGAAATCGGTAAACCGGCGCTCAGCGTACGATTGCGGCGACGCCGAACACCGCCTCGTGGGTCAACAGGAGACCGCCATACAGTGCCAGGCCGATCACAAGAGGCTGCCAGCCGATGCCGCGCCAGTCGATCCGGGCGCGACCGCGCAGCGCCCCCAGAAAGGGCGTCGTCGCCGTGGCGGCGGCGAAGCGTTGCCATGCGGCATCGCCGCAGAGTCGCTGCCGACGGGAGTCGACCAGCACCGGCGCGAACGCGGCGAACACCAGGAACGTGCCGAAGAACAGGATGCCTGCCAGATCGCCATTGGCGACGACATGGCTGGCGCTCCACAGGATGAGCGCCCAGGGGGCCGGGTGGCGCGTCAGGCTGAGGATTCCCGGTGCCTGATTCTCGCCATCGGGAAGCTGGTCACCGGCGAGGCCGGCGTATGGAGTCGTGACGCTGGCAGCCGCCAGAACCAGGGCGAGCGGCATCGCCACCGCCGGCAACGCCCGGAACGCAGCGAGCGGCGGCCACAGCTCGAGATAGGGCGCCCGGAAGAATGCCCAGAACGCGCCCGCCATGCCCAGCACCGAGATGATCCCGTGCACCGTCGCATAGCCGCGGCGCCCGAGCCGCCGCACCAGCGGCGTGCGCAGCACCGGCCGCGAGATCACCGTGTGCACCGCCACGAACGCCGCCAGCAGCGCGATGAGTGGCAGGAAGCCGCTCACCGAACGAGCTGCAGGATGAAATCCGGAACGATCGTCTTGCCCGAAAGCCAGGGATGCAGAAACGGGAGCACGACCGCAAGGACGACGCCGCCTACCAGACGCGGCCATCCGATCCCGCGCCAGTCGATCCGGGTGCGTCCCTGAATGGCGGCGACGAACGGTATGACGGATGTGGTCATGGCCACCGGGCCCCAATCGGCGCCCAGCGTCATCCGCCGCCGGTGATCGATATGGGCCATGCCACCCAGGGCCAGCACGGCCATGCCGCCGAAGAGAATCAGGCTCGCCGCATCACCGTTCACGGCCATGTGGCCGACCGCCCAGAGCGTTACGGCCCACAGGAAGGGATGGCGCGTGACCGTTGCGATTCCCGATGCGGGTTGCGGATCCCTGCTCAACGACTCGCCACCGACCATGGTTACGGTGCGGGTCGTCAGGCCGGCGACGGCGAGCACGCAGGCGAAGAGCATCAGGACGGCCGGTACGTGCCACAAGCCCGGACCCGTCTGCCACAGCACCACCACCGGTGCCGCGCGGTAGGCGGCGACCGTCCAGATCAGCGTTGCCACCGCCAACAGGGAATAGGCGACGCGGAATCCGGTTTCGCCGAGGAGTCCGATCAGCGGCGTTCTCACGCCGATGCTGGACAGTGCGAAATGGCCGCCGACAAAGCAGCCGACGGCCACGATCAGGATCTCGATCGAGCCGGCCATGTCCGATTATCGCGGCGGCGGGACCAATCGTCCACCCCCGCCGGCGCGTCAATCTATGCCTCGTCGCAAAGCCTGTCGGCGTCGTGGACGAGGCGCATGGTCGGCTGTCTGCGTGTCTCCAGAATGCATTCCAGCTCCGCGATGGCCGCGCCGATCAAATTCATGGCGATTTCCATATTGCCCTGCTCGGCATGAATATAGCCGGCGGCAAGATAGAGTTGCTCGAGCCCCGCCTTGATCGTTTCCTCGGTGTGCTCGTTCTCGCTGACAACCATCATCGCACTATCCTCATGCTTGAAATCTTCCTCTGTATCGTCCTGCGGCGCCGGCATGGCGGCCGACGCGCATAGCGAGCGCAGCCTCAGTGCTGAACGGCGCGCCGTGATCCGGGCGGCGCGTCCTCGTTATCGGCGAGCTGCATGCCCTGCAGCTCCAGATTGACATCGTTGAGTTTGCGCGCGACATCGCCCAGCCCTGCGGAAAGCGCGACGCCGATCAGGTACGAAACCGCCTCGCTCATGTCGGAGGCGATCTGCCTCGCACCGCCACCCACCGTGGCGGATTTATCCTGGATATTCATCAAGCCGCCCTCATTCCATCGATCAGTTCGGGGATCCGGCCGTTCGTGCACAGAACGCTCGGACCGAATCCGTATCGTTCACGCGCGCCCCTAGGCATGATCGAGCCCACCGGAATGCGGAATGCCGCCTCCATGCGACCCTCGATGGGGGCATCCTCGCCGAGCCACTCGAGGTCTTGCGGGAACAGTCGCATCGCCTGCACCCGCGACGTCACACCGATCAACTGCCTGGCGCCCTGGGCCTCGAGGAACTCGGTCACGCCGCACAGAACCTCCGCGAGCGCCCGCTGCCGCGTATACCTGTCGAGCGCGATGTCCGCGCACAGCCGGGTTCCCTCCCAGACTTCCGGGGACGACGGCAGATCGGCCTCATCCGCGAGATGCGGCCAGAAGGTCTTGACCATGTAGGGTTGCGTCGTTCGCAGCAACCGCGTCATGCAGCGCGTCTCTCCGCCGGCGTCGCGCCACAGCAGATAGACCGCGGATGGCGTGTCGAACCGGTCGTATTCCATGCCTTCGAAATGGGCGTGGTCGACGCTGCGACAGCCGACGAACATGCGGTAGCGGAGGCGTGCCTGCGATGCGAGAGCGTCCCCGAACAGATGCGCTGTGGCCAGCGTGACAACATCGATCATGTCCCGTTTCCTCCTTCCGTTGGACCTGGAACGAGGAAATCAGGCTTGCGCGTACGATGATACTGTCGAGTCCGACAGGTAGCCCCTGCCGCGGGATCAGAGGCTTAGCAGCCCCTTCTGAATCGCTACCACCACTGCGGCGATGCGGCTCGACGCGCCCAGCTTGGCCATGGCGTTCGATATGTGGAACTGGGCCGTGCGCTCGGAGATGCCCAGCAGCTGGCTGATGTCCCAGGCGCTCTTGCCGACCTTGCACCAGCGCAGGCATTCGCGTTCGCGCGCCGTCAGGACAATCGGCTGCTCCATCTCGGTTTCCGGATGCAGGAGTCGCCAGCGGGCGGCGTCGAACTGTACCGCCAGTATGTGGATGTGAGGCGTGAAACGCCCGGTATCCGGATTTCGTTCCCGACAGCTGAGACTGACCACCGTCGTATTGCCGCGCGGCCCGTGGATCGGAACCGTGATGCCGTCGGCAACTCCGACATCGTTGCACTCATCGAAGAAATCGCTCTGGCGCTGGGTCAGATCGATCGATTTCTCGATATCATTCCAGTGATAGGGCAGCCGCTCGGTCATGGCGATCGGCAACACCGGGTCGATCTCATGGAACATGGAGTCGAAATAGTACTCCGGATAACCTTCCGGACATATGAGGATCGGAAGATTGATGATATCGTTGCCGCAGACCTCGGCCACAATGATGTTCTCGTAGCCGTAGTCGCCCACGGCCGTATGGAACAGGCTGAGCAATCCATCCGGCGTCTGCGCCTGGTTTGAGGCTTCTATGAACTCGTCGACCCGCATCAGCCTCCGCTCATGACCGCACCGCTGCGCGGGTGTCCCCTGCCGCTGGAGCGATTCGTTATCCCTCATTCCATGGGTATACTAACTTAATATCACGTCGAGTGCACGTCCGCCGTAACCCTTAGGTGCGTATCCTATTGCCTGACGGCAATCGGCTCATTGCAGGACCTCGGAGAGGAAGGCCCCCAGCAGGGCATTGAATTCTGACCGCCGGTCGAGAAACGGTGCATGGCCGCAGCCCTCCATGACATGAACTGTGTCCCGCCACAGGCAGGCGTAGTGCAGCGACTTGAGAAACTGCCTGCTGACGAACGGGTCTCCCGCGCCGCTCACGACGGCGAGCGGAATCGGAGCGGTTTCGGCGACCCGCCTGCCATCCACGCCCTGCCCCGCGAGCGCGGTGCGCATCATCCAGTGGCGGGCTCGGCCGTCAGTGCGGCGGGCCGCCTCGCGCAGCGCCGGCATCCGGTCGACGGCGTCGCCGCAGCACGCCCTCGCGTAGGCATCCGCCTCGCCTGGCGTCGCCTCCAGCTGGCCCGCGAAGGCCATCATCGGCGATGGCAGGAAGGCCTCCGCCAGCGCATCGGGATCCGGCGCGACAGGGGGCGTGCCGACGATCATCAGGCCGCGCAGCCCGTCCCAACGCGCCATCAATTCGAGGCCGACATGTCCGCCCAGCGACCATCCGAGAACAGCGCCCGCCGTGATGCCGAGCAATGTGAGGATCTCGATCGCGACGTCGCCGTAGGCCGGGATCGAGTAGGAACGCGCCGGATCGCGCGCGTCCTGCGATGCGCCGTGTCCCGGAAGGTCGAACGCGATCAGGCGGAAGCGCTCCGAAAGCGGTGAGTCGAACTGACCGGCGAAGGCCCGCCAGCACATCGAGTTGCCATGGATCAACAGGACGGCCGGTGCCGTCGCGCCGTTGTCCACGACCGCGACGGCGCCATGCGACGTGTTCAAGCTCCGCTCGATCAGGCTCATCGGGCGGCACTCCGTTTGCGCAACACCGGCAATGATAACGCGGCATCGCGCTATCGCGGCGCAAAATCTTGACAGGGATCCCGCTGGTCGCCGCCGCCCGCGTCAGGCGGCGTCTTTGACAGATACCCTAGAGGTCCGGATCGGGAAGACCCCCCTGCCGGCAGGCTGCCACCACCGTGTTGCGCAGCAGGACGGCGATCGTCATCGGGCCGACGCCGCCCGGCACCGGGGTGATCGCGCCGGCCGACTCCTTCGCGGCGCCGAAATCCACGTCGCCGACGATCTTCGGCCGCTCGCCGCCGGCGTCGATCCGGTTGATGCCGACGTCGATCACGGTGGCGCCCGGCTTGACCCAATCGCCCTTGATCATCTGCGGCCGCCCGACGGCGGCAACCAGGATATCGGCGCGCCGGCACACGCCCGGCAGGTCGCGGGTGCGGGAATGGGCGACCGTCACCGTGCAGTTCGCGCCGAGCAGCAGCTGTGCCATCGGTTTGCCGACGATATTGGAGCGACCGACGATCACCGCTTCCAGGCCGGTCAGGTCGCCGCGCCGGTCCTGCAGCAGCATCAGGCAGCCAAGCGGCGTGCACGGGACCATCGCCCTGCCGCCGGTGGCCAGCCGCCCGGCGTTGACGACATGAAACCCGTCCACGTCCTTGTTCGGGTCGATGGCGTCGATCACCGCCTGCTCGTCGATCTGGGCGGGCAGCGGCAGCTGGACCAGGATGCCGTGGACCTGCGGGTCGGCGTTGAGCGTGGCGATCAGCGACAGCAGCGCGTCCTGCGGCGTGTCCGCCGGCAGCGTGTGCTGGAAGCTGTTCATGCCGGTTTCCTCGGTCTGCTTGCCCTTGGACCGGACGTAGACCTGGCTTGCCGGGTCCTCGCCGACGAGCACCACCGCGAGGCCCGGCGTCAGGTCGTGGTCCGATCTCAGCACCGCCACCACTTCGGCGACGCGGCCGCGCAGCGCGGCGGCGACCACCTTGCCGTCGATGACCTTCGGATCGACATCGGTCATGGTAATGTCCTTCCCCATACTTCAAGCCGGGCGGCCAGCGCGTCCGGCGCTCCGGAAACCCGCACGACCTTACGCCGTGAGGTGAGACCCGAGACCACAGAAAGCGACGTTCTCGGCAGTTTCCACGCCTTCGCGAGGAGTTTGAGCAGGGCCGCGTTCGCCTTGCCGGCTTCCGGCGCCGCGGTGACGGCGACCTTGAGTGTGGCCGATCCATCGGATTGCCGTTCGATGCCCCGGATCCGGTCCGCCGAGGCCTTCGGCGTCAGCCGCACCGCAACCAGCACGCCCCCGTCGGTCGGGCGAATCGGCAGCCCGGGCACCGGCGTCACAGCGGCCAGAAATACAGGATGACCCTCTCGAGGAACAGCAGAGCGATGATCAGCACGGCAGGCGAGAAATCGATGCTCCCGGTTTCCGGCATGCGCCGGCGAATCGGGGCGATCAATGGATTGGTCACGCGGTAAAGCGCATCGTAGATGAAATAGACGACCTGGTTGCGGGTGTTCAGGACCTGAAAACTGACCAGGAGGCTGATCACGACATAGGCGAAGACCAGAAAGATCATCAAGTCCAGGATCGTAATAATCAGCCACAGAAACGGATCCATGCAATCACTCTCCCGCCGGTTTTGCTGCGCGATGTGCAGGCGACAGTACCGTCACGCGGCCAATGCGGCAAGTGCTCGCGGCGATGCGCGGCACTGCTGGAAGGTCATGCAGGCGATGCTTGACAGGCAGCCCCTTCCGCCACATATTCCGCCTCGCCCGGCGGGGCGGAAAACGCGCAACCTTGTGGGGCCGTAGCTCAGTTGGGAGAGCGTCGCGTTCGCAATGCGAAGGTCAGGGGTTCGACTCCCCTCGGCTCCACCAATATTTCCCAGATGGCCGCAAGCGGTCGCTGCACCTAACAGGACCGTTCAGCGGCGAACGGCGCCAAACCAACTACACACGGTTCACACACCAAGATGCCTGGCGCCGGCTCGTCCGCTGTATCGGCGTGTCAGACCGCCGTCTAAACTGGCTCTCCGTTCCAATAGATAGATTCCAGCCGACAGTCAAAAAACTGTTCTGCATCCGGCATTCGGTCAATAAACTTGACGCCCCTCAGATCCGAGCCGACAAACGTCGCTCCATCGAAATCGCATCGCTCAAAAGTGCTGGCCAGAAACTGAACTTTGGGGAACCGCACATCTGAAAAGTCACAATTGCGGAATAACGCTCGCCTGCCGCCGAACTCCCACATACCACCTCTAAACTTCGTCTTCCGGAATGACGTGTCCTCAACGACTGCGTCGTCCCACCCGAAACTCCCGCTGGCCGATTCGAAGTCGCAACCGTGGATGCTTGCTTTTCGCATATATCCGCGATCGAAATGGGCGCGGTAAAACCGTACCTGGCTTAACTTTGCCTCCGCGAACGATCCGCTGAACCTTCCGTATGAGAAATCCAACCCCGACAAGCTGCTCCGCGTGAAATCCTGTGACTGTAACCATTCCACAGGGCCGTCCAACCCGACCGTGATTCCACCAAGATCCGCCGGGCCGTTGAACTCCCTTTGCTGAAAAATCCGTCGCAGCGTGGGCATCACGCTTTCCACAAACGCCGGGTCGTCCCAACGCTGTCTGAGCTCCTTGACCTTCACCTTGACGACCTTGACGTCAATTCGGGCTGACTACGGCTTGCAGGCAGGCAGCGCCTCGTAATACTCGGCGATCGCGCGAATGGCCTCGTCGCTCAGCTGCGCCGCCGCGATGTTCATCACGTCGCTTTGACGCTTGCCGTCGCGATACAGCGTCAGCTGCTCCATCATGTAGATCGCTTTCTGGCCCGCCAGATTCGGGAATCCGGGCGATGTGCCGATGCCGTCGCGCCCGTGGCAGGTGATGCAGGGCCTCGCGGTGGCGGGGAATTCGGGCGTCTGCGCCTGCGCGGCCGGCGCCGCGAGGCAGGCGAACGCAAGCAGCGCGAAGCAGGCAACACGTTTCATCGCCTTACACCTCTTCTGCTGTCGATGGTCGGGTCGGGATATCAAAGGAGCCCCCGCCGCCGGGCCCGGCGGCGGGGGAGCAGGGATCACATGCCTTCGTACGAGATCCGGTAGATGGCTCCGGCGAGATCGTCGGAGACCAGCAGCGAGCCGTCCAGGTACTGCTGCACGTCGACCGGCCGCCCCAGATACTCGCCGGTCTCCTCGACCAGCCAGCCCTCGGCGAACGGCACGGTCTCGTTGGCGCTGCCATCCTCGTTCAGCGAGGTGAACATGACCCGCGCGCCGACCGGGGTGGTGCGGTTCCACGAGCCGTGCTGGGCGTTGAAGATGCCGCCGCGGTACTTCTCGGGGAACATCTTGCCGGTGTAGAACGTCATGCCGAGATCGGCCGCATGCGCGACCATGTTGACCTCGGGGAACACGACGTCGGCCGGCGGCTCGTCCTTGAGGTACTCGTTGGTGCGGGTATCGCCGCCGCCATACCACGGGAAGCCGAAGTTCTGGCCCTTGGCGGTCACCCGGTTCAGCTCGCCCGGCGGGATGTCGTCGCCCATGCCGTCGACCTGGTTGTCGGTGAACCACAACTGGCCGTTCGCCGGGTTCCAGGCGTGGCCGACCGAGTTGCGGACGCCGTCGACATAGACCTCGCGATTGGTGCCGTCGCGCTCCATCCGGACGATGCCGCCGATGCCCCACTTCTTGTATAGATCGAGCTTTTCCCTGGGCGGCACGTTATAGGGCTGCCCAAGCGTGATGTAGAGTTTGTTGTCCGGCCCGATGGTGCAGGTGCGGGCGCCGTGGTTGAAGGATTCCTCCTCCACCGGGATCAGCTGGCCCTGCGGCACCACCTCGGCGATCGCGAGGTCGGGGCTCTCATAGAAGAACTCGACCGCCGGGAACAGCAGGACCCGGTTGTGCTCGGCGACGTAGAGGAAGCCGTCCTTCGTGAAGCACATGCCGTTCGGGACCTTGAACTCGACGCTCGGCGCGAACACCTTGACCTCGTCGGCGATCCGGTTCTTGTCGCGGTCGGTGACGGCCCAGGCCTTGGTCTTGCGGGTGCCGACGAAGACGACGCCTACATTGGTGCCGACCGCCATGTGCCGGGCATCCGGGACGATCGCATAGAGGTCGATCTTGAAGCCGGGCGGCAGCTTGATGCGCTGCAGCGTCTTGCGGATCGCCGCGGCCTTTTCGCCGGTCTGCGGAATCGTGGGGATATCAAGACTCGTTCCGGTGGTCTTGAACTGCATCATCTTCTGGATGTTGCTCTGGGCCGTCGCGGTCCCCGCGATCAGCCCCAAGCTGATCACGGACGCTACGACCGCGATGGTCATTCTTCCTAACATGACAGTAACCTCCCTGTATCTGTCCGCTGTTACAGTGTCGCATGGCGATGGACAGCAGCATCCTCGCCATATCTTTTTTTGTTTGCGTTCGAATTATCCTGAATTCTACACACGGGGAACGGGTTGTCCAGACGCGAAATTCGCGCCTAAGAACACCGCAGTGGCTGTTATTACCGGCGCCGGCCGGTAAACCGGCGGCACGGTGCCGCGGCTCAGCCGCCGCGCAGCTCGTCGATGCGCTGCCGCACGAAGGCGCGATCCTCGCTGTTCTCGGGAATCTGCTGGTAGACGCGCTCCAGCATCTCGATCGCCCTGTCGGTGTTGCCCGCCTCGGCCTCGGCATTGCCGACGGCCCACAGCGCATCGGGATGGTCGGGGTCGAGCGTCAGGATCCGGCGCATGATCGCCATCGACTCGGCGGTGTGCCGGCCACCGTTGGCCTGGCGGATCGCGCCCGCCTGCAGTGCCAGTACCCGCGGGTCGTCGGGTGCGAGCCGCGCTGCGTTGGCCATGGCGTCGCGCGCCTTCTCGCGCTCGCCCATCACCGTGTAGGAGCGCGCCAGCATGAGCCAACCGTCGAGATCGTCCGGATCCTCCTTCAGCCGATCGGCCAGCCGCTCGACCATGCCGGCGATGTCGACGTCGCCCGGGCCGACCGGCGCGTTCAGCCCCATCTCATCGGCGAGGCCGGCAAGGCGCTGCCTCGGAAACGGCGCCGCGGCGAACACTTCGAGGGCCCGGTCCAGCGCCGCCTGCGCGGAGTCGCGCTCGCCCATGATGTGACGCGCGCGGATCAGCTGCTCCCAGCCCTCCAGGTCCATCGGATTCTCGTCCAGCCGCGCCTCGAGCTCGTCGATCATGCCGCGGATCGTCGCCTCGCGCTCGTCGGGCGACATGGCTTCCAGCGCCGTCTTCTGCTCCACCGTCAGCCCGCCGCTGTCGGCGGCCGTCTGCGGCTCCGGCATGACGTCCGCGACATCGACGCCGAGGTCGTTCGCCGCCTGCCCCATGTATTCGCGGATCACGTCGAGCCACGGCGCGTCGGCCGGCGAGATCCTGATCAAATCCGCCCAGCCGTCGAGCGCTTCCTGCGTCCGCCCGGCCTGGTAGTCCGCCAGCGCCAGATAATGGCGACCGCGGATGTCGTTCGGCCGGGCGGCCAGCACCGCCTCGAACGCGGCCTGGGCTTCCGGCGTCACCGTGCCCTGGGCGGCCAGCACCAGGGACTCGCCGAACTCGCTGTTGAGCATCGGCGACGGCGGCCGCAGCGCGAAGGCGCGGCGCAGCGCCTCGGCCGATTCGCCGAACCGCTGCATCTGCTTGTAGGCAAGGCCGAGATTCAGCCAGGTGTCGGCGTCGTCCGGGTTGGCCTTGGCCGCCTGCTCCAGCTCGGCGATCATGTTGCCGAGCCCGCCGTCCGACCCTCCGGTCGTCCGGTCGGCGCGCGCCGCAAGCGGCATGTCCGGGGTGCCGGGCTGGCCGATCTCGAGATACAGCAGCACCGCGCCGACCGGCACCAGGACGCTGACCGCGACGGCCAGCGCGGTGATGCCGGCCGTTCGCGTCCTCACGCCGCCCGCATGCGCCGCCAGTCGCGCGTCCGCGGCCAGCATGCGCCGCGCGATCTCGGTGCGCGCGGCCTCCATCTCCGCCTGGGAGAGGACGCCGCGTTCGCAGTCGCGTTCGACTTCGGCGATCTGGTCGCGATAGACCTCGAGGTCGAACTCGGCGGGGTCGACCTCGGCGACGCGGCTGCGGAACAGCGGCAGGGCCAGCGCCGCAACCGCGGCGACGGCCACGGCGCCGACTACGATCCAGAAAGACATGTTTCGGCCTGCGGTGTCTTGTTGAGGCAGTCGATCATCGGGAAGATCGTCTCCTTCAGATCGCTGCTGGTGAGCGGTCCGACATGCTTGAACCTGATGCGTCCGCTCTTGTCGATGAGGAAGGTCTCGGGAACGCCGTACACGCCCCAATCGATGCCGACGCGCCCGCTCAGATCGAAACCGATTCGCTCGTACGAGTTGCCGAGCTCGTCGAGCCAGGCGATGGCCTCCTCCCTCTTGTTCTTGTAGTTGATGCCCCAGACCGGAACGATGCCGTCTTCGCCGATCCTGGTGATCAGCGGGTGCTCCGCGCGGCAGGGGATGCACCACGAGGCGAAGACGTTGACCATGATCACCTTGCCGCCGAAATCGCCGGTGGCGATGCCGGGCAGGTCGTCGAGCAGCGGCGGCAGCTCGAACTCGGGCACCGGCTTGTTCTGCTCGCCGGCGCCGATGATGTTCGGGGCGCGCTGGGAATCCCGCTGGATTTCCGTGATGTACCAGCCGGTCGCGCCGACGAACCCGGCGAAGACGACGAGCGGCACGATAAAGATCAGACGGCGCATCGGCTTATTCGGCTCCCGCCGGTTGCGTGGCGGCCGGCGCGGCGGCGCGGCTGCGGGTGGGCGCACCGACGCGCAACCGCCGGTCGCTGAGCGAGAGCACCCCGCCCAGGATCATCAACAGCGAGCCGATCCACATCCACGGGACCAGCGGGCTGTGGTAGATGCGCGTGACCCAGCGATTGCCCTCGGCCTTGTCGCCGAGCACCGCGTACAGGTCCTTCATCGGCGTCGTGAAGATCGCCGCCTCCGTGGTCTCGCGCTGCTGGACCATGTAGCGCCGCTTTTCCGGCTCCAGGACCGTGTAGAGCTCGCCGTTGCGCCGCACCGGGAACGTCCCGCGCTCGATGAAGTAGTTGGGGCCGCGAAGGTTCTGCACCTTTTCGAACACGAACTCGTAGCCGGCAACCTCGACCACGTCGCCGGGCTGCATGACCTGGATCGACTCGGTCCGCCACAGCGAAGCGCCGGTAATTCCGGCAACCGTCACCGCAAAGCCGATATGGGTGACTGTCATGCCCCAGGTGGAACGCGGCAGCCCGCCGGCCCGGCGCAAACTGTTGCCCAGCGACATGCGGCCGAGGCCGATGCGCCCGGCCAACTCCGTCAGCGTCGCGGTGCCGAGCCAGGCGGCCAGGGCGATGCCGAGGAAGCTGCCGATCGAATAGCCCCAGGCCAGCCACAGGGCGAGCGCCGTCAGCGCCACTGTCGCCACAACCGCATATTTGAGCCTAACCAGTGCACTCTTAATGTCGCCGCGCTTCCACGCGAGCAGCGGGCCGATCCCGGCGACGATGATCACCGGGACCATGAGCGGCACGAAGACGATGTTGAAATACGGCGCCCCGACCGAGACCTTCGGCAGGTTGAGGGCGTCCACCATCAGCGGGGTCAGCGTGCCGATCAGCACGACCGCCGCGGCCACCGTCATCAAGAGGTTATTCAGGATCAGGCCGCCCTCGCGGCTGACCGGCCGGAACAGTCCGCCCGCCTGCATCGCCGGCGCGCGCCAGGCGAAGAGCAGCAGGCTGCCGCCGATCGCGATCACCAGCAGGAGGAGGATGAATATGCCGCGCTCGGGGTCCGATGCGAAGGCGTGCACCGAGGTCAGCACGCCGGACCGCACCAGGAAAGTGCCGATGAGGCTGAGCGAAAAGCCGACGATCGCCAGCAGGATGGTCCAGGATTTCAGGGTGTCGCGCTTCTCGACGACGATCGCCGAATGGAGCAGCGCCGTCGCCACCAGCCACGGCATGAAGCTCGCGTTCTCCACCGGATCCCAGAACCAGAAGCCGCCCCAGCCAAGCTCGTAATAGGCCCACCAGCTGCCCAGCGCGATGCCGGCGGTCAGGAAGATCCAGGCGGCCAACGTCCAGGGCCGGACCCAGCGCGCCCAGGCGGCGTCCACCTTGCCCTCGATCAGCGCCGCGACGGCGAAGGAGAAGGCCGTCGAAAGCCCGACATAACCGGCATACAGCATCGGCGGGTGGAAGGCGAGGCCGGGATCCTGCAGCAGCGGGTTGAGATCGTTGCCGTCCATCGGCGGCGGGAAGATGCGCTCGAACGGGTTCGAAGTGAGCAGCAGGAACGCAAGGAAGCCGACGGCGACGAGGGCCTGAATGGCCAGCACCCGCGCCTTCAGCGTCGGCGGCAGGTTGCCGCCGAACAGGGCCACCAGGCCGCCGTACAGCGCCAGGATCAGGACCCAGAGAACCAGCGAGCCCTCATGGTTGCCCCACACGCCGCTGATCTTGTAGAGCATCGGCTTGAGCGAGTGCGAGTTCTGCGCCACGTTCAGCACGCTGAAGTCGCTGACGACGTAGGAATAGGTCAGCGCGCCGAACGCCGCCGCGACGAGGGCCAGCTGCACGGTCGCCGCCGGCGGCGCCATCTCCATCAGCCGGATGTCGCTGCGCGCCGCGCCGACCAGCGGCACGATTCCCTGGACCAGTGCGACCATCAGGGCCAGCACCAGCGCGAAATGGCCGAGCTCGGCAATCATTGCGGCTTATCCTCCCGATCCGTCTTCCTGCCAGCGGCCCGATTCCTTGATCTTCTCGGCCACTTCCTTGGGCATGTAGTTCTCGTCATGCTTCGCCAGCACTTCCGTCGCCTGCAGCGAGCCGTCGTCCAGCATCCGGCCCTCGGCCACCACGCCCTGGCCCTCGCGGAACAGGTCCGGCAGGATTCCCGTGTAGGTCACATCGACGGTGGCGATGTAGTCGGTGATGACGAACAGCGTGGTCACGCCGTCGTCGGCCTTGCGGACGCTGCCGTCCTCGACCAGCCCGCCGAGCCGCACCCGCTGTTCCGGCCCGATGGTCTTGTCGGTCAGGTCGCTCGGCGTATAGAAGAAGACGATGTTGTCCTGGAAGGCCGTCAGCACCAGGGCCACGGCGACGCCAAGCATCGTCATGCCGGCCAGCACGATGTACAGGCGCTTGCGCTTGCGCGTCGCGGCCCGGCTGAGGCCTGGCTTCGGCTGTGATGCGGCGCTGCTCATGAGACCGGCTCCGAGGTTGGCGCCTCTTCCGCCACGCGGCGGCGGCTGCGCAGCGTCTCGACCAGCGCCTCGCGCTCGCGCATCGATTTGAGCGAAAGCCCGAGGAGGCCGCACAAAACGACCGTCGCGACCGCGTAGGCCGGCCAGATGAAGGCGGCATATCCGCCCATTGCGAAGAATTCACTCATCGTTCAACTGACACCCTTTGAATTTGGCGCGGGACCATACGAGGTTCCTGCGCGGGAAGGTAAAGTTCCCTGATCGGCAAACCGCGCTCAGCCATGGGTCAGCCCCAGCTGCAGATTGCGGATCCGCGCCCCGGCGATCTCGCTGCGCAGCCGCAGGATGCCGACGGTGACGTAGAAGAGGTTGAAGCCAATGACCATGCACAGCAGCG
>JBFGQV010000031.1:0-23865 GCA_041563955.1 Alphaproteobacteria bacterium | reverse complement strand
AAGATGGAATCGGAGCCGGCATTCGCCGGCAGGTCTCTTTGGTCCCCCTGCCCCTGCCCCCACCAGGGGAGGGGCAAGTTATTGTCATGACGCAAGAATCATCCCTCCCCCTGGGGGAGGCAAGGGTGGGACTCACCGCCCTGACCGGGGCGCTGCCGCTACGAGTGGCACAGGCCGGAAGCCTTGCGGAGTCGCTGAAAAGACGAGCCCCGGTCGTCGGCCTTCGGGGCGCTACTTCTCGTGCTCGAGATACTCCGCCGAGGCCACGGTTGCGTCGTGCAACAGCTCGTCGGCCAGCATCCGGGTCATCTTGGCGACGGCGTCGAGCGGGTAGTCGGGCGAGGCGCTGTCGCCGAACTTGCCGGCGGCGACCAGCTGCGCCGATGCGGTGATGCACGATCCGATGAGGATCGCCTTGCGATTGTCGGTCATCTCACTGTCCTCGATTTTCGGGAAGTTTCGGCACAGTTGGAAGAATAACAGCGATGTGGGGCGGTGCGCGATTCCCGAGTGGTCGCTGTGGGGTGCCGGCTGCCATGCAGGAAACGCAGACCTGCGTTGTTCGCCGTGCCGTGTGATAGACTGAGCCTCATGATCTCGCGCCGTACACTGCTTGGCGCCCTGGGGGCGCTCGGGATGACGGCAGCCGGCGGCCGGACCGGCGTCGGCGCCAGGACGATGCTGACGCGCCCGATCCCGGCCAGCGGCGAGCATCTGCCGGTCATCGGCATGGGCTCGTGGATCACCTTCGATGTCGGCGACGATCCGTCGCGGCGGGCGGTGCGGGCCGAGGTGCTGCGCGCCTTCTTCGCGGCCGGCGGCACCGTGATCGACTCGTCGCCGATGTACGGCTCGTCGGAGCGCGTGATCGGCTGGTGCCTGGAGCGCATCGGCGCCGGGCCGGCGCCGTTCGCCGCGACCAAGGTATGGACACAGGGCCGCGCGATGGGCCAGCAGCAGATGCGTCGCTCCGCGGCGCTGTGGGGCGTGCCACGCTTCGATTTGATGCAGGTCCACAACCTCGTCGACTGGCAGACGCACTTCAAGACCCTGCGCGCGATGAAGGAGGCTGGCGAATTGCGCTATATCGGCGTGACCACCTCGCACGGAAGGCGGCACGGCGCGCTCGCGCACATCATGGCCGACGAGCCCATCGATTTCGTCCAGTTCACCTACAACATCCGCGACCGTGCGGCCGAGCGACGGTTGCTGCCGCTGGCGGCCGACCGCGGGCTCGCGGTGCTCATCAACCGGCCGTTCCGGCGCGGCGCCCTGTTCGACCTGTTCGAGCGCCATCCTCTGCCGGACTTCGCGCGTGAGTTCGACGCCGCCAACTGGGCGCAGTTCTTCCTCAAATACATCATCTCGCATCCGGCGGTGACCTGCGCCATTCCGGCGACCAGCCGGGTCGACCATATGCAGGAGAACATGGGCGCGCTCAGCGGCCGCCTGCCGGATGCGAAGATGCGCGAGCGGATGGCCCGCCACGTCGCCGAGCTGTAAGGCCGGGCGGTCCCCTGGCGTGACCCGATGCCGGCGGCAGCCAGGCCGCGGGAAACATCCTGTTACAAAACCCCGGGGCGGCGGACAAACTTCAGAAACATACCCCTTATAAATTAGGGTTATTCAAAAAGTTCGATTGGACGGCAAGATCCAATGGAAACCCTGCGTTGCACCCGTCTCCGGCCGGGCGTAGTTGCGCCCCAACGCCGACACCAAGCCCCGACCCTTCGCATGCGGCCGGATCTCGGCGCCTCCACTCCCAGGCAAGCCCGGGGCCGACAATGATGTCCCGGCCGGAGACCCCCGACGAGACCGGCGACTGGGTCATGACCCGGTTGCGGGTCGAAGGTCTGCGCTGCCTGAGCTGCGTACTGCGGCTCGAGAGCGCGCTGGAGGCGGTGCCGGAAGTCCTGAGCGCCAGGGTGGAGCTCGCGGATTCGTCCGCGAGCATCCTCTACCGGCCCGGGGCGGTCCGCCGGGATGATCTCCTCCGGGCCATCGCCGAGGCGGGGTATCGCGTCGCGCCGTGCGCAACCGAAGAGGACGCCGGATTATGACTCCGATCGACAGTTCACCGCCCCTGCCTGCCGGAACCGGCTCGCCCCGCCGCGGCCTGGGGCGCTACGTCTTCGTCATCCCGGTTGCCGCCTTCGCGGTCATGGCGGTGGCCTTCGCCGTCGGCCTCACCTTGGACCCGCGCAAGATCCCGTCGGTCCTTATCGGCAAGCCGGTTCCCGAGTTCGAGCTGCCGCCAGTGCAGGGCCGGACGCTCGGGTTGTCGAGCGCCGACCTCAGGGGCGAGGTCACGCTGGTCAATGTGTTCGCCTCCTGGTGCTTGGAGTGCCGTGTCGAGCATCCGCTGTTCATGCGACTGCGGGCGGAGGGCACGGTCCCGATTCATGGCCTCAATTACAAGGACAAGCCCGAGGACGCGGCGAACTGGCTCGACACGCTCTACGATCCGTACACGCGCACCGGCGCTGATCGCGACGGGCGCGTCGCCATCGAGTGGGGCGTCTACGGCGTCCCCGAGACCTTCGTCGTCGACCATACCGGGACCATCCGCTACAAGCATATCGGGGCGCTGAGTCCAAAGATCCTCGACGAGACAATCCTGCCGCTGGTCGAGCAGCTGCGACAGGCGGCGCCCTAGGCCATGCCGGAAATCGCCGGAATCGGCATCCTGACCGCCTTCGTCGCCGGGATCGTGTCATTCCTGTCACCCTGCGTGCTGCCGCTGGTTCCGGGGTACCTGTCCTACGTCGCCGGCCGCTCGGTCGACGAATTGGCCGATGGCGGCTCGGCGCATGCCCGGCTTGCCACACTGGGGCTGAGCTTCAGCTTCTCCCTGGGATTCTCGGCCGTGTTCATAGCCCTCGGCGCCAGTGCGACGGCGCTCGGCCAGCTGTTCCAGTCGTACCGGACCGAGGCGGATCTCATCGCCGGGACGATCGTGGCGTTGCTCGGCCTCCATCTGATCGGCGTGTTCCGCCTCGGCTGGCTGCACAGGGACTGGCGTTTCAGCGGCCCGCCGACCAGCGGGACCCCGGTGGGCGCGTTCGTCCTGGGCGCGGCCTTCGCGTTCGGTTGGACCCCCTGTATCGGCCCGATCCTCGGCGCGATCCTGACGCTGAGCGCGGCGACGGTCAGCGTCGGCGGCGGCGTCGCCCTGCTGTCGGTCTATTCGCTCGGCCTCGCCGTCCCGTTCATCCTCGCCGCCGCCTTCACCGGGCACTTTGTTGCGCGCATGCGGACCTTCCGGCGCCTGGGCCGGCCACTGCAGATCGTCGCCGGATCGATCCTGGTGCTGATGGGCATCGCGATGATGACCGGCACGCTGACGTCCTTCGGGACGTGGCTCCTCAACACCTTTCCGATCTTCCAGTCGGTGGTGATCTGAACGTCATGGAGGCGCGCGACATGCCATATCCTCGAACACTGCCGAAAGGCCCTCGCATGCTGCTGGCGCTGCTGCCCGGGCTGTTCGCCGCGCTCATCCTGCTATCCGTCCCCGCCCTGACCGCCACGGCCGAGGCCAACGTGACGCGCTCGCATATCTTCTTCAGCGCCGGTTGCGCGGATTGCTGGCCTTATTCGGAGGGCGTGCTGATTCCGGCTTTGCAGGCGCGCGGCTTCGCCGCCGATTACGAGCTGCACGACTACACCGCGCCGGCCGAGCGCCGGTTCCTGCTGGAGCTGGCCGATTCGGTGGCGCTGCCGCGGTCGATCGCCGATTCCCTGTATGCCTTCGTGCCGACCGGCGCCGGCACGCTGGTGATCCTCGGCCACGTGCCGCCGGAGCTGATCGGCGACGCGCTGACTGCACCGGAGGTACCGGAGCGCCTCGTCCTCTGGCAGCCGGAGATGCACGGCACGCCGACGGAATACCGCCTGTGGGCCTGGACCGGCGAGGTCACCACCTTTCCGATCGACACGCCGTTCGCCGAGGCTCTGGCGACGGCGATGGCCGCCGCCGGGCCGTTGCCGGTCGGCGCGGCGAACCTCGCGCAGCTGCTGCCGGCGGTGGTGATCACGGGACTGCTCGATTCGGTCAATCCCTGCGCCTTCGCCGTGATCCTGCTGCTGCTCGCCTTCCTGTTCACACTGCGCAAGGCGCGCAGCCACATCCTGATGCTGGGCGCCGTCTATATCGGTATGATCTTCCTGGTGTACTTCGCCATCGGGCTGGGGCTCCTCGGCACCGTGCGCCTGTCGGACGAGCCGCATTTCGTCGCCCGGGTCGGCGCCTGGATCCTGATCGGGCTCGGCGTGGTCAACCTGATCGAATACCGCTTTCCCAACTTCCCGCTCAAGCTCCACATGCCGGCCTTCGCGGGCGCCCGCACGCAGCAGCTGATCCGGCAGGCGACCCTGCCTGCGACCATCGGCGCGGGGATCCTGGTCGGGCTGTGCACGTTCCCCTGCTCGGGCGGCATCTACGTGTCGGTGATCACCCTGTTGAACGCCAAGACGACCCTGGCCTGGGGGGTCGGCTACCTGGCCCTCTACAACGTCATGTTCGTGCTGCCGCTGATCGCCATCCTGCTGGCCACCGGCAACCGGGTCACGGCCAAGGCCTGGGCCAGCTGGGAGCGGCAGCACGCCCTCAACATCCGGCTGTGGTACGGCGCAGTGATGGTATCGCTCGGCGCCGTCGTGCTGCTGTGGATGATCGATTGAGGTTCCGGGGACGCCGTCCCCGAAGCGGACCGGGCCCGACCGGCCGCGCACAGACGATAGGAGAGAGATCATGACCGTCAAAGCACATAAAAAGGGTGCTACCGGTATCCACGGGGCCCTGAACGCGGTGCCGTTTTCCTGGCTGTTCGCCGCGATTGTCGTCCTGCTGGGCGGCGCGTTCTGGTACATGAGCGGCAGCGAGACCGGGGTCCAGGCGCCGATTGTCTACACCGCGGACGAGATCGCCCACGCCAGGCCGTTCCGTGCCGTCCACGAAATGACCGGCAGCAGGCCGATCCGGTTCCTGCCGAAGGACCAGCCGCAGCCGCGAATCGAGGTGCCGAGCACCTACTTCGACTTCGGCGTGGTCGGCGCCAGCGCGGTCGTGACGCGCGAATTCCTGGTCCGCAACGAGGGCGAGGCGCCGCTGACCATTACCCGCGCCTATACCACATGCGGCTGCACCGTGGCCGATTTCACCGCCCGCGTCATCCCGCCGGGCAAGGCGGCGCTCATCACGCTGATCTTCGATGCCGGCTTCCACGACGTGCGCGGCCAGGTCGTCAAGCGCGGCATCATCATCGAGAACAACGACCGCACGTCGTCCAACGCGGAGATCTGGGTGCGGGCGGCGGTGGCCCGGAGCTGACGGCCATGGCCATGCTACGCGCCGCCGCCCTGCTGGCCGTGCTGGCCCTCGCCGCCTGCAGCGAGGGCCCCGGCGACATCGACGTCGCCGGCAGCCACGACATGGGAACCGTCGTCAAGGGCGCACTTGCGGTCGCGGAAATGCCGGTGCGCAATCTCGGTGAGGGGCCGCTCACGGTCCTCGGGGTCAGTACGTCCTGCGGCTGCACCAAAGCGACCCTGACACCCATGATCATCCCGTCCGGCGGCGAGGGCCGGCTGCGCATCGAATACGACTCGGCGGCCCACGAGACCGATCTGGGACGCATCGACCGGTCGGTCTTCATCTCCTCGGACGATCCCGACGAGGACGACGTGCAGATCCGCTTCACCGTGTTCGTGACGCCCGGCCCGGCCTGACCCGCGTCCGCTCCGGGCCGGGTCCAGGCAATCCCCGCCGCGCCTGCAAGCTGATCCAGCGCAATGCGGAATCCCGCGAAATGCGCTAAGGGATTTGCGCTATGGGGAACAGCCTCGTGACCGATGACCGGACCCTGGTGTCGACGAGCGTCGCCGGCATCACGGTGTCCGCCATCAAGGAGATGGCGATGCGGGCGGCGAAGGTGGAGGGCGCCGCGTCGCTGACCTGGGGCCTGCCGGACTTCCGCACGCCGCAGCATATCCGACACGCGGTGGAACGGGCGCTGGAGGAGGATCCCGACCTCGGCAAATACACCCTGCCGGACGGGCTGCCGCAGCTGCGCGCCGCCGCCGCCGGAACGCACCGCGCGGCCACCGGCACCGCCGTCGATCCCGACCGCAACGTCACCATCACCGCCGGCAACATGGAGGGGGTCAAGACGGTGCTGCGCGCGATCCTCGATCCGGGCGACGAGGTGATCGTCACGGACCCCGGCTTCGCCTCGCATTTCATCCAGATCGGGCTGGTCGGCGGGAAGGCCGTCGGCTGGCGGCTCGATGAGGCGCGCGGCTGGGCGCTCGACCTGGCTGCCCTGCCTGACCTGGTCACCGCGCGAACCAAGGCGGTCCTGCTGGTGACCCCGTCGAACCCGACCGGCCGCATCTTCACGAGGGATGAGCTCCTGGCGGTCGGGCGGCTCGCCAAGGAACGCGGGCTGCTCGTCATCCTCGACGATCCCTATTGCCACTTCACCTATGAGAACCGCGCACGGTTCTTCAATCTGGCGTCCGTCGCCGACCTCGCCGACCGCGTCGCGTATCTGTTCACCTTCTCGAAGTGCCACGCGATGAGCGGGTGGCGGCTCGGCTACACGGTGTTGCCGGACTGGCTCAAGCGCGAGGTCCTCAAGGTCCACGATGCAACGATGATCTGCGCGCCCAGGATCTCGCAGGTGGCGGGGCTGGCGGCGCTCGGCGGCGAGCAGGAGCATTTGCGCGATTTCGAATCAGCCCTGGGCAAGCGCCGGAAGCTGATCTGCGAGCGGCTCGACGCGCTGTCGCACGTCTTCCAATACGTGACACCCGAAGGGGCCTATTACGTCTTCCCGCGCATCGTCGCGGCGCACCGGGATTCATCCGAGTTCGCGATCCGCCTGCTGGAGGAGGCGAAGGTCGTCGTCACCCCCGGCAGCGCCTTCGGCGCGGCCGGCGCGCACCATGTCCGCATGGCGTTCTGCGTTTCGGAGCAGGTGATCGAGACGGCCTTCGATCGTATGGACGCCCATTTCGGGCGCTAAGGCGCGTTGCTTACCGGCGGAGCCGGCCTTTCATAAAGGCGGCGCCGTCCAGTTGACCGCATTGAGCAGATTCAGGTTGTTCGACTCCGACAGATGGCGCTGGGCAATCGGCGTCGTGGACCTCAGCTTGACGAAATCGTCGCCGCTGCGCCACACCATGAGCACCGAATAAAGCGGCTGACGGGCGCCCATGAACCTATCCTCATAGCGGTATATCGCCCGCTGCGCGGTAAAGCTCCGGCCGCCCTTGGTGAGGGCGACCGTGTCCTCGGCGAGCAGTTTGGCGCCGGCATGGTACTGCTCGAGAAAGGCCTTCGACTGGTTGAAATGGTCTTCCGGCGTGCCGCCTTTCGCCGCGCCGCTGATCACATAGATCGTGTTGGCGATCTGCGCCTCGGGCGTTAGCATATTGTAGCCGACGCTGACATCGAAGTTTCCCGGCGCGTAGCTGATGATCTTTTCGCGCTCGAAGCCGGCGGCCTGCAGCGGGTAATCGGCGGAATTCACGGTACCGGAGACTTCCATCGGGTACCGGTTCACGCCGGGGGCCGGGCAGCCGGCCGCGGCGAACGTCATACCGGCGCACAGCAGGAACCACACAACTCGGCTCATTTCCGCTCCTCGCGTTCGTTTCGCCGGCGCACATGGCTGACCGGCAGGCTGTGCGAGGATATCGCTCGATTGTGTCTGCAGTTTGACCGGCGCTCGCGGGGTCTCAGTGAAACATTCTTGCTCTTTTTCACAAGCGTGAAATTCATGCCTTGATTTTTCATGAAAGCCGGTTGACCATTCAGACGGTTGGGCAGGCGCTGCCAGGGAGAACGGCCGGAATGTCCACGCTGAAATCGAACTCGCGCGTGGCGGGCACCAGCGCGACCGCCGAGGGTATCCGCGTCGGCCAGCAGATCCGCGACCTGCGCAAGGCCAAGGGGCTGACGATCTCGGAACTGGCCGAGCGCATCGACCGGTCGGTCGGCTATGTCAGCCAGATCGAGCGCAACCTCTCGGACCTTTCCATCCCGGATTTGAAGCGCGTCGCCGAGGCGCTGGAGGTCCAGATCAGCTGGTTCTTCCATCCGACAGCCGCAGTCCCGCCGGCCGAGCGCGACCACATCGTGCGCCGGGGCAACCGCCGCCGCCTCAGCCTGACCGGCATCGGCGTCACCGAGGAATTGCTGTCGCCCAGCCTCGGCGGCGCCAGCGAGCTTGTGCTGACCCGGATTCCGCCGCGCAGCACGACCGGCGAGGAGTTCGTGACGCGCAAGGCCGAGGAATCCGGCCTCGTGCTGCGGGGCCGGATGGAGCTGTGGGTCGAGGACCGGTATTTCGTGCTCGAGGAAGGCGACAGCTTCTGCTTCCGCCCCGGCGAAACCCACCGCGTGGCCAACCCGGGCGACGTCGAATGCGTCGTCGTCTGGGTCATCACGCCGCCGGTCTACTGAGGAATCGAGAAGAAGGCATCCGCACGCGATGAGCAAGGAACTCCCCAAACAGGCGCGGGTCGTGATCATCGGCGGCGGCGTGGTCGGCTG
This sequence comes from Alphaproteobacteria bacterium, assembly GCA_041563955.1. Classification (GTDB taxonomy): domain Bacteria; phylum Pseudomonadota; class Alphaproteobacteria; order UBA8366; family JADFVY01. The sequence continues at coordinate 15,305 of JBFGQV010000031.1, read as the reverse complement.
CAGCACCGCCTACCACCTGACCAAGCTGGGCTGGACGGACGTGGTCCTGCTGGAGCGCCGGCAGCTGACCTGCGGCACCACCTGGCATGCGGCGGGGCTGGTCGGCCAGCTGCGGGCGACGATGAACCTGACGCGGCTGGCGCAATACACGACGGGACTATACGAAAACCTGGAGGCGGAGACCGGCCTCGCCACGGGCTTCATGCAGCGCGGCAGCATCGGGCTGGCCCTGCACGACGAGCGCATGGAGGAGCTCAAGCGCGGCGCCTCGATGGCCAAGACCTTCGGCCTCGAGGTGGAGGTGGTCGGCCCGGAGGAGATCAAGCGCTACTGGCCGCTGGTCAACACCGATGACGTGGTCGGCGGTGTGTTCCTGCCCAAGGACGGCCAGTGCAACCCGACCGACACCACCCAGGCGCTGGCCAGGGGCGCCCGCATGGGCGGCGCGCAAATCTTCGAGAACGTCAAGGTCACGCGCGTGCTGACGAGGGGCCGCCGCGCCGTCGGCGTCGCCACCGAGCAGGGCGACATCGCGGCGGAGCATGTCGTCAATTGCGGCGGCATGTGGGGCCGCGAGATCGGCCATGCGGTCGGCGTCAACACGCCGCTGCATGCCTGCGAGCATTTCTACATCGTCACCGAGCCGATTGCCGAGCTGTCGCGCGATCTGCCGGTGATGCGCGTGCCCGACGAGTGCGCCTATTACAAGGAGGACGCGGGCAAGCTGCTGCTCGGTGCCTTCGAGCCGGGCTCGAAGCCCTGGGGCATGGACGGCATCCCGGAGGATTTCTGCTTCGACGAGCTGCCGGAGGACGTCGAGCATTTCGCGCCGGTGCTGGAGGCGGCGATGAAGCGCCTGCCCGTGCTCGAGACCGCGGGCATCAGAACCTTCTTCAACGGCCCGGAGAGCTTCACCCCGGACAACGCGTATCTGCTGGGCGCGGCGCCCGAGCTTGAGAACTTCTACATGGCCTGCGGCTTCAACTCGATCGGCATCCAGTCGGCGGGCGGCGCCGGCAAGGTACTCTCGGAATGGATCGTCGCGGGCCACCCGCCGATGGATCTGTGGGACGTCGACGTGCGCCGCATGATGCCGTTCCAGGGCAACCGGACGTACCTGCGCGAGCGCGTCTCGGAGACGCTCGGCCTCTTGTACGACATGCACTGGCCGTACCGGCAGTACGAGACCGCGCGCGGCGCCCGCAAATCGATCCTGCACGACCGCCTGGCCGCCCGCGGCGCGTGTTTCGGGACAGTCGCCGGCTGGGAGCGTGCCAACTGGTTCGCGCCCGAGGGCGTCGCGCCGAAATACGAGTACAGCTACGGCCGCCAGAACTGGTTCGACTACGCGAAGGCGGAGCACATGGCGGTGCGCGAGACCGTCGGCCTGTTCGACATGTCGAGCTTCGCCAAGTTCCTGGTCCAGGGCCGCGACGCCGAGGCGGTACTGCAGGTGATATGCGCCAACGATGTCGGCGTCGCGCCGGGTCGCGTGGTCTACACCCAGTGGCTGAACGAACGCGGCGGGATCGAGGCCGACCTCACGGTCACGCGCCTCGCCGAGGACCGCTACCAGGTGACCACGGCCGCGGCGTCCGCGGGGCGCGACATGGATTGGCTGCGGCGCCACATCCCGGACGGCGCCCATGCCGTCGTGACCGACGTCACGTCGGCCCAGGCGGTGCTGCCGGTGATGGGGCCGAGATCGCGCGACCTGCTGCGGCAGGTGACCGACGCGGACCTCTCGCTCGAGGGCTTTCCCTTCGCCACCGCGCAGGAGATCGAGATCGGCTATGCCAGGGTGCTGGCCCAGCGCATCACCTATGTCGGCGAGCTGGGCTGGGAGCTCTACATCCCGACCGAATTCGCGCCGGACGTGTTCGACCGGATCGTGGCCGCGGGCGAGGACTTCGGCCTCAAGCTGTGCGGTCTGCATGTGCTCGATTCCTGCCGCATCGAGAAGGCATACCGCCATTTCGGGCATGACATCACCGACGAGGACACGCCGGTCGAGGCCGGGCTCGCCTTCGCCTGCGCCTTCGACAAGGCCGTCCCGTTCATCGGCCGCGACGCGCTGCTGCGCAAGAAGGAGGCCGGGGTTCCGGCGAAGCGGATGCTGCAGTTCAGGCTCGAGGACCCTGAGCCGCTGCTCTATCACAACGAGCCCGTCTACAAGGACGGCGCCATCGTCGGCTACACCTCGTCGGGCAATTACGGTCATTTTCTGGGCGGCGCCATCGGGTTGGGCTATGTGAGGCATGACGGCGGCGTGACCGCCGACTGGGTCGGCGCCGGCGGCTGGGAGATCGAGGTCGCCGGGGAGCGGATCCCGGCCTCGGCCAGCCTGCGGCCGATGTACGACCCGCGGGCCGAGCGGGTTAAGGTTTAGGGCTTGCGCGGCCGGACGGGGCTCGCGCCGGATCTGGAGGGAGGACGGAGATGACGGAAGCACGGCCAACGGGACGACGCCGCGGCGGGCGGGCGGCCCGCCAGGCGGAGCGCGCGGCACCGCTGCATGAGGATCTCCGGCCGGTCCGCCCCGGTTTGGCGGGCGGCCGCTATTTGCCGCTGACCGAGGCGGAAGTCGTGAAGATCCATCAGGCCGCGCTCGACGTGCTGGAGACGGTGGGGCTGTGCGATGCCATCCCGTCGTGCATCGAGGCGGTGACCGCCGCCGGCGGCCGCCTCGGCGACAACGGCAGGCTGTTGTTTCCGCGCGCCCTGATCGAGGACACGATCGCCAAGGCGGCGCGGCATTTCCCGGTCTGCGCGCAGAACCCGGCACAGGACATGGAGCCCTGGGGCAAGCGGGTCTATTTCGGCACCGCCGGCGCGGCGGTCCACATGGTCGACGCAGAGACACGGGAGCATCGGGACACGACCCTGGCCGACCTTTACGACATCGCCCGCCTCGTCGACACGCTGGACCACGCCGCCTTCTACCAGCGCTCGGTGACCGCCCGCGACATGCAGAGCGGCCGCGACCTCGACATCAACACCCTCTATGCCTGCATCTCTGGCACCACCAAGCATGTCGGCACCAGCTTCGTCTCGCCGCGCAACGTCGAGGAGGGATTGCAGATGCTGCACCGCGTTGCCGGCGGCGAGGACAAATGGCGCGAACGCCCGTTCGTCTCCATGTCCTGCTGCTTCGTGGTGCCGCCGCTGAAATTCGCGGAGGAGGCCTGCGCCTGCCTCGAGGCCGGGGTCCGCGGCGGCATGCCGGTGCTGCTGCTGTCGGCCGGCCAGGCGGGCGCGACCAGCCCGGCGGCGCTGGCCGGCGCGGTGGTGCTGCAGGTCGCTGAATGCCTGGCCGGCCTCGCCTATGTCAACGCGATCAAGCCGGGTGCGGTGGCGATCATGGGCACCTGGCCGTTCGTGTCGGATTTGCGCAGCGGGGCGATGAGCGGCGGCAGCCCGGAGCAGGCGTTGCTGACCGCGGCCTGCGCGCAGATGATGCATTTCTACGACCTGACCGGCGGCCTGCCCGCGGGCATGACCGATTCCAAGCTGCCCGACGCACAGGCCGGCTATGAGAAAGGCTACACCAACGCCATCGCCGGTGTCGCCGGCGCCAACATGATTTACGAATCGCTGGGCATGCAGGCGAGCCTGCTGAGCACCTGCCTCGAGAGCTATGTCATCGACAACGACGTCCTCGGCGCCTCGATGCGCATCGCGCGCGGCATCGACGTCGCCGATGACAGCCTCTCCGTGGAGCTGATCCGCCAGGTCTGCCTCGACGGCCCGGGGCATTTTCTCGGCAGCGACCAGACCCTGGCGCTGATGCAGCGCGAATACATCTATCCGGTTGTCGGCGACCGGACGAGTCCCAAGGAATGGAAAGAAATCGGCTCGTCCGACGTGGTCCAGAAGGCGCGCGATCGGTTGAAGTCGATCCTCGCGTCTCACTATCCCGCGCATATCAGCGAAGAGATCGACCGGGCCGTCCGCGCCGAGGCCAATATCCGGCTGCCGCGCGAGTTCATGCGGCCCGGCAACGGCCGCTGGTAGACCGGCAAGGAACAGCAGGAGGCGAAGATGCAGACACATGCGAGAGTCGTCATCGTCGGTGGCGGGATGATGGGAGTCGGGCTGGCCTACCATCTCGGCCTCGAGGGCTGGACCGACACGCTGCTGGTCGAAAAGGCGGAGCTGACCTCCGGCTCCACATGGCACGCGGCCGGGCAGTGCCCCAGCTTCATCGGCGACTACAACATGGCCAAGATCCACGACTACGGGAACAGGCTCTACCCGAAGCTGGAGGACATGACCGGGCAATACACGGGCTGGCACGGCTGCGGCGGCCTGCGCTTCGCAACGACGTCCGAGGAAGTGGACTGGTTCCGCCATGTCGAGGGCATATCGCGCAATATCGGCTTCGCCATGGAGATCATCGGCCCCGCGCAGGCCATGGAGATCAACCCGTTCCTCGAATCGCTGGACGGCGTCCTCGCCGTCGCCTGGACCAAGGATGACGGGCATGTCGACCCGGCCGCCTGCTGCAACGCCATGGCCAAGGCGGCGCGCGACCTGGGCGTCGCGATGGAGCGCCACAACCGGGTGCTTGACATCAAGCCGTTGCCGGGCGGCGAATGGCAAGTCGTGACCGAGAAGGGCCCGGTGACCTGCGAGCATGTCGTCAATGCCGGCGGCTGCTATGCCCGCGAGATCATGAAATGGGTCGGCGGCGATGCGCCGATCACCAACATGGAGCACCAGTACATCGTCACCGAGGCGATACCCGAGTTCCTCGCGCGCAACGAGGAGATCCCGGTGATGCGCGACCCTTACGTTACGTCCTATTACCGGCAGGAGCAGAAGGCCGGCCTGATCGGCATCTACGAGCCGAACTGCCGCGAGGCCTGGGCCGACCGCGGCGGCTATCCGGAATGGGAGTCCGAGAGCGAGTTGTTCGACGGCGATCTGGAGCGTGCGGCGCCCTGGATGGAGCGCTGGTTCGAGCGCATGCCGATGTTCGAGAAGGCCGGAATCAAGCGCATCGTCAACGGCGCCATCCCGCACACCCCGGACAACAACCCGCTGCTAGGCCCGGCGGCGGGCCTGCGGAATTTCTGGATGTGCTGCGGCTCGGCGATCGGCATCGCCCAGGGCGCCGGCTGCGGCAAGTATCTGGCGCAATGGATGGTGCATGGCGATGCCGAGATCAACATGGCCGGCCTCGATCCACGCCGCTACGGACCCTGGACCAGCGAGGGCTATGTGCGCGCCATGTCGTTCCAGGACTACGCGCATATGTATGTGCTGCATCTGCCGGGCGAGGAACGCCCGGCGGGGCGTCCGGTCCGCACGTCGTCACTGTACGAGACGCTTGCGGCCAGGGGCGCGGTGCATACCCAGGCCTTCGGCTGGGAGCGGCCGAAATGGTTTTCCCCCGACGGCCGCGAAGAGGCGCCGGGATTCCGCCGCAACAACACCCATGAGGTGGTGGCCGCGGAATGCCGGGCGGTGCGGGAGCGGGTCGGCATTCTCGACCTTTCCAGTTTCGCCAAGTTCGAGATTGCGGGCCCGGATGCCGAATCCTTCCTCAACCGCGTCTACGCCAATGCGATGCCGAAGAAGGCCGGAGGCATCGTGCTGGCGCATATCCTGGGTCCGACAGGCCGCATCCGTGGCGAATCGACGATCACACGGCTGGCCGGGGACCGCTTCTACATCCTCTCCGGCGCCGCCTGGGAGATCCGCGATTACGATGCCCTGACCATGGCCCGCCGCGACGGCGAGGCGGTCGAGATCGCCAACGTCACCGACGACTGGGGCGTCCTCGTGGTGGCCGGGCCGAAATCGCGCGACACGCTCTCGGCGATCACCAATGCGAGCCTGACGAATGACGACTTCCGCTGGCTTTCCGGCCAGGAGATCGGCATGGCGGGGATCGACGTGCGGGCCCTGCGGGTCAACTATGTCGGCTCCCTGGGCTGGGAGCTGCACTGCCCGATGGCACGGCTGAAGGATCTCTACGACGCCGTCTGGACGGCGGGCGAGGCGCACGGCATCGCCGATTTCGGCGTCTATGCGGTCAATTCGCTGCGGCTCGAGAAGGCCTATAAGGGGCTCGGCGCCGAATTGACCAACGAGATCACCCCGGTCGAGGCCGGAATCATGCGCTTCGTGAAACTGGACAAGGATTTCGCCGGCAGGGCCGATGTCGAGGCGGCGCGGGCCAAGGGACCCTGGACCAGCATCGTCTATTGCGAGGTCGCCGCCGGCGACGCCGACGTGCATGGCGGTGAGCCGGTGCTGGACGGCGACAAGGTCATCGGCGTCACCACCTCGGGCGGCTACGGCCATACGGTGCAGAAAAGCCTGTGCTTCGCTTACGTGGAGCCGGACTACGCCGCGCCGGGCAAACGGTTCGACGTCGAAATCCTGGGCGACCGCCGGACGGCGACGGTGCTGGCCGAACCGGCGTTCGATCCGGGCAACGACGCGCTGCGGTCATAACGAGGAGCGGCGCGCCCCGTCACATCAGAGCGTACGGTCTAGGGCGAGGTCGAGCGAGGCGAACGCCACGCCCGCGGCGATGGCGCGGTCGGTCATCCGCTGCAGGGCGAGGTTGAAGGCGCCGGGGTCGATCCCCGGGCCAATGCAATCGACGATCTCCTCCCGCACGGCGAGGGCGAAGGCATCGAGGGCCATATTGGCGCGATGCATCAGGAGTCCGGGATCCGATGCGAAATGCCCTTTATCCAGGCCGTCCAGGAGCCGGATCTGCCGGTCCACCATGTCGGAGAATTGCTCCAGGTGAGCGCTTTGCCTGTGCCCGCCGCGCAGGTCGAATGCGGTTTCGACCGCCAGGCCAAGCATTTCGCGAATGGCGCCGAGCATGGGGATGTCGCGGCCGGGATCCGCATACGTCGGAAGGCTGGAGGCAGGATCATGCCGGCGGTGACCCGCGTCGGGCCCGGTCAGACTCGATGTTTCCCCAGGCAACGCGCCGTGGAACTTTTTCGTTTCGAACATGCCCATCCCCTTCGTGCCTTTGCGCTTCAATCCCAACTCTCGCCGCGGGGCGCCCTGATACGCATCGCCAGGATAGCCGCCGGAGCGAGGGTTAAATCTTTGTTAAGCTTCTTTTTACCGCAGGTATGCACCTTGCGGTAGCAATATCGCATCGGGTTTATGTCAAATACCGCGCATCTCTCTGTTGTGGCGCCGATCGCAACCGCGCAAACCCGCGTCATATGCGCCCTCGACAAACACGATCGCGCAGAGCGTGTTCTGACAAAATGGTGACGGTTCCGAAACAGTTGCGGCCCCAGCCGCCGGGGATTATGGCGTCGCGGCGATGGCGTCGCACCGCCAGGGAGACGGTATGCCGTTTGGCCTTCTCAGATACGGATGGTCGCGGACAAAGCCGGTGCGGCAGCAACTACCGCCCCGGCCCGAACTGAAACCCAGCTACGACGTGGTGATCATCGGCGGCGGCGGGCACGGGTTGGCGGCGGCCTACTACCTGGCCCGCCATCACGGCATCACCAACGTGGCGGTGCTGGACAAGGGCTATCTCGGCGGCGGCAATACCGCACGCAACACGGCGATTATCCGCTCCAACTACCTGACGCCGGAGGGTGTCGCCTTTTACGACGAGTCGCTCCGCCTCTTTCGGGGCCTGAGCCACGAGCTCGACTTCAACATCCTCTACTCGACGCGCGGCCATCTGACCCTGGCGCACAGCGATGCGGCGCTCCGCACCTGCCGCTGGCGCGCCGAGGTCAACAGCCATCTCGGAGTCGACTCGCGGCTCGTCTTCCCCGGGGAGATCGCACGCATCGAGCCGACGCTGAACCTGTCGCGCGAGGTCCGCTATCCGGTGCTCGGCGCCCTTTACCACGCGCCCGGCGCGATCGCGCGCCACGACGCGGTGGCCTGGGGCTATGGTATCCGGGCCGCCGAGCGCGGCGTCGAGCTGCACCCGATGACCGAGGTGACCGCCATCGAGCAGGCCGGCGGCCGGGTCACCGCGGTCGTCACCGACCGCGGCAGGATCCGGTGCAGCACCGTGATCCAGGCCGTCGCGGGGATGAGCACTGTCGTCGCGAAACTGGCCGGCCTGCGGCTGCCGATCCGCTCGATCCCGCTGCAGGCCTGCGTGTCGCAACCGCTCAAGCCGTTCCTCGACACCATCGTCGTCTCGGGCAGCCTGCACGTGTACATCTCGCAGAGCAGCCGCGGCGAGCTGGTGATGGGCAGCGCCTCCGATCCCTATCCCCTCTATTCGACGCGCTCGACGCTGGAGTTTGCGGAGGGCCTGATGGCGCACATCCTGGAGCTGTTCCCCTTCCTCGGCGAGGTCAAGCTCATGCGGCAATGGGCCGGGATCACCGACATGACGCCGGATTTCGCGCCGATCATGGGGCCGACGCCGCTGCGCGGCTATTATCTCGACGCCGGCTGGGGCACCTGGGGCTTCAAGGCGACGCCGGCCTGCGGCAGGACCATGGCCGCGCTGGTGGCCACGGGACGCACGCCGGACCTGATCGTGCCTTTTGCGCTGGAACGCTTCGACCGATTCCAGCTGCTCGGCGAGAAGGGCGCGGCCGCGGTCGGCCATTAGGGGGAGCGCGATCGATGAAGATCCTGACCTGCCCGCTGAACGGCCCGCGCAGTATCGCGGAATTCGCTTATGGCGGCGAGGTCCGCGAGATGCCCGACCCCAATGCCTGCAGCGACGCCGAATGGGTCGACCACGTCCTGATGGAGAACAACACGGCCGGCATCGTCCGTGAATGGTGGTGCCACGTCGCCACCGCCTACTGGTTCATCGCCGAGCGCGACACGGTGACCGACGAGATCCTGCGGACCTATCCGGCAGGCGAGGTGTTCGAGGACCGCGTCGATTTTGCCGGCCCGGGCGGAGACGAGCCGCGCCGATGACCCAGCCGAACCGCCTGCCGCCGCCGCACGGCCTGCTGCTCGACCGCGACACGCCGGTGTCCTTCACCTTCGACGGGCGGCACTACGAGGGTTACGCGGGCGACTGCATCGCCAGCGCGCTGGCTGCCAACGGGCGCTGGGTCCTCTCGCGTTCGTTCAAGTACCACCGGCCGCGCGGCGTGCTGTCGATGGACGGCCACGACGCCAATGGCCTCGTGCAGCTGCCCGGGGCGCCGAACGCGGCAGCCGACAGGGTTCCGGTCGCGCCGGGCATGACGGTCGCCGCCCAGAACGTCTTCGGCTCGCTGGACGGCGACCGGGCGGCGGTGCTGGGCTGGTTCGCACGGTTCATGCCGGTCGGCTTCTACTACAAGGCGTTCTACAGACCGGGCAACGCGTTCCGGTTCTGGGAGCGGATCATCCGCCGCATCGCCGGACTCGGCCGAGTCGATCTCTCGGCCCGTCCCGACGATTGCGACAAGGCGTACGGGTTCTGCGATGTGGCGGTCGTCGGCGGCGGGCCGGCCGGGCTGGCGGCGGCGCTGGCGGCGGCGGAAGCGGGCGCCGAGGTCGCCCTCATCGACGAGAACCCGATGCTCGGCGGCAGCCTCGCCTATGCGCGGTTCGACAATGACCGCGCGCCGGCCGACCGGCTCCGCGCCGACCTCGTCGCGCGCATCGCGGCGCAACCAGGTATCGTCGTCCACACCGACGCGCTGGCGCAGGGCCTGTTCGCCGACAACTGGCTGGCCGTTACGACCGGCAATCGCCTGTACAAGTACCGAGCCGCAGCAGTCGTGGCGGCGACCGGCTCGATCGAACAGCCGGCGGTGTTCCGCAACAACGACCTGCCCGGCGTCATGCTGGGCTCCGCGGCGCAGCGGCTGATCCGCCTCTACGGTGTCAGGCCCGGTTCACGCGCCATCGTGGTCACCGCCAACGACGACGGCTACGGCGTGGCGCTCGACCTTGCCGAGGCGGGTGTCGCGGTCGAAGCGGTGGTCGAGCTGCGCAGCGGCAGCGGGACCGGGCCAATGGCTGAAGCGGCGGCCGGTCGCGGCCTGCGCGTATTTCCGAACCATGGCGTGAGGGCAGCTCTCGCATCGCATGGCCACCGCCACGTGACGGGACTCGTCGTGGCCCCGCTCGGCGCCGACGGGCAGCCGGCCGGCGCGGGCGAGGGGATTCCCTGCGACCTCGTCTGCATGTCGGTCGGATATGCGTCGAACGCCGCCCTCCTCCATCACGCCGGCGGCGCCTTCGCCTATGACGACGAGGCCTCGATGTTCGCGCCCGAGGGTCTGCCGGCGCATCTGTTCGCCGCCGGGTCCGTCAATGGGCGGTTCGCGCTCGACGCGGTCCTCGCCGACGGGCGCCGTGCGGGCCATGCCGCGGCGGGGGATGCCGGGTTCGCCGCGGGCGAATCGCCGGACCATCCCGACGATCCTCTGGCCGCGGCGCAAAATCATCCCTGGCCCATGTTCCCGCACGCGCACGGCAAGGATTTCGTCGATTTCGACGAGGATCTGCAAGTCGCCGACATCGCCGACGCCATCGGCGAGGGATACGACGACATCCAGCTGCTCAAACGCTACTCGACGGTCGGCATGGGGCCGAGCCAGGGCCGTCATTCGGCGTTGGCCACGTTGCGCATCGCCGCGAAGGCCACCGGCCGCGACATCAATGCGGTCGGCACGACGACGACCCGGCCGCCGGTGGGGGCCCCGAAATTCGCGCAGCTCGCCGGCCAACGGTTCGAGCCGGTGCGCCGTACCCCGATGCATCACCGCCATCTCGAGGCGGGGGCGCAGATGATGACGGCGGGGCCGTGGATGCGCCCGGCCTGGTACGGCGCGCCGGCCGCGCGCGACGAGGCGGTCCGCCGCGAGGTGCGGGCCGTGCGCACGCAGGTCGGTCTGATCGACGTATCGACGCTGGGCGGGCTCGAGATCCGTGGGCCCGACGCCGGCGAGTTCCTCGAGCGCATGTATACCGGCTCATTCCGGTCGGTGCCGGCGGGCCGCGCCCGCTATGCCCTGATGACCGACGAGTCCGGGGTCGTGATCGAGGACGGCGTCGCCTGCCGCCTGTCGGAGCAGCATTATTACGTGACCGCAACGACCGGCGGTAGCGACGGCGTTCACCGCGCGATGCTCTGGCGCAACGCGCAGTGGCGGCTGGAGGTTGACGTGACGAACGCCACCGCCGCCTGGTGCGGCGTCAATCTCGCGGGACCCGGCTCGCGCGCGGTTCTTGCCCGCATCTGCGATGATATCGACCTGTCCGCCGGCGCGTTCCCGTACATGGCCGTGCGCGAGGGAGCCGTCGCCGGCATCCCGTGCCGCGTGCTGCGCGTCGGTTTCGTCGGTGAGCTCGGCTACGAGGTACATGCACCCGCCGACCACGGAGAGGCGCTGTGGGACGTGCTGATGGAAGCCGGCAGGACGGACGGCATCTTGCCCTTCGGCGTCGAGGCGCAACGCGTGCTGCGGCTGGAAAAGGGCCACGTCATCGTCGGCCAGGATACGGACGGCACGACCACGCCGCACGAAGCCGGGCTTGCCTGGGCGATCGCCGGCGGCAAGCCGTATTACGTCGGCGAACGGGCGACGCGCATCCGGAAGCAGGCCGGCATGACGCGCCGGCTGGTCGGCTTTGTTACCGTCGATCCCGAAGCGCCGGTCCCGGAGGAGTGCCGTCTGGTGGTGCGCGGCCCTGAGATCCTCGGTCGGGTCACTTCGGCCTGCCGCTCCGAGGCGTTGGGCAGGGTCGTCGGCCTCGCCTATGTCGCGCCGGATCAGGCCGTGCCGGGATCGCGCTTCGACATCAAACTCGGTGGTGCGCGGATCGTCGAAGCCGAGGTCGTGGCGACACCGTTCTACGATCCCGACAACCGGCGCCAGGAGATGTGAGGCATGGCGGGCATGGACGACTTGAGGCCGACCGACCGCGCACGGCGCAGTTTCCTCTACCGCACGCTGGAAACGGCGGGGGCGAACTTCATCGAGATCAACGGCGCGGCCGTCGCGGCCGGTTTCGGCAGTGCGGAAAGCGAGTTCGAAGCGGCGCAAGGTCTGGGGATCGCGGATCTGTCGCCGCTCCCGCGAATCGGCTGCAAGGGGCCTCGCGCGCTGGATTGGGTACGCGGGCAGGGCGTGACGATCGGCGACGACAACAACGTCGTCGACATGCAGCCCGGCGGAGCATTGGCCGCGCGGCTTGCCGACACCGAGGTCCTGATCCTGGATAGTCTGGCGGGCGCCGGCGCCTTGCCCCACCGCGTCGAGGCGTCATGGTCGCCGCGGGGCGCTCCCGGGGCCTGGCTGGTCAACCGGCAGGGCGGCAATTTCCAGTTCATGGTGACCGGCGCGCACGGGCCGGCCATGTTCGCCAAGCTCTGCGCGGTCGATCTTACGCCGGCGAAATTCCCCGCCGGCGCGGTGGCCCAGACGCCGGTGGCCCGCGTCAACTGCGTCGTCATCCGTGCCGATCTCGGCGATACAGCGGCCTGCCATGTCCTGGGCGACAGCGCCTCGGCGGCATACCTGTGGGGTTGCCTGGCGGACGCGATGGCGGAGTTTGACGGCCGCCCGGTCGGCATCGACGCCCTGCGGCGCCTCGATCGCGGCACGGCGACCGCCTAGGCAGCGGGGCTATTTCCGGATGATGTTGTGCTCCGGCCCGAACGGGAAGCCGGTGATGTTCTCGGCCCCGTCGTCGCCGACGATCAGGATGTCGTGCTCGCGATAGCCGCCGGCCCCCGGCATGCCCGCGGGCAGGGTGATCATCGGCTCCATCGAGACCACCATGTCGGGCGCAAGCACGGTTTCGATGTCCTCGCGCAGCTCCAGCCCGGCCTCGCGGCCATAGTAGTGGCACAGGGTGCCGAACGAGTGGCCGTAGCCGAAGGTGCGGTACTGCAGCAGCCCGTGCTCGCGGTAGATCGCGTTGAGCTCCGCAGCGATGTCGCAGCACCGCGCGCCCGGCCGGATCAGCTCCAGCCCGCGGCGGTGGACCTTGACGTTGACCTCCCAGAGTTCAAGCGACCGGTCGTCCGCATGGTCGAAGAACAGGGTGCGCTCCAGCGCCGTGTAGTAGCCGGAGATCATCGGAAAGCAGTTGAGGCTGAGGATGTCGCCCTTTGCGATCCGCCGTGTCGTCACCGGGTTGTGGGCGCCGTCCGTGTTGATGCCCGACTGGAACCACGTCCAGCTGTCCATGAGGTCCGATTGCGGATAGGTCCGGGCGATCTCGCGCACCATGGCCCGGGTCGCGTGCAGCGCCACTTCGTGCTCCGGCACGCCCTCGCCGATCGCCTCGACGCAGGCGGCGCCGCCGATATCGGCGATGCGGGCGCCATTGCGGATGACGGCGCGTTCCTCCTCGGTCTTCAACATGCGCTGGCGCATGGCGGCGGCGCCGACGTCGACGAGCTCGGCCTCCGGCAGCGCGGTGCCGAGCTTGGCGTGCAACTCCAGGTTCACGTGATCGAACTCGATGCCGACCCGCTTCGCCCGGTCGACCTGCTGCGCGACGGCACGGATGAAATTGTCCCGCTGCCAGTCGGTATAGGTAACCGTGTCGCCATAGCCGCGCCGCCAGGGCTGGCCGTAGTCGATGTTGGCGACGACGGCCGTCGACCTGTCCTGCGTGACCACGAGCCCGTACGGGCGGCCGAAGGCGCAGTACATGAAATCGTTGAAGTAGTTGATATTGTGGTAGGAGGTGAAGAGCACCGCATCGATCGCGGCCGCCGCCATGTGGCGCCGCAGCCCGGCGACCCGCCCCGCGATCTCCGCATCGGAGAAGACCCGTGCGGCCTTCTCCCCGTTGCGGATGGTCAGAATATCCTGCAATTCCCCTGGCCCGCCCATCTCTCGCCCTCCGCGCCCGCGCCCTCTCGATCCGCACAACCCGCGCAGACTATCGTCGCCGCTTCAGATTACAAATGCGGAAATGCGGATGGCCGCGGACCGGCCCCGCGAGGGGTTGCTTTGGGTGGCGTGACCGCCGCTGTTTCGCCGGCGCCGTCCGGGACCGGCGGCGACGCGGTCAGCTGACAGGCTGGTAATAGAGGCGGCCGGTCTCCAGGATCTTGTTCCGGTCGTCGACGACCTCCACGCGCCAGGTGCCGGGCTTGTCGGCCGGCAGAACCTGGGTGGACCAGAACCGCCACTTGGATCCGTTGATGGTGAAGGACGATTCGTAGACGATATCACCCTCGTAGATCCAGCGGTGCGTTACGGTGTGACCCTGCATGCCGTGGACCGTGGTGAAATACGAAACGGCCTGATGGGGGTCGTCGATGACGTTGACCTTGTTGGCCGGATTGCGCTTGCTGATCTTGGTGGTGAACTGCGCGAGGACGATGCCGCTCTTCAATTCGGCGGTCTCCCCCCCGTCCGATTCCGCCGCATCGGATGTCGCGGAAACGCCCTTGGTCTTGCCGCCCTTCGAATTCGGGCCGACGCCGCTCTTGTCTTTACCGTTGCCGTTGCCGTTGCCGTTACCACCGCCGTTACCGCCGCCGTTGCCGCCGCCGTTGCCGTTGCCGGCGTAGGCGGCCTGAGAGGTTACGGAAACGACTCCGTCATCGACGTTCAGCGCAATCGGCGCCGCAGTCCCCGCCATGCTCAGAAGCGCCGCGAACGCTGCAGCACGAACCAGCGCATTGCGCCCCTTGCCGCAGCCCGCGTTTCGTCCGTATTGCGCCTTCATCATTCAGCTCCCATTCCATCGCCGCTGGTGGCTGGCCGGTTGTGCCCGGGCCCAGGCCCGACGTTCCGTCCATGGATTACGAAGCAATTATCGTGCCAATGCCCTTGCAGCGGGCGCCACCCCTCGCCGCCGCCCGCCGAATGCCGGCGGCGCACCCCGAAGTCGCGCCAGCCGCATTGACACCTCCCGTGAACCGGCCGTAACATGTTCCAAAATCCAGAATAAAATTCCGCTTAATGGAACTCTGGAGGCGCCATGTCGGACTCCGCCGGTATACTGGCCCGCTATGCCCGCATCCTGGACGCGCTCGCCGCGGCGCCGGAGGGGATGACGCTGACCGAGCTGATTGCAGCGACCGGGCTGCCGCGGGGCACCCTGCATCGCCTGCTCGGATCGCTCAACGAGGTCGGCTATGTCATTCGACGCGACAGCCGCAAGGTGTACGGCCTGGGCCCACGGCTGTTGCGGCTCCTGCATCTGGGCGCACCTGCGACTTCCGTTTCGGCCGTGGCGCGGCCGCTGCTGCACGGGCTTGCCGAGCGTTTCGGGGAAACCGCCTATCTCGCCAGGCTGGCCGGCACCCATGTCGAATCGGCGGCGATGGTGCTGCCCGATACGGGCGGCCAGACGGTGGTGCAGCCGGGACGCGTCATGCCGGTCCACGCCTCGTCCTCGGGCAAGGCGATCTT
>JBFGQV010000030.1:0-24674 GCA_041563955.1 Alphaproteobacteria bacterium | reverse complement strand
TGCCTGCTGACGTTTCTGCCGGCGCAGGCTGCCGGCGGCCACTGGACGATCTCGGCGGCCGACGGCGCGGCCATGGTGATCGTCGACGAAGTTGAGCAGTATGCGGCAAGCCGTGGCTACCCGGTGCCCGCCGGCACCACGATCGTGACCGGCGACGACGGGATGGTGGTGCTGGTGCGGCGGGGCGACAGCATCACGGTGTTCCCGAACAGCGAGGTGACGATTCCCGAGGATCCGGCCGGCGACCGGCTGGGCGTGCTGCAGAGTTTCGGGGAACTGCTGTTCCGGATGGAGACCCGGGAGTCGCGGAACTTCGAGGTGCGCACGCCATTCCTCGCGGCGACGGTCAAGGGCACGGTTTTCACCGTCGTGGTCGAGTCGACGCGGGCCACGGTATCGGTCAGCGAGGGCATGGTGCGCGTGACGCCGACCCGCGGCGGGCGCAGCGAAATGGTGCGGCCGGGCTGGACGGCGACCGGACAGCTGGGCGGCAACTATGTCGAACTTGCCCCGAGGCGCGAGAGCCGGGTGACTACGCTCATCGATCCCAGCGCGGCCGATTCGGCCCACTCCACCTCCGAGGCTCCGAGCGCCGGCGCGTCCAAGGACGATCGTCCGGCGGACGGCGGTTCCAAATCGGGCAAATCGAAGCCCGACAAGTCGGGAACCGACAAATCGAAGCCCGATAAGTCGGAATCCGACAAATCGAAGCCCGACAAGTCGGAATCGGACAAGTCGTCATCCGACGCGGTCGGGGGCGGCAACGCTGGCAGCCCTGTGAGATGACGCAGTTCGAGGAGGTACCCGAACGATGACGCCGCATCGGGGCAAAGGCCGGTCACTGGCCGCTTGCCGACCGGTGGGAGGCCGGGGTGCGCCGGGATAACCAAACACGGTTCGTCACAGGCGTACCGACGGTTGGGGGGCCTGCCTTGGCGGCGACGGGAAGTCGGGCAAATTGCAGACGCCGCGCGAGAATCTGGACGAAGGGGCACATGAGCAGAGAACCGGGAGACAAGCACAGGGTCCTGCGCGCGCTGTCACGACGGTCACATCAGCTGACGGCATTCGCGCTGGCGGCGGCGCTCTATCTGACGGGAGCTCTCGCGCCGCTCGAACGGTCGCTGGCTGAATTCCGGTTCAAACTGGCCGGGCGCGACGCCTCTGGCGATCTTGTGGTGGTCGGGATAGATCCGCACAGCCTCAGGCAGCTCGACGTCTGGCCCTGGCCCCGGTCCTATCATGCCGCAGTCGTGGACCGGTTGGTCGAGGACGGTGCGGCCCAGATTGCCCTCGATATCGATTTCAGCTCGCGCTCGCATCCGGCAGAGGATGAAGCGCTCGCGGCGGCGCTGTCGCGCGCGCCGGGACGAATCATACTGCCGGTATTCCGGCAGAAGGTGACGCTTGGAGAGCGGCATGCCGGAATCGTCTACACCGCGCCTCTGCCAACGTTGCGAAGACACGCGCGGGTCGCGTCGGTCAATACCGTGCCCGATCGGGACGGGCTGATCCGGCGACACGCGATGAACGACTTCTGGGAGGACGAGCTGGTTGCGACGATGCCTGCGCTTCTTGCCGGTTGGAGCACGGCGCCGTCCGAGGTCTTCCACATCGACTACGGAATCCGGCCGGACTCGATTCCGAGCCTGTCCTTCGTCGATGTGGTGGAGCGGCGGTTCGATCCCGGCACGTTCACCGGCAAGAAGGTAATCGTCGGTGCGCGGGCGGTCGAGCTCGGCGATACGTATGCCGTGCCGGTCTATACCGCGTTGCCGGGGGCCGTCATTCAAGCGCTCACTTACGAGTCCCTGGTGCAGGGCCGCACCCTGCATCGCAGCGCCGCCTGGCTCGTGCTTGCCGGCGCCGCACTCTTCGCCGTCGCCCTGGGGCGGCGGTTCCAGCTGTGGTCCTGGCGCCGCGGCCTCGGCGCCATCAGTGCCGTGGCCGTGGGTTCTTTCGCCCTGTCCGTCGTCGTGCAGGCTGCAACGCCGCTCATGCTCGAGATCACGCCCTGGCTGATTGTGGCGGCGTTGCTGTACATGTTCGCGCTGTTCCGGCGAATCGAGCGGCAGGGTTTCGTGCTTGCGCTGCGCGGCAACCGCCTGCGGCACACCAACGCCCTGATGCGCAGCGTGGTGGAAAGCAGTTCCGAAGCCATCCTTACGACTTCGGGCGACCTCGTGGTCAGGGTTGCGAATCAGGCGGCCGAGAGCATGTTCGAATCCGGGCCGGGCGGGCTTGCGGGGCGAAGGCTGACCCGGGTCCTGCCGTCGGTGACCTCGGTCGACGACCTGGAATCGTTGATCCGAACCGCGCAGCGCGGCGTCGAGCTGATCGGCAGCACCCGGGGCGGGCATGCCGTGCAGATCGAGGCCACCGTCGACAGAATGTCCGTCGATGGGGACGCGCACTACGTGTTGATCGCCCGCGATATCTCCGAGCGCAAGGCGCAGCAGGAGCTCCTGGAATACCTTGCGTTGCACGACCCGCTGACGAGCCTGCCCAACAGGACGTTGCTGATGGATCGTCTCGATCACGCCATCGCCGCGTCGAAGCGCAGTGGCACGCGGCTCGCGCTTCTGATCCTCGATCTCGACAGGTTCAAGGAGATCAACGATACCCTGGGCCATGGGGTTGGCGATTCGCTGCTCGTCGCCGTCGGCAAGACGCTGGGTTCGCCCCTGCGCGAATCGGACACCGTGGCCCGCTTGGGTGGCGACGAGTTCGCCGTGCTGCTGCCGTCGGTGTCCGGCGTCGATCAGGCCAGGCTGATCGCCGGGCGCGTGGCCACGGCGACGAGCCAGCAGTTCCAGGTCGAAGACCTGATGCTGGATGTCGGCGTTTCCATCGGTGCCGCGCTCTATCCCGAGCACGGAGAGACCGCGGCGGACCTGATGCGGAGCGCGGACGTCGCCATGTACATGGCGAAGCGGGACGGCACCACGATTGCGGTCTACGACGAGGACCGCGATCACAACAGCGTGCGCAACCTGTCGATGAGCGGTGAATTGCGCAAGGCGATGGAGGAGAATGAGCTGGTGCTGTTCTTCCAGCCGCAGATCGAGATCGCCACCGGCCGCCTGGCCAGCGTCGAGGCCCTGATCCGCTGGGATCATCCGCGCTACGGAATCGTGCCGCCGATCGAATTCATCACCCTTGCCGAGCAGTCGGGGCTGATCGGCCCGCTGACCCGGTGGATCCTGCGCACCGCCATGACCGATCTCGGCGCCTGGCAGGCGGCCGGACACGACATCGGCATGTCGGTGAACCTGTCACCGCGCAATCTGCTCGAGGAGGATCTGCCGGCATCGGTCGCGCGGCTGATGGAAAACCGGGGTATAAGCCCCGGCACGCTGACCATGGAAATCACCGAGGACGCGATCATGACCGACCCGGACTGCGCGCTGGCGGCCGTTCGGCACCTCAGGGACTGCGGGGTGCGCATCGCCGTCGACGATTTCGGCACCGGCCAGTCCTCGCTGGCCTACCTGAAGAGCCTCCCGGTCGACGAGCTCAAGATCGACAAATCCTTCGTGATGCATATGGGCGATGACAACAGCGACACGGTCATCGTGCGCGCCATGATCGATCTGGCGCACGATCTCGGGCTCGCGGTGGTCGCGGAAGGCATTGAGAACAAGCTGCTGCTGGACAGCTTGAGCGAGCTTGGTTGCGACTTCGGCCAAGGCTATCACATCGGCCGGCCGATGCGGCACGACGACTTCGATCGCTGGATGCGCGACCGGGACGTCGCCGCTGAGGCGGCGCCGGCGAAGCGGGCCCGCCGCCGGGCGTCCGTGTCCTAGACCGTTCAGTCTGGCGTTTGGCCGGCCGCTCGCGGTTTAAAGGATCTCTATGATCGCATCGACCTCGACCGACGCGTTCAGCGGCAGCGAGGCGACTCCGACCGCGGTCCGCGCATGCTCTCCCTTCTTCTCGAAGATCTCCACCATCAAGTCGGATGCGCCGTTGATGACCTGCGGCTGTTCCGTGAAGTCGGGCGTGCAGTTCACGAAACCGCCCAGCTTGACGATCCCGACAATGCGATCGAGGTTTCCTCCCAGGGCCGCCTTGGCCTGGGCGAGGATATTCAGCGCGCACTGGCGGGCGGCCATCTGCGCCTCGGGCACGAACAGGTCCGCTCCGACCTTGCCCGCGAACATCAGCTTGCCGTTGTTCATCGGCACTTGGCCCGACACGTACAGCAGGCCTCCGGCGATCACGCAGGGCACGTAGTTCGCCACCGGCACGGCCGGCTCGGGCAGGGTAATGCCCAGGTCCTTGATTGCTCTTGCGATGTCACCAGCCATGGCCGTCTCTTCCTTCTTCAGGGCGCCTGCCGATCACGCGACATCGGCCGGGCGCTCGTCGGCGGATAGCGCTACGATGCAGTCGCGAATATAACCGCTTGCGCGGTCCGCGCCACCCGGTAATGATGCGCGATACGAAAATCGGCCGGTGGCGGATCGGCTCGGGCAAAAAAAACCGGAGGGCGGGCCCGTACCCTCCGAGTTTACAGGGAGCACCAAATTACCGGGGCCGACGATCGATCCGCCCGGGCCACGGCCCCTGTGCGGTCACGAGCAGCCGCTCGTCGCCCCGCATGTGACGCATTTCATACAGGTGCCGTTGCGCACCAGCGTGAAGTTGCCGCACTCGCCGCACGCATCGCCCTCATAGCCCTTGGCCCGGGCCTCGCGCATCCGGTCGAGCTTGTCGTCCTGGGCCGTCGCCAGATCCGGATCGAGCTCGAGCGAACCGACCCGCGTGTCAGCGACGGCCGCCGCCATGCCCCCGGCCGAGGCCAGCGCCGCCGCCTTGCGCTGTCCACCGCCGCGGTAGACCAGCAGGCGCTGCGAGCGCATGAAGCCGCTGCTGGCGACCTTCTGGATCGCCGCGATCGTCGGATCCTCGGTTTCCGGCAAGTCGCCCTCGTCGGCGCCGTTGCCGAGCGCGTCGGGCAGCACGTCGGCCGGCTCGGCATGCGCAAGGTCGTTGCGCGCCAGGTAGGAGATCGCGAGCTCCCGGAAGATGTAGTCGAGGACCGAGGTCGACATCTTGATCGCATCGTTGCCCTCGACCATGCCGGACGGCTCGAACCGCGTGAAGGTGAAGGCCTCGACGAATTCGTCCAGCGGGACGCCGTATTGCAGGCCGATCGAGATGGCGATCGCGAAGTTGTTCATCAGGGAGCGGAAGGCCGCACCCTCTTTGTGCATGTCGATGAAGATCTCGCCGAGCGAGCCGTTCTCGTACTCGCCCGTGCGCAGATAGACCTTGTGCCCGCCGACGATGGCCTTCTGCGTGTAGCCCTTGCGGCGGCCCGGCAGGCGGCGGCGTTCGGCGCGCCGCTCGATGATCCGCTCGACGATCTTCTCGGCCATCATCGGCGCCGCCGCGGCCGGTGCCTCGGCGGCATCGGTGGCCAGCTCCGCCGCCTCGACCTCGTCGTCCGAGAGCAGCGCGGCCGACAGCGGCTGGCTCAGCTTCGATCCGTCACGATACAGCGCGTTGGCCTTGAGGCCGAGCTGCCAGGACAGCATGTAGGCGTCCTTGCAGGCCTCGATGGTGGCGGCATGGGGCATGTTGACGGTCTTGGAAATGGCGCCCGAAATGAACGGCTGCGCGGCCGCCATCATGCGGATATGGCTGTCGACCGAAAGGAACCGTGTGCCCGACTTGCCGCAGGGGTTGGCGCAGTCGAACACCGGCAGGTGTTCCGTCTTGAGGTGCGGCGCACCCTCGAGCGTCATCGCCCCGCAGCAGTAGGCATTGGCGTCGTCGATCTCCTGGCGGGTGAAGCCGAGCGATTCCAACATGTCGAAGCCGACGCCATCGAGGTCGGTATCGCGGAAGCCGAGGACCTGCGTGCAGAATTCCTCGCCCAGCGTCCATTTGTTGAACGCGAAGGTGATGTCGAAGGCGTTCGCCAGCGACGATTCGAGGGCCGAGAACTGCGCGGTGGTAAATCCCTTCTCGGCGAGCCGCGCGTAGTTGACGCCGGGGGCATCGCGCAGGGTGCCGTGGCCGACCGCGTAGGCCACGACATCGGCGATCTCGGTGTCGTCGTATCCCAACGTGCGCAGGGCCAGCGGCACCGTCCGGTTGATGATGCGGAAATAGCCGCCGCCGGCCAGTTTCTTGAATTTGACCAGGGCGAAATCCGGCTCGATTCCGGTGGTGTCGCAGTCCATGACCAGGCCGATGGTCCCGGTCGGCGCGATGACCGTCGTCTGGGCATTGCGGTAGCCGTGGCGCTCGCCGCCCTCGAGGGCCCTGTGCCAGGCCGCCGCGGCGGCATCGGCAAGGTCGCGCTGCGGGCACGCCGCACCGTCGAGCGCCACCGGCGTGAGCGAGAGGCCCTCGTAGCCGTCGGTCTCTCCCCTGGCGGCGCGCGCATGGTTGCGGATCACCCGCAGCATGGCGTCCGCGTTTTCGGCATAGCCCGGGAAGGCGCCCAGCTGCGCGGCCATCTCCGCCGAGGTTTGGTAGGCAACAGCGGTCATCAGCGCGCTGATCGCGCCGCACAGGGCGCGGCCCTCGTCGCTGTCATAGCTTAGCCCGCTGGCCATCAGCAGCGCGCCGATATTCGCGTATCCCAAGCCCAGCGTGCGGTACCGGTAGCTGCGCTCGGCGATCTCGCGGGACGGGAACTGCGCCATCAGCACGGCGATCTCCAGCGTGATCGTCCACAACCGCACCGCATGCTCGAAGGCGGCGATATCGAAGGTGCCGTCCTTGCGCCGGAACGTCATCAGGTTGAGCGACGCGAGGTTGCACGCCGTGTCATCCAGGAACATGTACTCCGAGCAGGGATTGGAGGCGTTGATCCGGCCCGAAGCGGGGCAGGTGTGCCATTCGTTGATCGTGGTGTCGAACTGCATCCCCGGGTCGGCGCAGGCCCAAGCCGCGTTGGCGATGTCGTCCCACAGCTCGCGCGCCTTGACCGTCCTGGCCACCAGGCCGTCGGTGCGGCGGATCAGATCCCAGTCGCCGTCCGTCCGCACCGCGTCGATGAACGCGTTGGTAACGCGCACGGAATTGTTGGAGTTCTGACCGGATACCGTCAGATAGGCTTCGGAGTCCCAGTCGGTATCGAAGCTGGGAAACTCGATCTCCGTGAAACCCTGGCGCGCGAATTCGATGACCCGTTGGATATAGGCCTCGGGGACCGCCGACCGGCGGGCCACGATCACGGCCCGCTTGAGGCCGGGGTTGCGGCGCGGATCGTATCGTTCGCCATCGTCCAGGCGCGCCGCTTCTGCGGTGTGGCACGAAGCGATGACGGCGTTCAGGTGGCGTCCGCACATTTTCGAGCCGGAAACCAGCGCCGCCACCTTCTGCTCCTCGCCGGCCTTCCAGTTGATGTAGTCGACGATGTCCGGATGGTCGATGTCGACCGTCACCATCTTCGCTGCGCGTCGCGTGGTGCCGCCGGACTTGATGGCGCCGGCGGCACGGTCGCCGATCTTCAGGAAGCTCATCAGGCCGGACGACTTGCCGCCGCCCGACAGCGGCTCGTTCTCGCCGCGCAAGCGCGAGAAGTTGCTGCCGGTGCCGGAGCCGTACTTGAACAGCCGGGCCTCGCGGACCCAAAGGTCCATGATGCCGCCCTCGTTGACCAGGTCGTCGCCGACCGACTGGATGAAGCAGGCATGCGGCTGGGGCCGCTCGTAGGCCGAGGTCGACGGGGCGACTTCGCCGGTCCGGTGGTCGACGAAATAATGGCCCTGGCCCGGCCCGTCGATGCCATAGGCCCAATGCAGCCCGGTGTTGAACCATTGCGGCGAGTTGGGGGCCCCCATCTGGCTCGCCAGCATGTGGCGCATCTCGTCGTAATAGGCGCGTGCGTCGGCGTCCGAATCGAAATATCCGCCCTTCCAGCCCCAATAGGTCCAGGTCCCGGCGAGCCGGTCGAACACGGCGCGGGCATCGGTCTCGCGGGTGGTGCGATTCTCCTTCGACAGCTTGGCCAGCGCCGCCTCGTCCGCCGCCTTGCGCCACAGCCACTGCGGTACGTCTTCCTCGGGCACCGGTTTCAGCCGGGACGGAATCCCCGCCTTGCGGAAGTATTTCTGGGCCAAAACGTCGGCGGCGACCTGGCTCCAGGACGCGGGCACCTGCATCTTCTCGAGGCGGAACACGAGCGATCCGTCGGGGTTGCGGATCTCGCTCGCCGTCTCGCGAAATTCGATGTCGGCGTAGGGCGACTTTCCGTCCTTGGTAAACCGGCGCTGGATACGCATGCCGTCAAACTCTCCTTCTTCGCCCGCGGACCCGGAGGCCGCGGCTGCCTGCTTCAATCGGTATGGAACGCCCTTCCGGACCCGGGCAAGCCGCCCAAATGCCTCGAATTTTCCCAATATTTAGGTTTCTTTGGAGAGATTAATACAAAATATAGTGGTCGACAATATATATTGTGGCCACATATTGAATTTTCCCGAAATCTGGTAATTTTCTTGCGCAGCCCGACGCGGCCGCGTCGGCGCGAGGGCGCCCCGTACGCGGGGTTCAGCCGTTCGGCCTGGCGCGCTGGATGAGGAGAATCGCGCCGAGCACCATCGCGATTCCGATCAGCTGCGCGGCGCCCAGCCGCTCGTCCAGGATGGCGACAGCGCCGAGGGTCGCCACGACCGGCTCGAGATTCGACAGCAGCGCTGTGCGGACCGGCCCGAGCAACGGCAACGCGACGAAGAAGAGTGTGACGCCGAGCCCGGCCGCGGCGCCGGCAAAGATCAGGCCGCCCCAGGCGGCGGCGGAGTTCGGCAGCGCAAAGCCCGGCCCGGCCAGCACGACGCCGGCGGTCAGCACGATGGCAACGAACGTAAAGCCGGTGGTGGCGGCGCGGCGGTCCTTCACGCCGGACAAACGGGAAACCAGCACGGTGATCAGGGCGAGCCCGAACGCGGCCAGCAGGCCCAGCGCGACACCGCGCGGGTCGGGGTCGGCCGCGTTGATGCCGACGGCCAGCGTGACGCCGGCGAAGGCCAGCGCAAAGGCGACCAGCCGCAACGGCGACGCCCGCTCGATGCCGAGCACTGCCGTCATCAGCACGACCTGGGCCGGGAAGGTGTAGAGCAGCAGCACCGCCAGCGACACCGGAATATAGGCGACCGCCGCGATATAGGCCCAGGAATAGGCCGCGAGCAGGGCGCCGAGTCCGACGGCCGCCGGCACCAGGCGGCGCGGCAGCATCAGCGCGCGCACCCGTCCGGCGTCACCTTCGACGGGCAGAAGCGCGATCATGAAGAAGAGGGTGAACAGGTGACGTACCACGGCGACGGTCTCCGGCGCGCTGCCCCCGGCATAGGCCAGCCGGGCGCCGGTCGGGAACAGGCCGAGCGCAGTCATGGCGACCACCATCAATGCTGCTCCGGCGCGCAGGCGCCGTCCGACATCACCCGTTTGCGCACCGCTGTACGGCATCTGCGCCGGTCCTCCGGCCGGTGTTCCGACGGCCTCGACCCTGCCCCACAAAAACCGCCGCGGCAAGCACGCGCCGCACTGGACGGGCCGGTCACGCGATGGCATAGTCGCGCCGCGTCCGGCCCGGCCGGCAAGCAGGAGTGTCGCAGCATGGTCAATACTTGGACCCGCCTCTTCACCGCCGCCTACGGCAAGTTCGTCGCGACCGACAGTTTCGGCAACCGGTATTACCAGGAGCGGCGTACGCCCAAAGGGCGCCGCCGGCGCCGCTGGGTGGTCTACAAGGGCGAGGTGGAAGCCAGCCGCGTGCCGCCGGAATGGCACGCCTGGCTGCACTACACCATCGACGAGCCGCCGATCGGGGGCGGTGTGCCGCACGCCGACTGGCAGCGGCCACACGCGCCGAATCCGACCGGCAGCGACGCGGCCTACCGCCCGCCCGGCCATCTGCTGGCCGGCGGGCGTCGCGACAAGGCGACCGGCGACTACGAGCCGTGGCAGCCGAACTGAAAACGGCCCCGTCGCGCCGCCGCCGGCGCCTGCCTGAGTCGGCGCGACACACACTGGTCGGCGCGGTGGCGCTCAGCGTCCTGGCGGTGTTGTTCGTCCTGTCGGCCGGCCGCGGCAGCGGTGCTATAGGCAGCTATTCCATCACCGCGCAGTTCCCCAGCGCCGAGGGCGTGTACATCGATTCCGCGGTGCGCCTCGCCGGCGTCCAGATCGGCCGCGTTACCGCCATGGACTACGATTCCGCGACCCAACGTGCCGCCCTGACGCTGCAGATCGATCCCGGCGTCGAATTGCCGCAGGACAGCATTGCCATCATCACCAGCGAAGGCATGCTGGGCGGCCGCTTCATACGGGTCGACCCGGGCGGCAGCCCGGACCTGCTCGCCGACGGCGATGCCGTGGAATTCACGCAGGGCTCGATCCTGTTCGAGGAACTGCTGGCCAAGGTCATCCTCGCGGTCGAGCAGAAGCGACTGGCCCGGCGCGCCGGCGATACCGCGCCCGCGGACCAACCGGAGACGCGGCCATGACCCGCAACGTCATCGAGACCGTGCTCGGCGCGGTGGTGCTGATCGTCGCCGGCCTGTTCCTCGCCTTCGCCTACAACACGACCGACATTCGCCCGGTGACCGGCTATACCGTGACCGCCCGGTTCAACGCGGTCGACGGGCTGACGCAAGGCAGCGACGTGCGGGTCGGCGGCGTCAAGATCGGCAGCGTGGTGGCGCAGACCGTCGACATGACGGATTTCCGGGCCGTCGTCCGGATGACCATCCGGCCCGACATCCGGCTGCCCGACGACAGCACCGCCACCGTCGCGTCCGAGGGGCTGCTCGGCGGCAAGTACATCCGCATCGATCCCGGGGCCAGCCCGACGATGCTGGCCGACAACGGCGAACTCACCAAGACGAAGGACATCATTTCGCTCGAGGAGATGCTCGGCAAGGTGATCTTCCTGGTCACCGACGAGTTGGAGAGCGGCCGGTGACGGGGGATTGCGGCCGACCCGCGGGGGCTGCCCCGACGATGCCATATTCGCCGTCTATGTCGGGGGCGATGAACAGGCGACCCGGTCCCACGACGAATGACCGCGCAGGGCGCAGGCGGCGCCGGGCCGTCGCCATTGCCGCCGTGCTGCTGTGCGCTCTGGCCAGCCCGGCGGCGGCGATCCCCGGCAAGGCGGTGCTGCTGCAGGGGCTCGACAAGGTGACGGCGCGCACCGAGACCTTCGAGGTGATCGTCGGCCAGACGCTGACATTCGGCACGCTGGAGATCGTGGTCCGCGCCTGCGACCGCACGCCGCCGACCGAGCCGCCGGAGTCGGCGGTGTTCCTGGACATTTACGAAACGCGGCCAGGCCAGCCCCGCACCGACCTGTTCCATGGCTGGATGTTCGCCTCGTCGCCGGCGCTGAACGCGCTGGAGCATCCGGTCTACGATGTCTGGCCCCTGGAATGCCTGTCCGACCTGCCGGTGACAGGAGAGCCCGATATGCCCTTGCCGCGGCCCAAGCCGATCGCCCCGAACTGAACGCGTCGTGCTCGGGTTTACCGGGCATTAAGGCGCGTCATGTTCTGATGACGCGGTGCTGCGTGTCAGCGAACCGGGCCGGAGGAGGGCCTGCCCGCCATGAACCGTTCGAACCGGCGCCGCCGGGCGCTGCTGCTGTCGATTCCCCTCTTGATGCTCCTGAACCTCGCGGGGCCGCAAAGGGCGGTCGCGGGCGACGAATTCCGCGTCACCGTCGATGGGCTGACCTGCATCAGCGACACCGCGTCGGCTGCCGGGGCAGGCACGCCCTGGCACGACTGCCTGCAGATCGGGCCGGTGCGGATCGGCCAGAGTCTGCGCGACGTTGCGATGCGCTTCGGCCGGGCCGGCAAGGAGGTGCGCCAGGGCGCGGTGACACTTCGCGTGTGGCCGGTGAGCCTTGACGTGCCGCCCGGCACACCGCTGCCCTACTGGGTGATTGGTTTCGACGATGACCGCCGCGTGGTCTCGATCCAACTCAGCGGCGAGCGGCGGATCGATCGCTATTCGTTCTCCTCCCTGCGCCTCGGCGATCCGGAATCGCGGGTCCGCGAGATTCTCGGTGAACCGACGGAAACCATGCCCGTGCCGGCGATCGGCGCCGAGATGTGGAACTGGCGTCCGTACCCGGTCTCGCTCGAGATGAAGAACGGCCGCATCTACTCGATGCGGGTGTCGCAGTCGGTCGGCCAGTAGCGCGGGGGCACCGTCGCGGTCGTGCGCTCGTGCGCCTGGCGTCCCGCAGCCTGCATAAGACAACGCCGCCCCGCTGTAGGCGGGACGGCGCTGCCGTAATCGGTTCGGGACGGCGAATGCCGGATATCGGCCTCCGGGTCCCGGGTCTTGCTCAGTAAGTCAGAGCGATCCCTTGAAGGCCGCGGCCGGCTTGAAACCGACGGACTTGCTGGCCCGGATCTGGATCGTCTGGCCGGTCCGCGGGTTGCGGCCCTTGCGGGCGGCGCGATGACGGACCTTGAACTTGCCGAAGCCGGGGATCTGGAACTCGCCCGACTTCTTGGTCTGCTTCATGATCGAGTCAAACATCTTGTTGACAGCTTCACGGGCACTGGTCTTCGTGCAACCGGTGGTCTTGGCGACCAATTCCACCATATCGTCCTTGCTGCTCATCGTTGTCCTCTCTCTGTTCAGACAATGAGTGCCAAGTGGCATGGTCGCCTGCCGAGCCGGTCCGTCCGCTCCTGCGGGCGGCCCGCGCCTGTTCGCCTGACTGCTGCGATCCACGGCGCCGGCAAAGCAACCTTCAATACCTATCAAAGCCATCTAAAAATGAAGAATTCGTAAATCGCGGCAATGATTCGACGCTGCCGCCGCGTCATTTCAAGGGTCCGGCGACATTCCGGCCAATCGGGTGGCGCAGCGGCGGGCATGGCGGCACCGCTCCCTGCGGGCAAGCGAGTCACCAACCGGGAATTGTGTGGAGTTCCCGGCCGCGTGGGACTCGAGGTCCATGGTATGGCGCAAGGCCTTGTTTTTGACGCGAACGGATGGCAATCTCGGTTGCATTGGGCCCCGGCGACGCGGCCGGTGCCGCTTCGTCCGACCGCGGGCGCGGAGGCGGCCGGGGCTCTCGGGAACCCGACCATGCAGCTCACCGTCAACGGCACGGCACACGAAATCGACGTCGAGCCCGATATGCCGTTGCTCTGGGTTCTGCGCGACGAGCTCGGACTGACCGGCACGAAGTTCGGCTGCGGCGTCGCCGCGTGCGGTGCGTGCACCGTGCATGTCGGCGGCCGGCCGCGCCGATCCTGCGTGCTCCCCGTTTCCCGCGTCAACGGCGCGGTCACGACCATCGAAGGAATGGCGCCGCCCGGTGTGACGGGCGCGGTGCAGCAGGCGTGGATCGATCACCAGGTGGCGCAGTGCGGCTATTGCCAGCCCGGACAGGTCATGGCGGCGGCGGCGCTGCTGGCCGGCAACGTCGCACCGACGGACTCGCAGATCGATTCGGCGATGTCCGGCATCCTGTGCCGATGCGGCACCTATCCGCGAATTCGGGCCGCGATTCATGATGCCGCCCGTAAGCTGCGGGGAACGTGAACATGGGCCGGTTCGCGCGCATCGCGAGGCGCAGCTTCCTGATCGGCGCGGCCGCCGTCGCCGGCGGCGTTGCCATCGGCTATTACCTGTACCGAAAGGATCCGGCCAACCCGCTCTCGCCCGCCGAGGGCGAAGTCACGCTGAATCCCTATCTGCTGATCACGCGAAACGGCGTGACCGTCATCACCCCGCGCGCCGAAATGGGGCAGGGCATTCACACCACCCTCGCCGCGCTCGTCGCCGAAGAGCTCGACGTCGCCTGGGACAGCGTCCGGGCCGCGCACGGTCCGGCCAGCGAGACCTACTACAACATCGGTGTCGCCAGGGCGGGGCTGCCCTTCGCCGATTACCGCGAGTCGGGACTCGGGGAGTTCGTCGCGGATGCGATCGACGTGCCGGGCAAGTTCGTCGGGGTGCAGGTCACCGGCGCCTCGGCCTCCACCCTGGAGGCGTTCGTGAAGATGCGCAGGGCCGGTGCGGCCGCGCGCCACATGCTGGTAGAGGCGGCGGCGCGGCGCCTGGGACGCCCCGCGGCCACGTTGCGGACCTTGGACGGCTTCGTCGTCGCGGCCGACGGTGCGAAGCTCAGCTACCAGGACCTCGCCGAGGATGCGTCGGCCATCGCCCCGCCACGCGACCCGCCGCTCAAGGATCGGTCGGCATGGCGTTATCTCGGCACATCTCTGCCGCGGCTGGACATGGCGGCAAAGGTCAGCGGCGACGCGCAGTTCGGCATCGACGTGCGCCTCGACGGCATGCTCTACGGGGCGGTGCGGGCCAACCCGCGCCTGGGCGGCCCGATGACGTCGTTCGATGCGGCGGCGGCCGAAACCATGCCCGGTGTCGTGAAGATCGTCGATCTGGGCGACGCGGTGGGCGTGATCGCGACCAACACCTGGCGCGCCTTCGCCGCGGCTGATGCCATCGAGATCGCCTGGGGCGATGCGCCTTATCCTGCCGAGTCCGGCGCGATCTTCGATGAGATCGCCAGGGCCTTCGAGTCGCGCCCCAATTCCACGCTGCGCGACGACGGCAACGTCGACACGGCGCTCGCGGCCGCAACCGAGGTGATCGCGGCCGAATACCGCGTGCCGTACCTCGCCCATGCGACGATGGAGCCGATGAATGCGACGGCGCGCCTGAAGGACGGCCGGCTCGAGGTGTGGACCGGCAACCAGGCGCCGACGATCGTGCGCGATCAGGCGGCGTGCCTTGCGGGCCTCGATCCCGCCGACGTCGTCGTGCACACACCATATATGGGCGGCGGCTTCGGTCGCCGCGGCGAATACGACTGCAGCAACCAAGCGGTCCGGCTGGCGATGGCGGTGCCGGGGCAGGCGGTCAAGCTAACCTGGACGCGCGAGGAGGACACCCAGCACGACTACTATCGCCCGGCCGCGATCGTCCGCATGAAGGGGGCCATTGGCGCGAGCGGGCCGGTTGCGCTCCAGGCAGACATCGCCGCGCAACCGGTCGCCCGCGAGCTGGCGCGCCGGGCCGTCGGCTTCGCCTTCCCCGGCCCGGACAGGCTGATCGTCGAAGGCGCGTTCGACCAGCCCTACGGCATCCCCAACTACCGGGTGTCCGGCTACATCGCGAAGCTGGCGGTGCCGGTCGGCGCCTGGCGGTCGGTCGGCAATTCGTACAACGCCTTCGCCCATGAGTGTTTCCTCGACGAGCTGGCGGTCGCCGGCGGGCTCGACCCGGTCGAGATGCGCCTGCAATTGATGGACGGCGTGCACGAGCCGTCGCGCAAGGTGGTCGAGGCCGTGGCCGAGATGGCGGACTGGGGGACCAGGCCGGGCGAGGGACGCGGCCGCGGCGTCGGCTTCACCTTATCGTTCGGCTCGCCGACCGCGCAGATCGTCGAGGTCAGCCAGCAGGCCCGCGGCATCCGGATCGAGAAGGTCTGGTGCGCGATGGATGTGGGGACCGCGCTCGACCCGCGCAACATCGACGCCCAGATCGTCTCCGCCATCATCTTCGGGTTGAGCGCGGCGGTATCCGGCGAGATCACCTTCGTCGGCGGCGAGGTGGCGCAGAGCAACTTCTTCGACTACACGGTGCTGCGCATGCGCGCGGCGCCCGCCATCGAGACCCGGATCCTGGAAAACGGCGCCGGGATCAGCGGCGTCGGCGAGCCCGGAACGCCGCCGTCGATCCCGGCGCTCGCCAACGCGGTGTTCGATCTGACCGGAACGCGGATCCGCGACCTGCCGCTCGGCAACGCCGTCCGGTTCGTCTAGCCGGGAACGACGTGCAGGCGCTGCGACGCGCCGCAGGCGCCCCCTGGTTCGCGAAACGCCGTCCGCTCAATAGGCGCCGGTGCGGCAGGCCCGCATGATGAAGTCGATGGCATCCTTGACCGTCAGAATCCTCTCGAGGGCCTCGTCCGAAATCTCGCAGTCGAACTCCTCCTCGAGGGCCATCGCGATCTCGACGGTATCGAGGCTGTCCGCCGCCAAATCGTCGACGAGATAGGCGCTGTCTGTGACCCGCGATTCTTCGACCCCCAGATGCTCGGCGACGATCCGTCTGATGCGGGCGGCAACGTCCGCGGCGCCGCGCCCCGACCGCTGGGTGGGCTCGACAGTCTGCGAGCTCGCGATGCTGACCGTACCGGCAACAACTCCGAAGGTGACGAGACCGGCAGTCCCGGTTTCCCGCAGCATGCGGCGGCGACCCAGGGTCCGGCGGAGACGGTCCGCGAGCGAGCGTCGGCGGCCCGGTGTCCGGCCATCGGTCCGACCCCGGGGGGCCACCGAGTCGGGCCGGTGCGCAAGGAAGGCGTCACGCTCCCCCGCGTCGCGGAACAGGTAGTAGACGCCCGCCCCGGCCGTCACGCTGGCAACGTCCAGGACCTCGTCAATGAAGTCCTGCCATTCAGGCTGAGGTCGGTGCCGAAAATTCACCGGGACAGTCACGGCCAGCAGACGTGCGGTCATGCCCCATGCGGTGTGCAGTGTCCGGCGTCGCTCGGACGCGTCGGAGATGACGTTGAGCACGTAGCCGAGATTCACGACGTTCGCCGGCGCCAGGGGCGGTCGAGGTCCGTCCGTCGGGTCCCATCCCGCGCCGGCGATCCCCAGCCGCCGCAGGATTCGAATGTCGTCGCCGGCCCCGCATCCGTAGTCGAAGAAGGAATCGCGGGGCGAAAGAAGCCGGTGGCGCAGCATGAGACGCACCGGGCGGGAGAGACTGGTCTGCATTGGAGCCTCCTGTTCGTAGCGGGCGAGCGCGGGATCGTCGGGCAAGGGCGTTGGCGAATGCGGCGGCGCGCGTGACCCGGCGACCCGGGTTGCTGATCGGTCGCCGGTTCCGCAAAGGCGTTGCCGCGTGCAGGATCCGGCGGTTCTGCAACCGAGACCATCTTACGCCATCTACCGGCGATCGGAAAACCGGCGCGAGCGCGGTCCTGACGGCCGGTCTCGAGACCCGCGCTGCCCGGTTCGACCGGCTATGTTGGCTTGCGTCGTGATCGTCGGTCCGCTCTTGTGTGGACCAACGGGCGCTCGCCCTAGCTTCCCGTCTCCAGGGCCCGCCACAGCCGGGTGTTGGCGCGGATCAGCAGCTCGTCGCGCCGTCCCTCGAGGCAGTTGCGCAGGCCGTGCACCATGCCCCGCGCAAGATCGTCGAGACAGGTCGCGAACACCTGTGCCGCGAGTTCCGCGCCGTCCCCCGCCGCCGGATCCAGCGGCGCCCCGGCGACCCCGGCCCAGAGGGCGCGCCGCGCCTCGTCGTCAAGGCGGGCCCGGGCGCTCACGGCGTTGATTGCGCGGTCGAGGATGTTGAGGCTGTCGCCCAGCGCGGCCGGGGAATCGAAGATATCGGTCGCCAGGCGCCGCGCCGGCCCGGCGGCGAATGCCGCCTCGGCCGCGCTGATCGGGTCGGCATCGCCGGGCGCGGGCTCAGGCAGCAGGGTGACCAGCGGCCCGACCTCGACGTCCATTGCCACGGCGCCGAGGGTGGACCGGTCGGCGGCGCTGACGCGCACCTCGACCGCGGTGTTGCCGCGGCTCGAGACCAGCTGCGCGAATCCTGCCGCGGACACCGTCCGCCGGCCGCCGCCGGCATCCGTGAGATGCAGCCACAACCCGCCGCCTGCGACGACATGGTAGCGCGTGCCGTAATTCGGCGACTTGCGATTGCGCTGCAGGCAGAAGCTGCTGAGCTGCGCGATGCAGCCGTCGGCGTCGCACAGCATGGGCACCGGCTGCGCCGTGGCGACCAGGCCGAGGCCCTGCGGCGCGGCCTGCGCCGGCGTTGCCGACAGGGCGACGGCAGCGATGGCGCCGCTCAAGGCAGCGGCCAGGCGGAGGCGGAATGCGGATGAGACCAGGCTGTGCGTCATGGTGCACCTCCTTACGCGTGTTGCGGAACCCGCCGCCGTCGCGTTCCCGTATGGCGGCTTTTTGTGAGGTCCGGACGATTTGCGCGGGCCGGGCAAGTCTAGCGGAATTTTGTGGTCGCGGCGGTAAATTCCCCGTGCCCACCCGCCCGGCGGCGCGGACCGCGCCCGGCGCCGCCGTGCTGGAGACCGGTACGATCAACCAGTGGTAGATCAGCGGGCCCGGTTTTTGGGTGCATAACTGGTGGGACGGGTGTAAGATAAGTTGCGCGCGCAGAGGCGATCAAATCGACGAATCGCGGCAGGCGATCGCGGAAATATCCAAGAACACGTTGCACGTTCCGGGGTGTTGGTCGGGAAGGTGCCCGTTTGCAGCCTGCGCCAGACGTTGCGATCCTGCCCCGCCGAATGTGCGCGAACGACGACTGACCATCTGACCGGCGCGGCGGTCGTGGGCGACATGCCCGTTCCGGCGACGCGAAGAGCGCGGCAACGGGGATGCGGCCTCGTCCGGTCGTCCCGCGGGCCGCCGTCGGCATGTAACCTCACAGGTTGAGACAGGGAGAAACCTGATGACACGTAAACACACGATATTGCGCAACATGAGCGCGGTCACGACCGCGGAACCGTTCGGCTTCGGCGCCGCGGCGCGTAGCTTCGCACCGCCCGAGATCGGGCTGGAAACCGAGGACCTGACGCCGGATGCCCGGCGTGACCTCGCAAGGGACCCGCAGGTGCTCGGCATCGCCCCGGTGATGTCGACGAAGCTGATCGCACCGGTGCAGCAGGCGGCCGCGGCCGCGGGGGCCGACGAGACCTGGGGAATCGCGGCGGTCGGGGCCGACCGGTCCGAATACAACGGCGAAGGCGTCACGGTCGCGGTCCTCGACACCGGCATCGACAATTCGCACCCCGCGTTTCAGGGTGTGACCCTGGTGGAGGAGGACTTCAGCGGCAGCGGCAACGGCGACGTGAACGGTCACGGAACGCATTGCGCGGGCACGATCTTCGGGCGGGACGTTGATGGGAAACGGATCGGCATCGCGCGCGGCGTGAACAGGGCGCTGATCGGCAAGGTGCTCGGCGACGACGGGCGCGGCGACTCCGACATGATCTTTCGCGCGATCCAATGGGCAGTCGACGGCAATGCCGATGTCGTCTCCATGTCGCTCGGCTTCGACTTCCCGGGCCTGGTCGACGACCTGGTCGGGCAGGAATATCCGGCCGATCTCGCGACGTCCTGGGCGCTGGAGGCCTATCGCGGCAACCTGCGCATGTTCGACGCCCTGATGGAGATGACCAAGGCGCGGCTCGCGTTCCACAGCGGCGCCGTGGTGGTCGCCGCCGCCGGCAATGAGAGCAAGCGCGACCGACATCCCGACTGGGAAATCAGTGCATCGCTGCCGGCCGCCGCCGACGGCGTCGTCTCGGTCGGGGCGCTGGCACGATCCGCCGACCGCTACTCCGTCGCCGTGTTTTCCAACACCCTGCCGCAGATCAGCGCGCCCGGGGTGGACATCCTGTCGGCGAAGACCGGGGGCGGCCTCGTGTCGTACAACGGCACCAGCATGGCGTGCCCGCACGTCGCCGGCATCGCGGCTCTCTGGTGGCATGCGATCCGCAACAACTCGGGGGTCCCGGCCCGGGCTCCGACCGTGTTGGCGAAGCTGCTGGCCACCGCGCGGCCGGGGGTGTTCGCGCCGAACACCGATGTCGCCGATCGCGGCGTCGGACTCGTGACCGCCCCGTAACATCGGGTCGCACCGAACAGCCGGCGCCGCAATCCACCGGCGCGGCGCCGGTGCAACGTCGGCAAGACCCGGCGCATGTCGCGCGCGGGCGCGACAGCGCCGTGACGGCGACAGTTCTCCACTCGCCGTCATGTAAAATAACACCGGTAGCGGTTGCCCGGCCGGCATGACGGGCGCGCATCGTCTTTCACGCCGCGCAGCGGGCCGCACACCTTGCCCCACCCTTTCTTCGACCGATAAGGGGTCTCCAGCGATGTTGAGAACATGTCTCGCCACTGCCGTTTTCCTGGTCCTGCTGCTGCCTGCCGGGGCGCGCGCTGCCGCATGCGTGGAGTGCCACGCCGCGCTCAGCGCCGGTCTCGTCGCCGACTGGCGGCAGAGCCGGCACGCCGAGGCCGGCATCGACTGCGCCGAGTGCCACGGCGGCGACCACACGACCGCGGCCGACGCCGCACGGGCAAAGCTTCCCGTGCCCGAGACGTGCGGCCAGTGCCATGAGGAGCGGGTGGCCGAGTACAGCCGCGGCAAGCACGCCTTCGCCTGGGCCGCCTTTCAGGCCATGCCGACAACCCATGCCATGCCGATGGTCCTTGCCGACGGCATGAAGGGCTGCGGCGGCTGCCACAAGATCGGGCTGAAGGACGCCGCGGAGATCGCCCGGCTGCGCGAGCAGGGCGAGATCTACGGCGCCGCGGCCTGCGATTCCTGCCACACCCGCCACACCTTCTCGGTCGCGGAAGCGCGCCAGCCGCAGGCCTGCCAGACCTGCCACATGGGCTTCGACCATCCGCAGTGGGAGATGTATTCGGGCTCCAAACACGGCGTGCGCTTCGGCTTGAAGCAGATGGGCGTGCTGCCCGAGACGACACCGGCGCCGACCTGCCAGGACTGCCACATGCAGGACGGCGACCACGAGGTGCGCACCCCCTGGGGCTTCCTTGCCGTGCGCCTGCCGCTGCCGGAGGATCCCGAATGGGCCGCCGACCAGACGACGATCCTGATGGCGCTCGGCGTGCTCGACCCCGACGGCAACCCGACGCCGCGGCTCGACGTCGTCAAGGCGGCACAGGTCGCCCGCCTGACGCAGGAGGCGTTCGACAAGGAGCGCGACAAGCTGATCGAGGCGTGCACGCGCTGCCATTCCGAGAGCTTCGCCCAGGCGCAGATGAAGAAGGGCGACGACATGATCCGCCAGGCCGACCGCATGCTGGCCCGCTCGATCCGCACCGTCGCCGGCCTTTACCGGGACGGCGTGCTGGCACGGCCCCGCAGCTATGCCTATGCGTATCCGGACCTGCTCGCCTTCCACGACGCGCCGACGCCGATCGAGCAGCGCCTGTTCGAGATGCACCTCAAGCACCGCATGCGGGCTTTCCAGGGCGCCTTCCACAACAACCCCGATTACGCCCTGTGGTACGGCTGGAGCGAGCTGGTGCGCGACGTCACCGACATCGAGGAGATGGCGCGGGAGCTGCGCGCGGCGAAGAAGTAGGGCGGGGCTCAGGCCGTTACCCACTCGACGCCGGCCGGCGGGCTGGCGCCGGGAGTGGGCGCCGTATCTTAAGATGCGCGGCCCATAGCGCCGGTCGGCCCCTGCCGCGACAATCAGCACGAACCCCCCGTGGTGGACAAGGCGTGCACCGGAGCCGGCGCGCCATGGCGCAAATCCGGTTGTCCCCCTCCCCAACCCTCCCCCCGATGGGAGACCGGGTCTTCAGCCCAACCGTTGGCGCGAGGGAGAGGGGTGTTGCCGGCGCAGGCGGCATGGACGAGCCGCCCGCCCTCCCGCCACCCTAATGCGGGATGATCTCGTAGACCCGGATGCCGGCGATGAACGGGTTGGCGCGGGCGATCTCCTCCGCCGCCTCGAGGCTCTCCGCCTCGATGATCGAGTAGCCGGTGATCGCCTTCCGGTCCATCGGCAGGTCGCGGCTGCCGCTTTGCGAGATCTCGCGCGCGCCGCCGTGGAAGCCGCCATGCTCCACGGCGATGCCGGCGACCGACTCAAACCATTTGCCCCAGGCCGCCATGATCTCCGGCGTCGGCTTCTCGAAGCCGAAATGCATCAGCATGAACCGTTTCATCGTTTTCTCCTCGCGGTGACGGGCCCCGCCGGCCCCGCCCGATCGGCCGAACGGTAAGCCGTGGCCGGCCGGCCGTCAAACCGTGGCCGGGGCGCCCAGGCCCGCACCGATTGCCGCAGTGGCAGAGGCCATCTTTCTTGCGGCGACGATGCAGGGCGGCTCCGGCGTTGGATTGGGGGAGGGGTCAGGGCACGGCCGTCTTACGGTGCACCCCGCGCCTCAGAACAACAGGAAGCACTTCTCGCGGGCGCAGGCACGGAAGGCCGCGATCAGCGCGTCGCCGCAGCGACCGTCGATGGCGCCGCCGTAATGGCCGCTTGCCGAATAGCTTTCCTGCCAGGACCGGATCGTCTCGGCCGGGGCCAGGCGGCAGGCGGCCTGCCAGGCCTCCGCCGCCTTGTCCGGCTGCCCCGCATAGAAACGGATGTCGCCAAGGCCGTGGCGCAGCCTCGCGTTTTCAGGATCGCGTGCCACCGCCCCCTCGATATCGGCCAGCGCTTTCGCGGGCGCACCGTTCCGGCCATGCGCGTAGGCCCGGTTCATGCGGGCCATCGGATAATCCGGGTTCAGCTCGATCGCCTTCGTGTAATCGGCAATGGCTTTGCCGTAGCGGCCTTTGGCGCTGTGCGTGACGCCCCGATTCATATAGGGGATCCAGCGTCCGGGATCGAGCGCGATCGACCTGTCGAGATCCGCCAACGCGCGATCGTACTGGCCCTTTAAATTGAATGCGAATCCCCGATTGTTGTAGGCCTGTTCGTGCTCCGGATTGATCGCGATCGCCCGGTCGAAGTCGGCGATGGCGCGGTCGAGGTCGCCGCGCTCTTGGAACGCCGCGCCGCGGCTGTTGTAGGCATGGGCCTGGTAGAACGGCTTGAGGCTTCCCGCTTCCAAAAGACGCGTGCAGCCCGGGATCGCGCGGTCGGGATCGCCGCTCTTGCAGTCGGCCAGGTCGTCGGCCTGCAGGGGCCTGGCGTGCCCCGCAAGACTCATCGCGATAGTGGCAAGGACAATCGCAAGCCGTTTCATGGGCCGCACCTCCCCGGAGCCGTGGCAAAGATCATTCCTCAAATCAGCTCGATGGTATCCAGCCCGATCGCGTCGAGCAACAGGAGGTAGGCGCAGAGCGAGGCGATGAAGGCGCAGAGGACCAGGAAGGTGCGCCAGCTCACCACGGTGTCGCCGCCACGCTGGTAGCGGGCGCGGGCGACGATGCGGAACGAAAGGAAGAGCAGCACGGCCCAGGCGATATAGGCGGCGATGCCGAGCACCATCCGCACGGCGCCGTCCAGCAGCCCGGCAAGGTACAGCGCCACCTGCACCGCGCCGAACGCCCAGTAGATCCCGTGCAGCAGCAACAGTCGCCGCACATGCGGCCAATCGACCTCGCGGCGCCAGTCGTAGTCCGGGTCGCGGTCCGCGGGATCGACGGGGTTGGTCATCGGCGGCGGCGGCGCCTCAGGAATGCAGGAAGCACTTCTCGCGGGCGCAGGAGCGGAAGGCGTCGATCAGGCGATCGTCGCACCGGCCATCGATATCGCCAGAATAATGGCCGCGGAGCGCAAGATTGCGCTGCCACATCCGGCTCACCTCCGCCGATGCGAGGCGGCAGACCGTTTCCCACGCTTCCGTCGCCCTGTCCTCCTGCCCCGCATAGAAATAGATCTCGCCGAGGCTGTGATGCATGCGCGCATTATCGGGATCGAGCGCCAGGGCGGCGTCGATATCGGCCAGCGCCTTGTCCGGCTCGCCGTTCAGCATATGGGCATAGGCCCGGTTGTTGAAGGCCCAGGCATTGTCGGGCTTGATCTCTAGGGCGGCCGAATAGTCGGCGATGGCGCGGTCGTGCCGGCCGAGCACGGTGTGGATCGCCCCACGGTTCACGTAGACCTCCCAGCTTTCCGGGTTAAGCGCGATCGCGCTGTCGAGATCCGGCAGCGCCTGCGCATACTGGCGCTTCGACATGAGGACCGTGGCACGGTTGTTATAGGCGCCGAAATGTTCTGGATTGATCGCGATGGCGCGGGTGAAATCGGCCAGGGCAAGGTCGAGCAAGTCCGTGTTGTGAAAGGCCATGCCGCGAAGGTTGAGGGCTTCGGCCTGGTACCGGGGCTTCAGCCGCCCCTCGTCCAGAAGCTTCGTACAGCCCGCGATCACGCGATCCGGCTCGCCGCTGTTGCAGTCGGCGAGGTCGTCGGCGCGCGAAGCACCCGTCTGGCCCGCCAGGATCGCCCCGAACATGACGATCGCGATCACGAGCTGTCGCATGGCTTGGCGCTCCGATCGGTCAATCCTCTGAATGCAGCGCCGGCCCGTCTTCGATCACGCATCCGGGCGGGGCGGCGGGCGGCCGCCGGGCTCGTCGTCCTTGTCCTCGTCGTCCGCCTCGGGCTCGTCGGGCGCGGCGGCTTCGTCGTCGCCGGGGTTGTCGGCTTTCTCGGCCTTCTTGCCGCCGCCCTTCTTCTTGCGCGTCGCCTTGGGCTTCGCCTTCGCCTTCGGCGCGGGTTCCGGCTCCGGCTCGGGTTCCGGCTCCGGCTCCGGTTCCGGCTCGGGTTCCGGTTCGAACGGCTCGGCGGCGGCGGCCGCGGGCTGCGGCGCTTCCGGCTCCGGCTCCGGCTCGTAGGCCTCCCAATCCTCGCCCTCCTCACCCTCGTCTTCCGCGCCCGGCCCCGGGTCCGGCCACGGCGCGAAGGGGAACGGCTTGTCCTCGGAATTGAAGGTCAGGAACAGGCCGATCTGCTGCACATAGGTCGAAAGGCTGCGGCCAAACGGCAGGCCGCGCGCGACCGGCCGGCGCATGATCAGCTGGGCGCCGAACTGGAAGATCGCGACCAGCATCAAAAGGAGCCGCACGAACCACAGGATCACGAAGAACACCAGCATGAAGAAGCCGCGAATCCAGGTCCGCTTGGAGCGGAATCCCGCCGTCCAGTTGTCGTCGTCGTAATCGTCGTGCATGAC
>JBFGQV010000029.1:0-25490 GCA_041563955.1 Alphaproteobacteria bacterium | reverse complement strand
GCGGCGACTCGAGGCCGATGCGGTCCATCGCCTCGCGGAACAGCTGGCGGTCCTCGGCCGTGGCGATGACATCCGGCCGGGCGCCGATGACCTCGACGCCGAACTTCTCCAGCGTGCCGTTCTCGTGCAGCGCCATGGCCGCGTTCAGCGCCGTCTGCCCGCCCATCGTCGGTAACAGCACATCCGGTGTCTCGGCGGCGATGACACGCGCAAGGAAGTCCGGCGTGATCGGCTCGACATAGATCGCATCGGCGGTGTCCGGGTCGGTCATGATGGTCGCCGGGTTGGAGTTCACCAGCACGACCCGGTAGCCCTCCTCCTTCAGTGCCTTGCAGGCCTGGGTGCCGGAATAGTCGAACTCGCAGGCCTGGCCGATGACGATCGGCCCGGCGCCGACGATCAGGACGGACTGGATATCGGTGCGCTTAGGCATGCTCCTCCATCATCCGAACGAAACGCTCGAACAGGTAGTGGCTGTCGTGCGGGCCGGGCGATGCCTCGGGATGGTACTGCACGCTGAACACCGGCCGCCCGGTGCAGCACAGGCCTTCCAGCGAGCCATCGAACAGCGAGACGTGGGTCGCCTCGACGCCGGCCGGCAGGGAGTCGGCGTCGACCACGAAGCCGTGGTTCTGGCTGGTGATCTCGACCCGGCCGGTCGCCAGGTCCTTGACCGGGTGGTTGGCGCCGTGATGGCCGTGATGCATCTTCTCGGTGCGCGCGCCCAGCGCCAACGCCAGCATCTGGTGGCCGAGGCAGATCCCGAACACCGGCTTGCCGGTGTCCAGGATCGCGCGGATCGCCGGCACCGCGTATTCGCCGGTGGCCGCCGGATCGCCCGGGCCGTTGGCAAGGAACACGCCGTCCGGATCGTGCCGCAGCACCTCCTCGGCGGTGGTCCAGGCCGGTACCACGGTGACCTTGCAGCCGAGCGTCGCGAGGCAGCGCAGGATGTTCTGCTTGGCGCCGAAATCCATCGCCACGACGTGGAACCGCGGCGCCTCCTGGCGGCCGTAGCCCTCGCCGATCCGCCAGGTCGTCTCCTGCCAGCTGTAGGTCTGGGTGCAGCTGACGCCGCGGGCCAGGTCCTGGCCCTCGAGGCCGGGCCAGGCAGCCGCCGTCGCCTGCAGCGCTTCAATATCCAGGGCACCGTCCGGGGCGTGGGCCAGCACCCCGTTGGGGGCGCCGAGGTCGCGGATGCGCCGGGTCAGCCGTCGCGTGTCGACGCCGGCGATGGCGATCAGGTTCTGCGCCTTCAGCCAGGCATCGAGCGGCTGCGCCGCCCGCCAGTTGGACGGTCCGGTCACCTCGGCCCGCAGCACGCAGCCGCCGGCCGCGGGCGTCGCGGTCTCGATGTCCTCGGGATTGGCGCCGACATTGCCGATATGCGGGAAGGTGAAGGTGATGATCTGCCCGGCGTAGGAGGGATCGGTCAAGATCTCCTGGTAGCCGGT
Organism: Alphaproteobacteria bacterium; assembly: GCA_041563955.1. Classification (GTDB taxonomy): domain Bacteria; phylum Pseudomonadota; class Alphaproteobacteria; order UBA8366; family JADFVY01. The sequence continues at coordinate 24,036 of JBFGQV010000029.1, read as the reverse complement.
GATCGCGGTGTTGAAGACGATCTCGCCGCCGGCCTCGCCGGCGGCACCGAGTCCCCGCCCCCAGAACACCGTGCCGTCGGCCAGAACCAATGCCGCCGTCACGCCCGGAGGCACGGCGGTCTTGGCAGGCTTTGCGTCGGACATTTGGCTGGCGTCCCCGTCCTGCGGGTGGTTGCTTGCGTCGGAAAGCCGCTCGGGCAAATTGCGCCGTCTTTTAAGCAAAAGACGGTCCGCAGTCAAGTTGACCGGCCGATTCTCTTTTTTCTTTTATATCAGTAGCTTACAAAGGGCGTATCGGTTTGCGTTAGCGGCCTGGATCGGTTAGGTTATCGCCCCTGCGCCCGGCGGGGGCCTGGTAGGGGGGGTCCACGCCATCCGGGGGCAGGCGGCCGGAGGCGACCATCCGGGTGGTCTCGAGGCCGCGACCGCGCGATCTCCGTGTATCTGTGTGATCCCCGAATGACAGGCATGGCGAATGCTGCGCGAAAGTTTGAATGCGGAACTCAAGAAGGCGATGCTGGCCAAGGATCAGCGTGCCACGGCGACGCTGCGCCTCATCCTGGCGGCGCTGAAGGATCGCGACATCGCCGCGCGCGGCAAGGGCCAGGCGGAAGGCATCGGCGACGACGAGATTCTCGCCATGCTGCAGACGATGATCAAGCAGCGCCACGAGAGCATCGAGATGTACCGCAAGGGTGGCCGCGACGAGCTGGCCGAGCAGGAGGCCGACGAAATCGACATTATCGAGGGCTTCCTGCCGGAGCAGATGGACGACGCCGCGATCGAGGTGGCGATCCGCGAAGCCATCGACGCCGTCGGAGCCTCGGGCCTCAAGGAGATGGGCAAGGTCATGGCGGCCCTGCGCGAGCAATATGCCGGGCAGATGGATTTCGCCAAGGCGGGGAAAGTGGCCAAGGCGCTGCTCTCGGGCTGACCACGCCGGCCACGACATGTTACATGTTATAAGAGGGGCCGAAATCGCCGGCGCCCGGGAGCGACGACCGAAATGGCATTTCCGCCGCGTTTTCTCGACGACATCAAGGACCGCGTCGGTCTCGTGGATGTCGTCGGCCGGCGGGTGAAGCTGGTGCGCAAGGGCCGCGAGCATCTCGGCCTGTGTCCGTTCCATACGGAAAAGACGCCGTCGTTCACGGTCAACGAGGACAAGGGCTTCTACCACTGCTTCGGCTGCGGCGCCCATGGCGATGCGATCTCGTTCGTGCAGAACACCGAGAATCTGGCGTTTCCCGACGCGGTCGAGCAGCTGGCCGGGCTCGCCGGCCTGCCGATGCCGGAACGGACGCCGGCGGACCGCGAACGCGAGCAGCGGCAGGTCGGCCTCGCCGAGGCGGTCGACGCCGCCGCCCGCTGGTTCGCCGACCAGCTGCGCGGCCCGGGCGGCGAGGCGGCCCGCAGCTATCTTTCGGGGCGGGGGCTCGATGAGCAGGCGATCGGCCATTTCCGCCTCGGCTATGCGCCGGATTCGCGCAGCGCCCTGAAGACCGCGCTGACCGCGCAGGGATTCGCCGAGGACATCCTGGTCGAGGCCGGCCTGCTGAAACGGCCCGAGGACGGCGGCGCCTCCTACGATTTGTTCCGCGACCGGGTGATGTTCCCGATCACCGATCGGCGCGGCCGGATCGTGGCGTTCGGCGCCAGATTGCTGGGCGACGCCAAGGCGGCGAAATACATCAACTCGCCGGACACGCCGCTGTTCCACAAGGGACGGACGCTGTACAACCTCGACCGCGCGGCAGCGGCGGTGCGCGACGGCGCGGTGCTCGTCGTCGCCGAGGGCTACATGGACGTGATCGCGCTGCACCGCGCCGGCTTCACGGGCGCGGTGGCGCCGCTGGGCACGGCGCTGACCGAAGACCAGATCACGGCGCTGTGGCGGCACGCCGACGAGCCGGTGCTGTGTTTCGACGGCGATGAGGCCGGTGCCCGCGCCGCCGCCCGCGCCGCCGACCGCGCGCTGCCGCTGCTGCGCCCGGGCAAGTCGCTGCGCTTTGCGATGCTGCCGCCCGGCAAGGACCCGGACGACTTGATCGCCGACAGCGGGGGTGCGGCAATGCGTCGCGTGCTCGACGACGGGATTCCCATGTCGGAGCTGATCTGGAAGCTGGAACTCGGCCTCAGGTCGCTGGATACGCCGGAGCGCCGCGCCGACCTCGAGCGCCGGCTGCGGCAGCGCACGCGCCAGATCGTCGATCCGGCGGTGCAGAATTACTACTGGTCCGCGTTCCGCGAGCGGCTGTACCGGTCCTTCCGGTCGGCGCAACGGGTGCAGCGCGGCAGGCCGGGACCGCAGTGGCCGGTCCCCGGCGGTGCCGCGCTGGCCAGCGCCGAGGTGTTTCCGCGCCGCCGCCAGCAGGTGGTGCTGGCCACCCTGCTGCAGCACCCCGAGCTGGCCGACGAATTCAGCGATTCGCTTGCCCAGGCGGAGCTCGACCCCGATCTTGACAACCTCCTGCAGGCGCTACAAAAACAACTCGCTGCGGACCCGGACCTTGACGCGGCGACACTGAAACGCCACCTCTCACGGGACGGCTTTGCCACCCTGATCGGAGCGCTGGGCGCCGATGACGTGCTGGTCCACGCCGCGTTCGCCCGGGCGGATTCGCCGGTGGCGGCGGCACGGGCTGGGCTTGCGGAAGTGCTCGCGTTCATATTTCAGGGACGGCGAATGGAAGAATTAGAGGCCACCGCACGTTATACAGCAGACCACCCGGACGAGGACACGGAGGCACGCTTTCTGGCGTTTCGCAGGGATGTCGAGTTGAGCGACAGCCGGATGCGCGAGACCGAAGACGGGCGGCCCAACGCCGGGGAGCGGGACGACGGCGGCTGATGGGCGCGGATTTTGTGGGATCGGGGCGTGCCGGTCGCACGTGAGTTAGCGGGGATTACTGCATGGTGGAAAAGGCTACGGCCGCAGCGGATTCGACCGCTGAGAGCGAGGAGTCCTTCGACGGTCCGCTGATGGACACGGCGAGGGCGGCGATCAAGAAGTTGGTCGCCAAGGGCAAGGAACGCGGATTCATCACCATGGATGAACTCAACGCGGCGCTGCCCGAGGACAAGAGCAGTTCCGAGCAGATCGAGGACGTGATGGCGCAGTTTTCCGAGATGGGCATCAATGTCGTCGAGAACGAGGAATCCGAGGAGAGCAGCGGGACGCCCGCGGCCAAGGCGGAGAGCGAGGACGACAGCGAACTGCGCTCGTCCGGCAATGTCGACGATGACGATGTCGGCCGCACCGACGATCCGGTGCGCATGTATCTGCGCGAGATGGGCAGTGTCGAGCTGTTGTCCCGCGAGGGCGAGATCGCCATCGCCAAGCGTATCGAAGCCGGCCGCGAAAAGATGATCGGGGCGATCTGCGAGAGCCCGCTGACCATGGACGCCATCGTCCAGTGGCACGATTCGCTGATCGAGGAAGTCATGCTGCTGCGCGACGTGATCGACCTCGACGCCACCTACAGCGATGGTCCGGACAGCGACGGCGGCCGCAACGGCGAGGACGGCGAAACCTCCGCCGAGGCCGGGGACGCGGAGCGCCGGGCCAACGGCGCCAACGACAACGCGCTGGCCGACGACGAGACCGAAGACGAGGACGACGAGACCGCGGAGGAGGCGCTGGCGTCGCTGACCGCGGACGAGGAGGACGACGAGGACGACGAGGACGACGAGGAGGCCGCCATGTCGCTGAGCGCCATGGAGGCGATCCTCAAGCCGACCATCCTGGAGACCTTCGAGAATATCGCTGCGACCTACAAGAAGCTGCAGCGGGTCCAGGACAAGCGCCTGGCCGCCCTGCAGCGCGGCGAGGAGATCCCCAAGGCGACGCTGCGGACCTATGAGAAGCACCGCCACGATCTGGTCGAGATGATGGAGAAGGTGCGGCTCAACAACCTGCGCATCGACCAGCTGGTCTCGCAGCTCTACGATCTCAACCGGCGCCTGCGCGGCGCCGAGGGCGAAATGCTGCGCCTGGCGCTCAAGGCCAAGGTCAAGCGCCCGTCCTTCCTTGAGAACCATTACGGTCGCGAGCTCGAGCCCAAATGGGCCCGGGACGTCGCCAAGATCGACAGCAACTGGGCCAGATTCGTCGAGCGCAACGGCGAGAAGATCGAGTCGCTGCGCGGCGAGATCGCCGAGGTCGCGGCCGAGTGCGGCATGCCGCTCGGCGAGTTCCGCCGCATCGTCGCCACCGTCCAGGAGGGCGAGAAGGAGGCGGGCCGCGCCAAGAAAGAGATGGTCGAGGCCAACCTCCGGCTCGTCATCTCGATCGCCAAGAAGTACACGAACCGCGGCCTGCAGTTCCTCGACCTGATCCAGGAGGGCAATATCGGCCTGATGAAGGCGGTCGACAAGTTCGAGTACCGGCGCGGCTACAAGTTCTCGACCTACGCCACATGGTGGATCCGCCAGGCGATCACCCGCTCGATCGCCGATCAGGCGCGCACCATCCGCATCCCGGTGCACATGATCGAGACGATCAACAAGCTGATCCGCACCTCGCGCAACTTCCTGCACGAGGTCGGCCGCGAGCCGGGGCCGGAGGAGCTGGCCGAGCGGCTGCACATGCCGCTGGAGAAGGTGCGCAAGGTGCTGAAGATCGCCAAGGAGCCGATCAGCCTCGAGACGCCGATCGGCGACGAGGAGGACAGCCATCTCGGCGATTTCATCGAGGACAAGAACGCGGTCCTGCCGGCCGACGCGGCGATCCAGTCGAATCTGCGCGAGACCACGACGCGGGTGCTGGCGAGCCTCACCCCGCGTGAGGAGCGGGTGCTGCGCATGCGGTTCGGCATCGGCATGAACACCGACCATACGCTGGAGGAGGTCGGCCAGCAATTCTCGGTCACCCGCGAGCGCATCCGCCAGATCGAGGCCAAGGCGTTGCGCAAGCTCAAGCATCCGAGCCGCAGCCGCAAGCTGCGCAGCTTCCTGGATCACTAACTCGGGGCGCACCGCAGGGAATTGCAAGAGGGGCCTTCGGGCCCCCTCTTTTGCTGCCGGTCGGACCAGCGGGGATTTCAGCTCGCCACGCCCTCCTCGCGCACGATGTCATCGCAGTAGTCGAGGCAGTCGCCGCAGATTCGGGCGCCGGCACCGGAGACGATCCGCCGGTCGCCCTTCCCCAGCTTGCCGCAGAACGAGCACCGCTGGCGCGCCGCGGAGTCGATGAGGGCGAGGGCGCGGCGGCCGTCGGCGGCATCGCGGTGGCCCTTGACGACGCGGCGGCCCAGCGCGACGCAGTGGTCGCAGATGTGGACCCGCGGGCCGGCGATTAGGTTGCGGAGGTCCCGCGCCGGCTTGCGGCAGAACGAGCATTTCAGGCGCGACCGCCGCAGCGTGTCCGAAAGCAGCCCAAACAGGTGCGGCCACGCGGCGCCAACGCCGTTGACCATCTGGTGTACGCGCTGGTGACTGAGGCCGAGCGCCTCGGCGATCTCGCGCAGCGACGCGCCGCAGACATGCAGGCAATTGACCGCGACGTGGTATTCGGTCCTGGCCTCGGCCAGCGCCCGTTCGCGTTCGGCGACCGAGGCCTCCGCCTCGCGCGCCGCGGTCAGCAATGTCGGGTCGAGGGGCATTGGTTCCCTTCCGGCTCTCGTGTGTCTATTCGTCTTTAACATATAGACGAATAGACCAAGGCAAGTGCCGGGACGGCGCAGCGGCCGCGGACGATTACAGTGCCGGCACGCGGGCGGGGCGGCGGTGGATGGATATGGGGGCGAAATGCGGCACGCCAGCGGGCGGTCGAAGAGCCGCATCCTTTGTCCGGCGATCCCGAAAAATACGGGCGCCGCGCCGGTTTTCGGGTACACTCTGGCGCCATGCAGCTCACACTTCTCGGCACCGGCTGTCCCGTGGTCGATGCGCACCGATATGGCCCGGCGCAGGTGGTGCGCCATGGCGGTACCACCGTCCTGGTTGATTGCGGCTCGGGCGTCACCCAGCGGATGGTGCAGGCGGGGCTCGATGGCCGAGAGGTCGACGCGGTGCTGCTCACCCACCTGCACTCCGATCACATCGTCGATCTGTTCCAGCTGGTGATCTCGTCCTGGCACCAGGGGCGCGACCGGCCGCAGCGGGTGATTGGGCCGCCGGGCACCTACCGCTATGTCGATGGCCTTGTGTCGCTGTGGCAGACCGAGATGGAGCAGCGTATCGCGCATGAGCTCCGGCCCTCGGCGCTGGCGCTGCAGACCGAGGTGACCGAGATCGCCGCCGGCGAGGCGCTGGAATTCGGGGCGCTGCGCGTGCGCGCCGTCGCCGTCGACCACCAGCCGGTCCGCCATGCGTATGGCTATGTGTTCGAGACCGGCGAGGCGAAGCTGGCGATGTCGGGCGACACCCGCCCGTGCGATGCGCTGGTCGAGGCCGCGCGCGACGCCGATCTGCTGCTGCACGAGGTGTTCGTCCATCGCGAACTGCAGGTCGAGGACGGCGTGCGGACCGCCGAGACGATCGAACAGGTCGCCGCGTACCACACGCTATCGTCCGACGTCGGCAAGGTGGCGGCGCGGGCCGGCGCGAAGTGGCTTGCGCTGACCCATTTCGTGCCGCCGGACTGCGACACGGACGCGCTTTACGAGGAGGTGCGGCGCGATTTCGCGGGCCCGGTCACGATCGGCGCCGACCTGATGACGCTGGACGTGGCGGCGGGGAAGGAGGTCGCCCCGGGCCGATGACACGCGAAGCCGGGGCGCCGCGGCATCCGTGCTCTGCGCGATGTGCGCGCAACAATCAGATCACGTTGACTTCCTTGACCAGCCGCCCGGCGACGAAGCGCTCGTAGCCAAAGCACGAGACGTCGACCGTCCGCGCTTCGCCGTACAGGATGCGCTCGGCCGTCACCCGCCCGACCGCCGGGACCTGCTGAATGCCATGCCCGGAAAAGCCGTTTGCAAAATGCAAGTTATCAATCTCCGGATGTGGTCCGAGAATCGCATTTTGGTCCAACGTGTTGAAATCATAGAGTCCGGCCCAGGCGCGCAGCGGCTTGATTGCGGCGAAAGCGGGCACGCGGTGGGCCAGCGCCGGCCAGATCCTGTCCTCGAACGGCGTCCAGTCGACCTCGAAATCGCACGCGTCCGGATCCGCCTCGCCCGCTCCGGGCGATGCGCCGGTCAGGTATCCCGTTCCCTCCGGCCGGAAGTAGATTCCCGAGGAATCGATCACCATCGGGCAGTCGAGGATCGGCGTGCGGCAGTCGATCACGTGCACGATGCGCTTGCGCGGCCGGACCGGAAGGTCGATGCCGGCCAGCGCCCCCAGCTCGCCCGCCCACGGCCCGGCGGCATTGACGAGGATGCCGCAGGCGATGCGCTCGCCCCGGTCCAGGGTCACCGCGGCGACGCGGTTCGCAGCGATCTCGATGCCCGTCACCGCCGCCTTGATGTAGCGCACGCCGAGAGCGCTCGCCTTGCGGCGCAGCGCCTGCGTCAGGGCGTAGCCGTCGAACCAGCCCTCGCCGGTCAGGCCCAGCGAGCCGGCCGCGATCCCGTCGAGGCTGAGCCAGGGAAACCGGGCTGCCAGCGCGTCGCGGGACAGCAGCGCCACATCCGCCCCGTGCGCGGTCTGGATCGCGTGATTGGCGCGCAGAACGTCCAGCCCGGCCGGGCTGGAAAGGAACAGGTAGCCGCGCTCGACCAGTCCGACGTCGGGCGCCTCGCCGTCGACCGCAAGCAGCGTCCCGGCGTTGCGCAGGAACCCGAAGCTCCAGCGCGACAGCTGGATATTGGCCGGCGTCGAGTAGTGCTGGCGGATGCCGCCGACCGAAAGCGCGGACGACGCGGCGGCGTAGGCGGGATCGCGCTCGATCACGGCGATGCGTCCGGAAAACGCCGTCTCGCCGGCGAGATGAAAGGCGACAGAGCTGCCCACGCCCGCACCGCCGACGACGACCACATCGTATGAGTCGGTCATGCCTCGCCCATCCCGTTTGCGCCACCGGCCCGGCCCGCTGCGCCGCTCCGCTCGCATTTCGCCACAGGCCTGCTATATAGGGGGCGGGCCCGTAGTTCAGCGGTCAGAACGCACCGCTCATAACGGTGTTGTCGCAGGTTCGAATCCTGCCGGGCCCACCACGATCCCGCCAGCCCGTAACGCTGCGGCGCCTTAGAAATCCTCTTCCTCGCGCGACTGGCGCAGCCGCTCGCCGATGTCGCAGGGCGGGCTCGCGCGCGCCTCTCCGCGCAGCTGCGCCGCGACCAGCCGGGGCGGGCGGCCGGCGATCTCGAGAATCAGCTTGCGGCGGACGGCGCGGGCGAAATCGCCGAAATCCTCGGCCACCACCAGGAACGCACCGGGCCCGCCGATCACGCAGTCGCGGTAATACAGGTCGAGATTGGGGATGTTGTACCACGAATAGATACCGCCGCCATTGTCGAGGATCGGCAGACCGTTGACCGTCACCCCGGCGGCAACGGCCCGGTCCCGGGCGCCCACGACCAGGCCGCCGGCGTTGTTCGGGCCGTCGCCCGAGACGTCGATGACCTGGCGCGTGCCCGCGAACCCGTTGCCGGCGAACAGCGGCAGCGCATAATCGATGGCACTGCTGATCGAGGTGCGCCGGGCCGAGCCCGGGGCGCTCAGCTCCAGCGCGTTGGCGAAGGCCCCGGCCGTCTCTTCGCCGTCGACCAGGGTCCAGTCGACCACCACGCGGCGCTGATACGGCCCCGCCCATTCGACGTAGGTGACGGCGATCCGGCCGAGGATCCCGGCGCGGACGGCGCGGATCACCTCGGGGTCGCGAAACGCCCGGACATAGCCCTCGCGCTGCAGCCCTGCCTCGGCGACATCGATGCTCAGGGACACGTCGACCGCCAGCACGAGTTCGAGGTCGACCGGCGTTTCGGCGGCCATGGCGGGCGGCAGCGCAAAGCCCGCCACGATCAGCGACACCGCGGATAGAATCCGTCCCATTCCCATACCCCGCACTTACCGATCACGAGGATGCCACTTGTCGCCGCGCCGGTCCAGCGACGCGCAGCGGCCCGTCGCGGCGGTCTCCGGCGCGTCGCGAGCGTAGTACTCATAATATTACCGTCAACTGGCCCAGTTATTGCATCGTCTGGTCTCGAAACCGGTGCGGGCCGATAAGTGGCTGTTTCCAAGGCCTCAATGAGGCTGAACTCCGCACCCCCGGAAGGCCGGGTTAGCAGTTTGTTAGGCGATTAAGAAAATGTTAAGCGATCGAGGAATAAGGTCAGTGTTATCACGTTGTTTACCTTGCGAAGAAAAAACTTCCGTTCGACACATTTACGCCGAACACAAGGAAGTATTGCGCAAGATTTTAATAAAATTCGCCAGATGTTTTGATCCCCCGTTTGGACGCACTGGCCTCCGGCAATTGGAAGGGTGCAGGAATTCAATTGTTTGGAGGAATACAGTATGAATTCGACTGTTCGTCGGGCCGGCTTGCTGGCTCTCGCCTCTTTGGCCGCCATGGCCATCGGGCATTCGGCGAATGCCGAAGTGACGTTGAACTTCGGCGTCTACGCCACCGACAGCCGTGCCGATGTGGAAAAGCAGTTCCGTCCGGCCCTGGCTGTTCTGGAGAAAGACCTCACCGAGCGTCTCGGTGAGACCGTCACCATCAACCTGAAGATTTCGCCGACCTACGAGGGCGGCCTCGACGACCTGGTGCAGGGTCGCGCCGATTTCACGCGCCTCGGCCCGGCGTCCTATGTCCTCGGCAAGGACCAGCAGCCGGGGCTGTCGATCCTCGCGATCGAGAGCAAGGACGGCGCCAAGACGTTCAACGGCATCATCTGCGTGGCCCTGAACAGCGACATTGAGAGCGTCGCCCAGCTGCGCGGCAAGTCGTTCGCCTTTGGCGACGATCAGTCGACGATCGGCCGTTACCTGTCGCAGCTCTATCTTGTGGAGAACGGCATCCGGGCGAAAGATCTGTCCCGTTACGAGTATCTCGGCCGTCATGACAAGGTCGGGATCGCCGTCGGGCGCGGCGAGTTCGATGCCGGTGCGCTGAAGCAGAGCACCTTCAACAAGCTGGTCAAGAAGGGCGTTCCGATTCGCGTTCTGGTCACGTTCCCGAATGTGACCAAGCCGTGGGTCGCCCGCGCCGGCATCGACGCCCGCGTCCAGGAGGCGCTGAAGGCGGCGTTGCTTGAGATGACCGACAAGGTCGCCCTGAAAGCGCTCAAGGCCGACGGCATGCTGCCGGGTTCCGACGACGACTTCGCGGCGATCCGCCAGTCGATCAAGGAGAACGGCCGGTTCTTCGAGACCCAGGCCTCGATGCGCTGACGGTCGCTCAGACGGAAAAAGACGATAGGGGGCTGTCATGCAGCATATGAAAACAGAAACCGCGACGTCGCACATTCGCCAAAGCATGCGGCTGTCGCTGCACGCGAAGGTGCAGGTGCTGATCTCGGCGGTGATTACGCTGGTCTTCATGTCTGCAGTCGCGATCGCCATGATCTACATTCATAGCGACCGCAGGGCCGACCTTGAGTCCCGGGCCGAGTTCCTCGCCGACGTGCAGTCGGCGGGACTCGCCCGGCCGATCTGGGATTTCGAATTCGAGCAGGCCGGGCGGATGCTCGAGACCCTGACACGTGATCCGGATTTCCGTTACGCCGCCATTGAAGGTGCGAACGGACAGAGCATTGCCGCGTACGGCAAGCCGCTCCGGATCAACGAGCCGGCGGTGTTCGTCGTGCAGCGCGAGATCGTGCACACGAGCGATCTGGCCGACGGCGACAACGCGGAAACCTCGCAGGTCGGTCTGCTGACCGTCGCCCTGTCCGAACAGCGGTTGCTGGATTCGGTCAAGACGATGGTCCTCGCCGGTCTGTTCTTACTGGCGATCATGCTGCTGTTCGTCGTTTCGGTCGTCACCGGCGCGCTGCGCATGATGACCCGGCCTTTGGCCGGCATCGCCGAAGCGATGGAGGCCCTGGCGGGCGGCAATCTCGGCACGATGGTGCCGTCGCTGGACCGGCACGACGAGGTCGGCGACATGGCGCGTGCCGTCCAGGTGTTCAAGGAGAACGCCGAGCAGAAGGTCGGCCTCGAGCTCGAGCAGTCGCTGGCCAAGCAGCGCGCCGAGGAAGAGAAGCGCAGTTCCATCCTCGAACTCGCAGACCGCTTCGAGCAGGCGGTCAAGAGCGTCGCCAACAAAGTGACGTCGGCGGCCAACGAGATGGAATCGACGGCGCAGGAGATGTCGTCGACCGCCGAGGAGACGAGCCGGCAGTCGGCCACCGTGACCTCGGCCTCGGACGAGGTGACGGCGAACGTCCAGACCGTTGCCACCACGGCCGAAGAGCTGTCGGCCTCGATCTCCGAGATCGGCCGTCAGGTCAACCAGTCGGCCACGGTCGCCGCGCACGCGGTGCAGGAGGCCGAAGCCACCACACAGACGGTGCACAATCTGTCGACCACGGCGAGCAAGATCGGCGAGGTGGTCACGCTGATCAACGAGATCGCCGGCCAGACCAACCTTCTGGCGCTCAACGCCACCATCGAGGCGGCGCGCGCCGGCGAGGCCGGCAAGGGATTTGCCGTGGTGGCGCAGGAGGTCAAGAACCTCGCCAACCAGACCGCCAAGGCGACCGAGGATATCGCGCGCCAGATCACGGCGGTCCAGGACGAGACACAGGAAGTCGTCGGCGCGATCGACAAGATCACCGAGATCATTGCCGAAATCAACGAAATCGCGGCGACGATCGCTGCCGCGATCGAGCAGCAGGGCCTCTCCACCCAGGAGATCGCGTTGCGCGTGTCGCGCGCCGCAAGCGGCACCGAGCAAGTCAGCGCCAGCATCGGCGGGGTCAACCAGGCGGCCAGCCAGACCGGCGCCGCGGCCACCAAGGTGCTGACCGCCTCGCAGCAGGTCTCGCAGCAGGCCGACAGCCTGTTCGATGCGGTGGAGGGCTTCCTGACAGAAATCCGCGCGCGTTGAGGCGCAGGCCGGCCGACCGGACTCGATCCGGGCGACCCGCACCGACCGCGCCTCGCGCCGGCTCGGCGAGCCGCGCCGGCGGCCAGCGGAACCGATAAGCGAGTTGGACAGGCAAAGAATAAAGTCGATAGGCGATAACAAGGCCGCGAGGCCGCAAGGGGAATGAACGGGAATGACGCAGGGCGACCCAAGAGAGTCCGGATCGGCACGCAGCGGCGCATATCGGCGCCGTAGCGAGCGCCGCGGTCGTCGGCCGCTGCGCCTGGCGCTGCCGATTGCCTGCGTGTTGCTCGTCGCCGGTGCCGCGCCGGCCCTGGCGATCCCGTCGCCGGACCTTGCGGTCAATTTCCTGTCCAGTGCCGGGCAGATCCTCGGCCTGATCTCGGTCACGCTCGGCGGCCTGTTCTTCGGCCGCAAGCAGGTCAAGGCGCCCGGCGCGAGCCAGCGCCGCGGTGGCGTCCCGAAATGGCTGGTCGGTGGCCTGGCGCTGGTGGCGGTCGCCGCCGTGGTCGCCACCATCCTGCAATGGGCCTACATGACCGATCTCCGGAACCAGCGGCTCGAGGCCGCGCTGGTCCGGCCGTCGGTGGAAAAGGGTGAGGCCGTCGGCGATACTTCGCTGAAAACCCTGTCCTACAGCGAACAGGTCGATCACCCCGCCGGCATCACGACGGACGCGCTGGCGGCGTTGCTCGCCGAGATCGGCCCGGACGGCAAGAGAAACGTCAACCTCATCGACCTGCGGGAGCCCGAAGAGAAAGAAGCCGGGCACCTGCAGCAATTCGCCCAGGTTCGCTATCCCGACCTGCGGGCGAACCCCAGGAAATACGGCGTCAGGAAGAACAAGACGAACGTTCTGCTGTGCTTCTCGGGGAACCGCAGTTCGGAGACGTGCGACCAGCTGAGGGCCAAGGGAATACCATGCAAGTTCGTCGTCGGCGGCTTCGAGAAGTGGCTGGCGGAAAACCGCGACATCGTCGGCCTGCAGGGCGCGACGGTGACCGATCTGCGCGGCCTGCCGCGCTATGCCAACGACACCGTGCTGCTCGACACCGACGAGGTGAAGCGGCACGTCGCCGAGCGCGGCGCCATCTTCGTCGACGTCCGCTATCCCGAGGACTTCAAGACCGGTCACCTGCCGGACGCGATCAATATGCCGATCCGCAAGATGCGGACCGCCGAGATGACCAAGGCGTTCGAGGCCCTGCCGCAGGCGCCCGTCATCGCGCCGTGCTACGACAAGCGCAGCTGCTTCTATGCCAAGATTCTGGGCCTGCGGCTGACGCGCGCCGGATTCGAATATCTCGGCCGCTATACGGTGGCGCACGAGTATTTCGTGCCCAAGGCGTCGCGCACGCATGTCGCCGAGTGGGAGGCCGACCGGTCGAAGAGCTTTCTCGATTTCGTAAGCGCGCCCCTTGCGGCCCTGCTGCGGGCGACGGTCAATTTCACCGGAGCGCTGACCCTGGCGATCTTCATCGTCGTCCTCGCCCTGCGCCTACTGGTCTTTCCGCTGACCGCCAAGGCCGAGCGGGACCAGGTTGTGATGCGCCGGCTGACGCCGCAGATCGCCGAGCTGAAGAAACGCATCGGGGCCGATCGGGTGCGGCTCGGCCGTGCGATCCGGGCCATCAACCGCCGCCACAAGATGACGCCGGGCCTGAACATGATCGGCATCGCCATCCAGATTCCGCTGTTCCTCGCGTTCTTTTTCGCGGTCGACGCGGTGGCCCGGGAATTCCCCGTGCGGCTCCTGTGGATCCCCGACATGTCGCGGCCGGATCCGATCTTCGTGCTGCCCGCGCTGCTGGGCACGATGGTGTTCCTGCACCTGCAGTCTGGCGCCGCGAAATCGTCGCTGGTCTACTCGACGATGCGCGTCATTGCCGCCGCGCTGCTGGCGCTGGTGACGATCCCGGTCAGCGCCGCGGTCAACCTCTATCTCGTCTGCAGCATCGGTCTCATGGCGCTGCAGAGCATGTGGGTCCGCTCCCGCATCGAGGGCACGTCGCAGAGCTGGAGCCACACCGCCGACCGGCAGGGTGCCGACGGTGCCAAGGTGGCGCCGGTGTGCGCCTTCCAGGACATTGCCGGGCGTCCGGACCTCGCCGGCGGCAAGGGTAGCGCCCTGGCGGCGATGGCCGCCGCCGGGATCGCGGTGCCGGACGGCTTCGTCGTCACCACCGAGGCGCTGCGGGGCGGCGCCGGCGATCTGCTGTCGCCGGAGAACTGGAAGCGAATCGACGAGCTGTGGAAGAAGATCAAGTTCGAGCGCGCCGCGGTGCGCAGCTCGGGGCTCAACGAGGACGGCGAGGACCGCAGCTATGCCGGCGTTTTCGAGAGCGTCCTCGATGTCGACCGCGACGGGCTCGCCGATGCGCTGCGCCGCGTCTACGAGTCGTTCGGGACCGACTCGGCCAGCGCGTACGGCCACCAGACCCGGGAGTTCGGCGCCATCGTGGTCCAGAAGATGGTCGACGCCGAATACGCCGGCGTGATGTTCACCGAGCATCCGAGCCGCAGCGGCAGCATGCTGGTGGAGCTGACCGACGGGCTGGGGGTCGGCGTCGTCGACGGCACCGCCGACGCCAGTTCCTACGAGTTCGGGCGGTCGTCCGGCGAGCTGGTCGACGAGACGCCGCCGCCGATCGACCTTGCACCGCTGCTGGAGGTCGGCCGCGTCCTCGAGGGTCTGTTCGGGGGGCCGCAGGACGTGGAATGGGCCTATATCAAGGGACGCTTCATGATCCTGCAGTCGCGCGCAATTACCGCGCTCGCCCGCAATCAGGGGGGCAATCAGCGTGCCGCCCTGCTGGAGGCCGAGCGCCACAAGCTGATCGCGCTGACCGCGGGGGCGCGACCCGACGAGGCGATGTTCGTGCAGAACGAGCTGTCCGAGCTGCTGCCGCGTCCGACGCCGTTCAGCCTGGCGCTGATGGAGGAGATGTGGCAGCCCGGCGGCACCATGGACATGGCGTGCCGCAACCTCGGCATCCCGTACGACGTCGGCGAGGACGACCCGCCCTTCGTGACCTCCGTGTTCGGCGCGCTTTACGTCAACCGGCTGGAGGAGCGGCGCCGCATGCGCAAGTCCGGCGGTTTTTTGACCTCGCTGCGCCTGACCCGCATGGCGCAGGGCATCGAGAGCCGGTTCTACAACAATTTCCTGCCGACGCTGGACGACGAGATCCGGGTCTACGAGCTCGTCGACCTGATGAAGTTCAACGAGATCGAGCTGTTCTCGATGCTCGACCACGTGTGCACCCGGTTCATCACCGAGAACTACGTCCAGGCCCACATCGTCAATATCGCCGCGAATTTCTACTTTACGCAGGCCGAACGGCAGCTCGCCAAACGCGGACTGCCGGCGGCCGAGTACCTGTCGACCATGCCGCCGACGGTGGTTAACCGGGCGATGGGGCTGCTCGCCGACGTCAAGGTGGGGCGCGCGACGCAGCGCGATTTCATCGAGCTGTTCGGGCACCGCGCCCCGGTCGATTACGAGATCGCCGATCCGCGCTACATGGAATCGCCGGAGCTGGTCGAGCAGCTCGTCGAGACCGCGCAGGCCGTGAGCAGCGCGAAATCGTCCCGCAAGAACATCGCCACGCTGCCGGATGACAAGGCGCTTCGCCTGGCGGTCGAGCGGGCCGGCAATTTCCAGCTGCTCAAGGAGGAGGCGAAGCATCACAGCCTGCGCGAGCTCGCCGTGATCCGCCGCATCCTGCTGGCGCTGGCGGCGCGGCTCGGGCTCGACGACGACATCTTCTACCTGACGCGGCAGGAGGTCATCGGGCTGCGCGAGGGACCTGCGGCGCTCAAGGCGGCCCGGGTGACGATCGAGGAGCGGCAGGAGACGGCCGAGATCTTCGCCGGCCTGCCGTCGCTGCCCTCCGAGCTGACGCCGCGCGACCTCGAGCAGCTGTCGCTCGACGGCGAGCAGCGGGCGCTGAACGGCCATGCCTCGCTGCTGAAGGGCGACCTCGTCGCCGGTCATGCGCCGATCCGCGGCAAGGCCCGGGTGGCGACCGGCACCTCGATCGAGGCGCTCGAGGCCGGCGAAATCCTGATCACCCGGTTCATGCACCCGACCTGGGCGCCGGCCCTGCCGCGCGTCGCCGGGGTGGTGACCGAGATCGGCGGCTGGCTCAGCCATGCGGCGATCCTGGCGCGCGAGTACAACGTGCCGACGGTGGTCGGCGCGCGCGGCGTGCTGGAGCGCATCGCGACCGGCGACCAGATCCAGCTCAACCCCGACGGCAGCATCGAACTCCTCTAGGCGGGCGGCGCCGGTGAAGCGCACCGTCGCGCCGATATTGACCTCGATCATCGCGCGGCTGGCCGAGAGCGTATAGACTGCGCGTGACCGCACCGAACGAGGCCGCCGATGTGCCGCCTGTACGGATTCCGAGCCAACGAGCCGACCCGCGTGGAATGCAGCCTGGTCCACGCCCAGAACGCCCTGATGTCGCAGAGCCGCCAGGACATGGCGGGGCAGCCGAACGACCACGGCTGGGGTATCGCCGCCTATCCCGACGGCGTTCCGTACCTCGAGAAGCAGGCCTGGGCGGCGTGGCACGGCGAGCATTTCCGCAAGGCGGCGGCGCAGGTCTACTCGCACGCGGTGATCGCCCATGTGCGGCGGGCGACGGTCGGCCCGCCGGGCCTCGAGAACACCCATCCCTTCGTGCACGGCCGCTGGGCCTTCGCCCATAACGGCACCCTGCCCGAGTTCGCCGCGGTCCGCGAGCGCCTGTTGGCGGAGACCGACCCGCTGCACCGCGACCAGATCGGCGGCCGCACCGACAGCGAGCACATCTTCCGTTACCTGCTGAGCCTGTGGGGCCGGCACCCGGACCGGCGGCTGCTCGACATCCTGCATGACGGGCTGAACCGGATCATCGATTGGTGCATGGAGATCGCGGCGGACAAGCCGGTCGGCCTCAACGTCCTGTGGACCGACGGCGAACGGCTCGCCGGCTCGCGGCTCGGGCGGACGCTCTGGTACGTCGAGCGCGACGGCGTGCATCTGTGCCCGATATGCACCGAATCGCACGTCCGCCACGCCCACGAGACGCGGTACCGCTGTGTCGAGATCGCCTCCGAGCCGATCACCGACGAGCCCTGGGTCGAGGTGCCGAACGGCACCGTCTACGCGGTCGACCCCGACATGGCGCTGACATTCCGGCCGCTCGAGGAGGCGCTGACCGTGCCGCCCGGCGCGGTCGAGACGCCGGCCGAAGCCGCCGCCCGCGTCGAGGGATACGGCGAATAGCGGGGCCGGCGCGCCCGGGAGGATTTCGTGATAACCTGTCGCTAGATTGCGCGGCTGCCGTGACCGGGACACGTTGCATCAGGAGGTTGGCCGAGCCGTGGCGCGCAGAATACTGGTTGTCGAGGACAACGCGGACATCGCCGAGCTGGTCGCGCTGCACCTGCGGGATCTCGATTGCGAGGTTGTGCTGGCCGCCGACGGCGCGGCGGGCCACGAGCTGGCGTCGGCCGGCGGCTGGGACCTGATCATCCTCGACCTGATGCTGCCGCGGATGGAGGGGCTGGAACTGTGCCGCCGCGTGCGCGCCGGCGACAGCTACACGCCGATCCTGATGCTGACCGCGAAGTCGGGGGAGGTCGACCGCGTCGTGGGGCTCGAGATGGGCGCCGACGACTATCTGACCAAGCCGTTCAGCATCCGCGAGCTGATCGCCCGGGTGAAGGCGATCTTCCGGCGCCTCGAGGCGCTGGCGCCCGGCAGCGACACCGGGGCCGGCCAGCGCATCGAGGCGGGCGACATGGTCATCGACCCCGACAAGCGCCGGGTCACCATCGCCGGCGCACCGGCCGAGCTGACGGCGCGCGAGTTCGACCTCCTGCTGCAGTTCGCCAGCCATCCGGGCCGCGTCTACACGCGCCAGCAGCTGCTCGACCTCGTCTGGGGCTACGGCCACGACGGCTACGAGCACACCGTCAACTCGCACATCAACCGGCTGCGCGCCAAGATCGAGGCCGACCCATCGCAGCCGACCTACGTGCTCACCGTGTGGGGCGTCGGCTACAAGTTCAACGACCGGCTCGGCGCACCGCGGGCCGCCGGCGCGGCCGGGATGCCGTGATGCCGCGCCGGCTTTCGGCCAAGCTGACGGTGGCGCTGCTGGCCATCATCGCGGTCACCTGCGTCGCCTGGATCGCGCTCACCCTGTTCGCGACGCGGCTCTACCAGGAAGAGGTCGACCAGAGCCTGAACAGCCCGCTCGCCCATTACATCTCGAAGGCCTATCCACTGATCACCGACGGTGCCGTCAACCGCACGGCGCTGGTCGGGCTGTTCGACCAGCTGATGGTCATCAACCCGCGGATCGAGGTCTATCTGCTGGACCTCGAGGGCAACATCCTGGCGTTCTCCGCCGAGCCGGGCCGCGTCAAGCGCGAGCGGATCGACCTCGCGCCGCTGCGCCGCTGGATCGCCGGCCCGGCCACCCTGCCGCTGCGCGGCGACGATCCCCGCGACCTGCGTGGCAGCAAGCCGTTCTCGGCCGCCGAGGTGTTCGATCGAGACCGGCAAGCCGGCTATCTCTATGTCGTGCTCGGCGGCGAGGAGTACGACTCGGTGGCCGACATGCTGTCGGGGAGTTACATCCTGCGCCTCGCCGTCGGCGCGGGCGGCGTCGGGGTGCTGCTGGCGCTCGCCGTCGGGGTGCTGTCGTTCGCCTGGCTGACGCGGCGGCTCACGCGGCTGACCGCGGCGGTCGAATCGTTCCGCGAGTCGGGGTTCGAGGCGCCGGCGGGGCTGGCCGGCTGGCGGCGCGGCGGCGACGAGATCGACCGCCTCGGGGTGGCTTTCGAGGAAATGTCGCAGCGCATCGCCGACCAGATCGAGCAGTTGCGGCGGGCCGACGCCGCGCGCCGCGACATGGTCGCCAACATCTCGCATGACCTGCGCACGCCGCTGGCCTCGCTGCTGGGTTATCTCGAGACCATGTCGATGAAGCAGGATTCGTTCACGGATGCGGAAAAGCGGCGGTATCTCGAGCTGGCGGTGCGCCAGGGCGACCGTCTGGCCCGCCTGATCGCCGAGCTGTTCGAGCTGACGATGCTGGATTCGACGGGCACCCGCCTCAATTTCGAGCCGTTCTCGCTGTCCGAGCTGGTCCAGGACGTGGCCCAGAAGTTCCGGCCCGAGGCGGAGCGCAAGCAGCTGTCCCTGGAAACCGAGATTCCCGAATCGGCGCCGTTCGTGCGGGCCGATATCGGCCTCATCGAACGGGTGCTGGAGAACCTCATCGACAACGCCATCCGCTATACGCAGGAGGGCGGATCGGTGCGGCTGTCGCTGGCGCCGGACGCAACCGGCATCGAGATGCGCGTCGCCGACACCGGCTGCGGCATCGCCGAGGCCGATCGCGAGCGCATCTTCGAGCGCTTCTACCGGGCCGAGAAGTCGCGCGGCGCGGCGCCCGAGGGCACCGGGCTGGGCCTTGCCATCACGCGCCGCATCCTGCAGCTGCACGATTGCCCTATCGAGGTCGAGAGTGCGCTCGGCAAGGGCACCGCGTTCAGCTTTCACCTGCCGCTCGCGCAGACGTGAACGCCGGCGGCCGGCCGGGACGAAATCGTGACATTTGCGCGATGCGCCCGTGATCGCGGGGCGGTACATCTCGCCGCCGTGGCGCGATGGTGCGCCCCAGAAATCATCGAACCCCGGGAGAGAGAGACATGCCCATCTACGATGCCAGGACCCTGAAGGCCACCCTGGCCGCCGGCGCCGCCGCGGCGGCGCTGGCGATCGCCACGCCGGCGTGGTCGGCCGGTGCCAATCCCTGCGCCGCGGCCAACCCCTGTGCCGCCTGCGCGCAGAACCCGTGCAACCCGTGCTGCGCCAAGCAGGTGAGCGGAAACCCCTGCGCCGCGGTCAATCCGTGCAACCCCTGCGCCGCGGCCAACCCGTGCAACCCGTGCGCGGCGAAGAACCCCTGTAACCCCTGCGCGGCCAAGCAGAACTGAGTCCGCTGACGCCCACGGACCAGCCGGCGCCGGGCCGATCGGGCCCGGTGCCGGCCTTTATGTGTCAATGACGGCGAGGAGTGCATGACCGGTCCGGGACTCGCGGCGGCCTCGCGGGCGACGATCCGGGCGCGGTCGCCTTGACCCGCCACGACGCTGCGATCGTCCCCAACCCATCTTCGGCCTAGGATTCTCCCGACGGGGTGTGCCGCATCGCGATGCCGAGCGGCCGAAACACCCGCTGTCGGCAGTCCGCCCGGCTGCACAAGCGGCAATTGATGCCGATCGGCGTCGGCGCACCGGATTCGAGATTGAGGCCGTCTACATGGGCGAGCCGGGGTGCATAAGATGCCTCGCAGCCAATCGCGAGGGCACTGTGGGTCGCGGGTTGTCGCGGATCCGGCGGCGGCTCGGTGACGGTGCGGGCGATGTTCAGCCACCGTGCGCCGTCCGGCGTTTCGGCGTGCTGGATGCGAATCGACCCGGGCGACAGGAATGCCTCGTGCAGGTTCCAGCGCGGGCAAACGCCGCCATAACGCGCGATCCGCAAACCGGAGCCATTGAATCGCCGCATGACGTTGCCGGCGATGTCGACCCGGACGAGATGAAACGGAATTCCGGAATCGCCCGGTTTGCGCAGGGTCGTCAGCCGGTGGCAGACGGCGTCGAAAGCCGTTCCGAAACGCATCGCGAGTCGGGCGACGTCGTAGCGCAAGTCATGTGCCGCATTTCGGAACGCGGTGTAGGGCATCAGGACGGCACGGGCGAAATAGTCTGCCAGAGCGTCGCGACAGACATCCGTCAGCTCGGGAGCCGGCCGCGGATCCTCCACGAGACAATGGTCGAGGACCCGGTCGTCCGAGCTGAGCGCGATGAACCGCGCGATCTCGAACGTGCGGGTCTCCCGCCCCAGCATCTCGGACAGGATCAGCTGCCGGCCGATCTCGTTGTGGTGCGCCGTGCGTCCGGGTGCGGCCTCGCCTGGTACGATCCGCACGCCCACGTCGAACCGGCTCGCCAAAAGTTTCGGCAATGCTTCGGCCAGCGGTGCGTCAGGCCGGTCGGCGTCGGCACCCAGCGCCGCCCTGCGCAGACCTTCCGCCGCCGCCTCGAGAGCCGGGAAGAAGTTGTTGCGGGCCTCCAGGAAATCCGCTTCTTCGCCCGACCCGGGCGCGCCGAGGGATGTCGACAGGACGGGAGTCGGTGACGGGTCGGCGCGGTCGCGCCCGCCGCCGGGCAGCTGCTCCAGCAATTCGGTCAGGTGCTCTGCGTCCCGGACCAGGATCTGGAGGAACCGCATGCGCTCATCGCGCCCGATATCCGCATGGTCATGCAAAATCTCGCCGAAGGCGCGAATCGAGGCGACGAGACCACGGATATCCGCGGCGGGAGCCGAAGCCAGCGTTTCGTCGGCCAGTCGCTCGGCGAGCGTACGCGCCTCCTCGCGGGCGAAACGATAAGCATCGTGGAGCTTGAGCAATGCCTGCACGACACTCTGCGGCGCCGCGGCCAGGGCAAGAAGGTCTTCACGCGACGGCGGATCGTCACCGAACAGGGGATCGCTGAACGCTTCGAGGAGTCCCGCGAACATGCGCGCCTCCTCGCTGCCGGACAGCTCGTGCGGGTCGATCTCCATCGCTTCCGCGAGGGCCATGGCGACCGCGTCGGTGAGCGGCCGTCTGTTGTGTTCGATAAGATTGAGGTAGCTGGTCGAAATCCCGGCCCGGGCCGCGAGGGCCGCCTGCGTCAGCCCACCGTCGCGGCGCAGCCGCCGCACCGTCGCGCCCATCGACGAAATCGCTGTCATTTCAGGAGCTTCTGAAGTCTTTTACAATTTTTCATTGCGACGCAAAATCACGCCCCGTTATTTACATGAAAAACCTTTGCCTGCCAATGGTTTGTTGACGAAATCGTAAATTTGTGAAATTTTGTCGCCAATAGTCGCTGATTGCAGAAGACGACAATTTCTAATCACTGCCGGTTTCCGGCACCAGCAAATCAGTTCACCCCGGTAAGGCGGGCGAGGCCGGTCGAACGATGCGCTTAGCAGAAAACTGTTTGATTTGTTTGGAACGCTGCGCGAGCTTCCGCAGCAATAAGAATTTGGATCGGGTGCGGGTCGCCATGCGCCCGTAAAGGTCCCGATCCGGCTGAACCGTGCGGGGAGGTTTCGGAGCCCGCCGGAACGATAACAAGGCCGAACCGGCTGCAGGGATCCGAAACGCACGAAAACAAGAGGTTGAACGGACTAGGAGACGACACGATGGAAGACAGCGCTATTGCTGCAAAAGTCTACTGGCTTTTCGCCTTCGTCGCTTTGTACTGGGCCTATTGCATCTTCTGGGGTGTGAAGTCGGCCATGGCGGCGAAGACGGCCTCAGACTACTTCATCGCCGGGCGACGCCTGTCGATGTGGGTCTTCATCCTGGCAGCCACCGCGACGTCGTTCTCGGGCTGGACCTTCATGGGCCATCCGGGGCTGGTGTATCGCGACGGCTTCCAATACGCATACGCGTCCTTCTACACCATCACGATTCCCTTCACGGGCGTCCTGTTCCTGAAGCGGCAATGGATTCTCGGGAAGCGCTTCGGCTACGTGACGCCGGGCGAAATGCTATCGGACTACTTCCAGGGTGACGCCATCCGCATCCTGACGGTGATCGTGGCGCTGCTGTTCTCGATCCCCTATCTCGGCGTCCAGCTTGGCGCTTCGGGCTACCTGTTCAACGTGCTGACCGACGACCTGGTCCCCGTCGACGCCGGCATGTGGGTGCTGTCGCTCGTCGTGCTGATCTACGTGGCCTCGGGCGGCCTGCGCGCCGTGGCCTACGTGGACACGGTGCAGTGCATCCTGCTGGCGCTTGGCATCATCATCACAGGCTTCATCGCCCTCGACATGGCCGGCGGATGGACCGCGCTCAACGAAGGCTTCGCCAGCCTCGCGGCACAGCCGGGTCTCGCCAAGTGGGGCGCCACGGCGGACGGCTACAATTCGTACTTCGCCATTCCCGGCGTGATCCAGTTCACCGCCGGCCTCGGCAAGGAGACGCCGGTCGGAGGGTTGTGGACCGGCATCATGGTGCTGACCTACATGTTCGCGCTCATGGGCATCCAGTCGGCGCCGGCCTTCTCGATGTGGTCGTTCTCCAACAACGATCCGCGGCCGTTCGCGCCGCAGCAGGTCTGGGCGTCGTCCTTCGGGATCGGCCTGATCCTGTTCTTCTTCACCGCCTTCCAGGGCATGGGCGCGCATCTTCTCGGTGCCAACCCGCTGGTGAACGAGGCCGGACTGGCGATCTCGACCGCGCTGCCGGCAGACATCGCGGCGGCCCCGGATTCCCTGGTCCCGAATTACTTCAACCAGATCGCCGACGCGGCGCCGTGGCTGGTCGGGCTCCTGGCGGTGTGCGCGCTGGCGGCGATGCAGTCGACGGGCGCTGCCTACATGTCGACGGCCGGTGCCATGCTGACCCGCGACCTGTACAAGCGGTACCTCAACCCGACGGCCGACCACAGGACGCAGAAGTTCTTCGGGCGGGCCGGTGTCGCGTTCATCGTGATTTCCGCGCTGCTGGTGGCGACCTTCTCGCGCGATGCCCTGGTTCTGCTGGGCGGGCTCGCGGTGGCCTTCGGCTTCCAGATGTGGCCGTCGCTGGCGGCGGTGACCTGGTTCCCGTGGATCACCCGCCAGGGGGCGACCTGGGGCCTCGCGGCCGGTCTGCTTGCGGTGATCTTCACCGAGACCATCGGCCAGACGATCACCGGCGGCAGCCTGCCGTGGGGCCGTTGGCCGTGGACCATTCATTCGGCAGGCTGGGGCATCATCTTCAACCTGCTCGTCTGCATCCCGGTCTCGGCGATGACGCAGGATAGCGCGGCCCGGGCGCACCGCATGAAGTTCCACGATTTCCTGAAGGAGCATGCGGGCCTGGCGCCGAGCAAGGCGGGCCTCAAGCCGATCGCGTGGATCATCACCCTGGCCTGGCTGTTCTTCGGCATCGGCCCGGGCGCGGTGATCGGCAACACGATCTTCGGCGATCCGGGCAACGCCGCGACCTGGATGTTCGGCATCCCGTCGATCTGGGCCT
>JBFGQV010000028.1:0-25850 GCA_041563955.1 Alphaproteobacteria bacterium | reverse complement strand
CGCCTCGCCGAGGGCCGCCCGGCGCGACGCCGCATCGATGGTGCGATCCAGCCCCGGCAGGACGATGCGACCGCGCGGCAGCTGCGCGATCTCGACCAGCAGGTCGGCGGTGGCCGGGATGCTGCCGGTCGAGCCGGCAGCGATGACCGGGGTCTGCGGCGGCGCCGCGCGCCACAGGGCCGCCTGCGCCTCGAGCAGGCGGTTGCGGCGCTCAGCCGGGTCGATGCACTGTTCCTCGGCGAGGATCTTCGGCCAGTGTGCGGTGACGATGGCGAGGAACTCGAGGACGTCCTGCCAGTGGCCGGCGAACTGCTCCGGCGCGAGATCGCCGAGCGCCCCGAAATCGAGCCGTTCCGTCTGCACCTGGTCGAGCAGGCGCGCCAGCTCGCGCGCCAGCCTGAGCGCCTGGTCCGGGGTGATGTCACCGTCCTGCTTCCACTCCAGGACCAGCCGGGTCAGCAGGAGCTCGCGGCGGCTTTCCGGGATCTCCGGCGGCAGGGTCAGGTCGACGCCGCCCGACGACAGCCGCAGGGCGAGCGACTCCTCCTCGACGTCGCCGAGCGGGCGGGTATCGGGCAGCAGCAGCGGCCTTCCGTTGCTGGCCCGCAGGAACGCCTCCGCCAGCGACCGGCAGGCGCGCCGCGTCGGCAGCAGAACGAGGTAGTCGGCCAGGGTCTCAGGCGCCGCCCGCGTCTCGTGCAGCAGTCCCGCTGCGAGGGCGTCGAGAAACGGCCGCCCCGGCGCGATGGTCAGGACGCGGCCGCGTTCTACCATCGCGGTGGCCGCTCGCCGGACCGGCCGTCGCCGAGCGCCGCCCCGGCCACGGCGAGGTCCTCCGGGGTGCCCACGTGATACCACTCCCCGTCATGGCGCATGCCGAACAGCCGCCCCGCCGCCTCGGCCCGATCGTACAGAAGGTTGAGCGAGAACGGCCCGTCCGGCGCGGCGTCGAACAGACGGGGGTGGAGGATCTGGATCCCGCCGAACAGAAACGGCGCGATCTCGCCCTCGGCGCGCCGCCGGGCCCGGCCGTCCGGCTCGAGATGGTAGTCGCCCCGATCGTTGACGGTGGCGCCGGCGATCGCCGGAGTCGGCACCAGCAGCAGCAGCGCGTCCATGTCCCCGTCGTGCCAGTGCCCGGTGAGGCGCTCGAGCGCCGGCGTCGGGCCGTCGCTCCACACCGCGTCCGAGTTGACGACGACGAACGGGCCCGCGCCAAGGTGCGGCAGCGCCGCCTTGACGCCGCCGCCGGTCTCGAGCAGTTCGTCCTCCGGCGACAGGACGATGTCCTTGCGGCCGGACAGGTGGGCGGCGATCATCTCCCCCCGGTAATGGCTGTTGACGACGATGCGGCGGATGCCGGCCGCGGCCAGCCGGTCGAGCGCGCGGTCGAGCAGGGTCCGGCCGGCGAGCTCGACGAGGGGTTTCGGCCTGTCGTCTGTCAGCGGCCGCATGCGCTTGCCGAGCCCCGCCGCCAGCACCATCGCGTTCTTGATCTTCGGCCGGGTCATGGCGTCGCCGTCGCCTCCGGGACGACCCTCGCGTCGCCCGGCAATTCGTGCGCGAACCAGGCGCGCAGCGGCGCCAGCAGCGGATGCTCGAGGTCGCCCTCCAGCCAGCGCCACACCCGCGGAATGTGCTGCAGGTAGACGGGCTTGCCGTCGCGCCGGTCCAGCCGCGTGAAGATGCCTAGGATTTTCGCGCTGCGTTGCGCGCCCCAGAATGCGTAGGAGGCGGCGAAGAGGCCCCGGTCGAGCTCCGGGAAGGCCTCGCGGTAACGATCGAGGAGGCGCCGCGTCAGGGGCGCGGGCACGTCCCGGCGCGCATCCTCGAACAGCGAGACGAGGTCGTAGGTGACCGGGCCCCAGAGCGCGTCCTGGAAATCGAGCAGGCCGCATGCCGCGACATCCGCCCGCTCGGGAATCCACATCAGATTATCGACATGGTAGTCGCGCAGCACGAGGCTGTCCGGCACGCCGGCCGTGGCCCGGTGCAGCTCCGTCCACAGGCGGCAGTATTCGGCACGCGTCGCGACCGGGGTGTCGCGGCCGAGCACCGCCGGCATGTACCAGTCGGTGAGCAGCGTCGCCTCTTCGAGCAGCGCGCGGTCATCGTAGGGGCGCAGCCCCTCGGCGTCCGGGTCGCAGTCGGTGAAGCGCCGGTGCAGCGCGATCAGCACATCCAGTGCAAGTTCGTACAAGGCCGGCTCGTCGCCGCCGTCGGCGAGCACCTGCGTGTAGGTCCGGTCGCCGAGATCCTCCAGCAGAAGGAGCCCGGCCTCCTCCTGCGCGGCGAGGATTCCAGGCGCGCTGAACCCGCGCTCGCGCAGCAGGCGGCCGATGCGCATGAAGGCCCGCACATCCTCCATCGGCGGCGGCGCGTCCATCAGCACCGCATGTTCGGCGTCGCGCGACAGACGATCATAGCGCCGGAACGAGGCGTCGCCGGCCAACACCCCCCGCTGCGCGTCGCCCCAGCCCGCCTCGGCCAGAAAGGCGGCGATCTGCGCGGCGCGCTCATCCATCGGCCAGGGCCTGCAGACGCTGTGGCCAGTCGGCGGTACCGCAGAGCGTGGCAGTCCGCGCCGTCTCGCTGTCGGCATAGGCAAGCCGGACGTCGAGACGCCGCGCCGGCAACGCCGGTCCGAGACGTTCCGGCCATTCGATCAGGGTGACGCCTTCGGCCATCGCATCCTCGATCCCGAGCTCGACGGCGTCCTCGGGCTTCTCCAGCCGGTAGAGGTCGAAATGCCAGATTTCGAACGCCGCCGTCGCATAGGTCTGCACCAGCGTGAAGGTCGGGCTCGGCACGTCCTCGTCGGTTCCGGTCAGCGCCCGGATCAGGGCCCGGGCGAAGGTGGTCTTGCCGGTGCCGAGGTCGCCGCGCAGGGCCACCACGTCGCCGGGTCGCAGCAGCGCGGCCAGCGCAACCGCCAGCCGGGCGGTAGCGTCGGGGTCAGCGAGCGCCACGGTCAGCGCGCCTGATTCGGCGGCAACGGCCATCCGCGGTTTGTACCCAAGCGCCGCGCCCCCCGCAACCGCATCGCACAACGCCGGGGCACGCCGCCAGGTGCGGAACGCCGGCGCTGACGGCCGCATAAAAACGTAATATTGGTATGTGCCGGACCCGCATGCTATGGCCATGCGCGGAGCGGACATGACGAAACACCTTGACAGCTGCGACGTGGCGATCGTCGGCGCCGGGCCGGTCGGCCTGTTCGCCGTGTTCGAGTTCGGCATGCTCGGCATGACGGCGCACGTGATCGACACGCTGGAGATGTCGGGCGGCCAGTGCACCGCGCTGTATCCGGAAAAGCCGATTTACGATATTCCCGGCTTCCCGAGGATCGCCGCCGCCGAACTGGTGGAGCGCCTGCGGGCGCAAGCCGCGCCGTTCAAGCCGGTCTACCACCTCGGGCAGCAGGTGGTGACGCTGCGCCGCAAGAAGGGCGGCAAGCGCTGGCACCTGGAAACCGACACCGGCACCCGGATCGACGCACGCGTCGTGGTCATCGCCGCAGGTGCGGGAGCATTCGGGCCGAACCGCCCGCCGCTGCCGGGGATCGAGGCCTACGAGGGCACGAGCGTGCACTACATGGTGCTGCGCCGCCAGGATTTCGCGGGCAAGCGCGTGGTCGTCGCCGGCGGCGGCGACTCGGCGGTCGACTGGGCGCTGGCCCTGGCGGAAGTCGCCGCACGCGTCAGCGTCGTGCACCGGCGGGCGAAATTCCGCGCCGCGCCGGACAGCGTCGGCCGCCTGCATTCGCTTGCCGAGCAGGGACACATCGAGCTCGTCATTCCGTACCAGCTGGCCGGGCTCGAAGGCGCTGACAGCCGGCTCGACGCGGTGATCGTCGCCGATCTGGACGGCAACAAGAAGCGGCTCGAGGCAGACGCCCTGCTGCCCTTCTACGGGCTTTCCATGTCTCTCGGACCGATTACGAAATGGGGCCTCAATCTCGACCATCACCACATCGCCGTCGATCCGCAGACCTGCGCAACCAGTGCGGCGGGCGTCTTCGCGGTCGGCGATGTCGCGACCTACCCGGGCAAGCTGAAGCTGATCCTGACCGGCTTCGCCGAGGCGGCGGCAGCGGCCCATGCGGCCTATTCCCTGGTCTTCGAGGGCAAGGAGCTGCATTTCGAATATTCGACGACGCGCGGCCTTCCATCCGGCTGATGCGGCTCGGCAGCGTCAGGCCTGGCGGATCGGAACGCGGCAGATCGCCTTGGTGCCCTCGCCCGGCGCGCTCTTTAGTTCGACTGAGCCGCCATGCAGCTCGATCAGGCTCTTGGTCAGGGCCAATCCCAGCCCGGCGCCGGACTCGCGGGCGTTGGGATCCACGCGCTCGAACTTGTTGAACACGCGTTTCTGATCCTCCGGCGAAATGCCGATCCCGGTATCGGTCACGGTGATCAGCATCCGGCCGCCGTCGCGGCAGGCCGATAGCCGCACCGTGCCGCCGGGCGGCGTGAACTGAATCGCATTCGAGACCAGGTTGAAGAGCGCCTGACGCAAGCGCACGGAGTCGGCGCGCATCGTCCCGATATCGTCGGGACAATCGACCTCGATGGTCAGGTCGCTCTGGTTGGCGCGTTCGAGCGCCAGCTCGGCAAGACCGTTCATCAGCGTGCCGACCTCGACCTCCTGGACGTCCAGCGCCATGTAGCCGGCCTCGATGGTGGCGAGGTCGAGGATGTCGTCGATCAGCGACATCAGCAGGGTCGAGGCCTGCAGGATGCATTCGACGTAGTCGGCCTGGCGTTCGGTCAGATCGCCGAAATACCGGTTGTCGAGGATTTCCGTGAAGCCGACGATGGCGTTGAGCGGCGTCCTGAGCTCGTAGCTGACGTTGCCGATGAACTCGGACTTGATGCGGTCGGCGTTCTCGAGGGCGAGGTTGCGCTCACGCAGCGCCCGCTCGACGCGCGCGCTGTCGGAGATGTCGAGCAGGGTGAGCAGCGTATTGCCGTCCGGCAGCGGCACCACCGCGTAGCGGATCACCGACTCGTCCGTGCGGTGCAGCCGGCCGCTACGCGCCGGCCGCTCGGTGACCATGAGGATGATGCGCTGCTTCAGTTTCTCCCAGTCCGCGGTCTCCGGGAAGAAGTCGCGCGTGGATTCGACGATCTCGCTGATGTGCGGTCCGCCCTCGAGAAGCTCCTCGCTCAGGTCCCAGATGCGCATCATCCCGGAATTGTAGAGCTTCAGGCGGCCGTCGCCGCCGAACACGGCGATGCCCTCGTAGAGATTGTTGAGCGTCTCGCGCTGAACCTCGATCAGGGTGTTGTACGAACTCTCGAGGGCGAGCCTGTCGGTGACGTCCTCGATGGCGAAGATCAGCCCACCGAGAGGATGGGGCGAGGCGACGAACCGGTACGTCGTCTGGTCGGGGAGATGGAGCAGCTCCTCGAACGGTTCGATCAGCCGCGTGAACCAGCGGTCCCGTTCCGCCTTGTAGGCCGGGAAGTCGACGATCTCGGGAAGGCGCCGGCGCTCGCGCAGCCATTCGAGGACCTCGTTCAGGCTGGGCTCCGCCTGCAGCGCGGCCTCGTCGATACCGGTCTGCTCGGCATAGGCGGTATTGAAGAACTTGAGCCGCTTGTCGGCGCCGAAGATGGCGATCGCCGTGTTCAGGCTCTCGAGAACCTCGGCATGGGCGGCGATATGGTCGGCCAACTGGTCCTGCAGCGCCTCGAGCGCCGTCGCGTCGGTCGCATAGCCGCCGATGCGGGCCCCGACGCCGGCCAGCGGCGCCTCGTTGAATTCCAGCAGGCGCCGTGAGTTGCCGATCACGACATGGTGGCTTTCCGACTGCGCCATGCCGGTCTTCGCCGCCCGTTCCGCCAGCGCCCGGCCGCCGCCCTCGATATAGCCGGCGGCGAGTTCGCGCTGCTCGGCGATCGTGGTCTTGCGGTCGGAGTCGGTGGCCTCGGAGTAGGCGCGGTTGCAGCCGGCCAGATTCAGGTTTTCATCGCGCCACCAGATCGGCAGGGGAATCCGGTCGAGCAGCATCTGCATGGTCGACGCCTCCCTCGATCTGACCGCCAGATCCGACGACAGGTTCGCCTTTTCGGTGGCGTCGAAAATCCACAGGATCTCGCTGTCTCCCAGCTTCTCGCCCCGGACCGACACCGCCATGCCGTCCGAGACGCCGAGCTGGTCATCGAATTCCACGCCGCCGTGAAAATCGTCGAGGTGCTGTTCGAGCCGCCCCCGGTCGCAGCCGGCCACCGCCTCGAGGAGAATCCGATCCGCCTCCGCGGTGCTCGGCTGCTCGGGTCTGCGCGGCAGGTCGAGCAGATCGACGGCCCGCGCAGAGAATTGCGCCGAACCATTGGTCCAGCGGATGAAACCGGCCGGCATGCTCTCGAAAACACGCCCGACGTCCCGCCGCCCCTCGGCGGCCTTCTTCATGACCCGCCGCAACATGATGGCAAGACCGATCAGCCCCGCCACCGCAACCGCCAGAGCGCCGCCCAGCGCATAGGCCACGTCGACCGAAACCCAGCCATCCGCCGCGGCGGGCGTCATCGAAACAGAGAGCACGAAGCCCGCAAGCCCCAAGCGTCGAGGTGCGATTATGTGAATCACGCCCGCAGTTTATTTGAGCAGGCTACGCCACACAAGCGGACCGAGATGTGCACGGCATCAATACCTGTACTGTTCGGGTTTGAACGGACCCGCGACCGGGACGCCGATGTAGTCGGCCTGCGTCTTCGACAGGCTGGTGAGTTCGACTCCCAGTTTTGCCAGATGCAGCGTTGCGACCTTTTCGTCGAGGTGCTTGGGCAGCACGTAGACCTGCTTTTCGTAGTTTTCGGGGTGCTGCCACAACTCGATCTGCGCCAGGACCTGGTTGGTGAAGCTGGCGCTCATCACGAAGCTCGGATGGCCGGTGGCGCAGCCGAGATTCACGAGCCGGCCTTCCGCCAGCAGGATGATCCGCTTGCCGTCGGGGAACTCGATCTCATCGACCTGCGGCTTGATGTTCGACCACTTGAAATTGCGCAGTCCGGCCACCTGGATCTCCGAGTCGAAATGGCCGATATTGGCGACGATGGCCCGGTCCTTCATGGCCCGCATATGGTCGACCGTGATGACGTCGACATTGCCGGTCGCAGTGACGAAGATGTCGCCGCGCGGCGCCGCGGTCTCCATGGTCACCACCTCGAACCCCTCCATCGCCGCCTGCAGGGCGCAGATCGGATCGATCTCGGTGACCATGACCCGGCAACCCGCATTGCGCAGAGATTCCGCCGAGCCCTTGCCGACGTCGCCGTAGCCTGCGACGACGGCGACCTTGCCCGCCATCATCACGTCCGTCGCCCGGCGGATGCCGTCGACCAGGCTCTCCCGGCACCCGTACTTGTTGTCGAACTTGGACTTGGTCACGGAATCGTTCACGTTGATCGCCGGAAACATCAGCGTCCCGTTCTTGGCCATCTCGTACAGCCGATGCACGCCGGTGGTGGTTTCCTCGGTCACGCCCCGGATGCTCTTCGCCGTCTCGGTATACCAGCCCGGCCGTTCCTGCAGGCGCCGCGCGATCGCCGCGAACAGGGACTCCTCCTCCTCGTTGTTCGGCTCGGCGATCGCCGAGGCGTCGTTCTCCGCGCGCATGCCGAGGTGCAGCAGCAGGGTGGCGTCGCCGCCGTCGTCGAGGATCATGTTCGGGGCGCCGCCGTCCGCCCATTCGAAGATCCGGTGGGTATACTCCCAGTATTCGTCCAGCGTCTCCCCCTTGACCGCGAACACCGGGGTGCCGCCCTTGGCGATCGCCGCCGCCGCATGGTCCTGGGTCGAGTAGATATTGCAGGACGCCCAGCGCACGTCCGCGCCGAGCGCCTTCAGGCTCTCGATCAGCACGCCGGTCTGGATGGTCATGTGCAGCGACCCCGCGATGCGCGCGCCCTTGAGCGGTTGCGCCGCACCGTATTCCTCGCGCAGCGCCATCAGGCCCGGCATCTCGGTCTCGGCGATGTCGAGCTCCTTGCGTCCCCATTCGGCGAGCTTTATGTCCTTGACGACGTAGTCCTGCGCGCTGCTCATCACGGAGTCCTCCGGCTGCTGGGGTAGGGCGGGCTGCCGTATAACAGCGCCGCCAGACCATTGCAAGCGGAACATAAAGATATCTTTATATAGTCAGTCCGGCACCGCCATGCCGCCGCCCGGCGGGCGCCTCAGGCCAGCGCGTTGAAGTCGTCCAGCAGGGCTGCGATGCGACCGGAGTCGGCCTGCGACATGATGATGCTGGCGCGCATGCTCGCGGCCGCGACGTCGATCTGCCGGATCCGCTGCTTGACCCGCGCAAGGCAGGGCGAGGCCATCGAGAGGTCGCGCACGCCCAGCCCCAGGAGCAGGGCCGTGTAGCGCGGATCGCCCGCCATCTCGCCGCACACGCTGACCGGGATGCGCGCCCGCATGCCGGCCTGAACCGCGAACTGGATCAGCCGCAACACCCCCGGGTGCAGCGGGTTGTAAAGATGCGCCACCTGCTCGTCGGCGCGGTCGATCGCCAGGGTGTACATCGTCAGATCGTTGGTGCCGATGGCGAAGAAATCGGCGTGGGCAGCCAATGCGTCGGCAGCCAGCGCCGCGCCGGGCACCTCGATCATCACGCCCAGCGGCGGCAGCGGATCGGCGATCGGCACCTTGCGTTTCTTCAGGCGTCGCACCACGCGGGCGAGAATTTCCCGGACCTGGCGGATCTCGCTCGTCGTTGCGATCAGCGGCAGCAGGATGCGCAGCGGGCCGTGCGCGCCGGCGCGCAGGATCGCCGCAATCTGCGCCTCGAACAGCTTCTTCTGCTTCAGCGACAGCCGGATGGCCCGCAGCCCGAGCGCCGGATTGACCGCCTCGCCGATATGGGCGCCCAGCGAGTAGGCGAGCTTCTCGCCCCCCACGTCGAGGGTCCGCACGGTGATCGGGCGTCCGCCCATCGCCGCCACCAGCGCTGCCAGCGACTCGTACTGTTCCTCCTCATCCGGCGGCGCGTCGCGGTTCATGAACATGAACTCGGTGCGCAGCAGACCGACGCCTTCGGCGCCCATCGTGAGCGCGGAATCGACCTCGCGCGGCAGTTCCAGATTGGCCTGCAGGCCGACCGCCGTGCCGTCGACCGTCTGCGACGGCAAATTGATGAGCCGATCGAGCCGGCGGCGCTCGCGTTCCAGCGCCTGGCGCCGCGCCTCGTACTCCTTCACCGTATCGGGGCCGGGTGCCACGATAACGCGGCCCCTGGTGCCGTCGACGATGACGGTTTCGCCGGTTTTCACGCCCTTGAGCAGGCCGGCGACGCCGAACACCGCCGGGATTCCGAAGGACCGGGCCATGATCGCGGTGTGGCCCTCGGCACCGCCGAGCACCGTCGCAAACCCGGCCACGACGTCCGGATCGATCAGCGCCGCATCCGCCGGGCTCAACTCCTCGGCGATGAGGATCGTGCCCGGCTGCAGGTGCGAGAAGCCCTGGAACGGCGTTTCGGTCAGATTGCGGATCAGGCGGGCACCGACCTCGCGGACGTCGTCCGCGCGTGCCGCCATGTAGGCATCGGGCAACGATTCGAAGCCGCGCGCGACGTCCGAGATCACCGACCGGACCGCCGCCTCGGCATTGATGCGCTTCTTGGCGATCGTCTCCTCGACACCCCGCACCAGGCGCGAGCCGGTCAGCATCAAAAGATGCGCATCGAGCAGGTAGCCGATCTCTTCGGCGGCGGCATCGCGCAGCGCCTGCGACTTGGTCTTCAAATTGGTGAGCTGCCTCTGCGAACGCTCCAGCGCGCCGCGGAACCGCTTGACCTCCGCATCCGTCTTGGTCCGGGCGATGCCGTATTCGGGAACCTGCAGGGCGCCGGCCTCGCACACATGCGCCGGGCCGATGGAGACGCCGGCGGCACCGATCACGCCGGTGAAGACCCGTTCGCCCTTGCGCCTGGCAGGTTCAGTCTTCATCGAACCCGCCGGCGACGAGCGCGGAAATCGCCGCGATCGCCTCTTCCGCCTGGCCACCGCGGGCGCGAACCTCGATCGACGTTCCCGGCGCCGCGGCCAGCATCATCAGTCCCATGATCGAAAGGCCCGAGACCTCGGCGCCGTCCTTGGCGACGGTGATCTCGGCGTCGAACTCGCCGGCCAGCTTGACGAACTGGGCCGCGGCGCGGGCATGGAGACCGCGGCGGTTGACGATGGTGATCTGACGGACCGCCACACCCGTCATTCGCCCTTCTCACCCAGCAGGCGGGACGCCACGTTGATGTACTTGCGGCCGGATTCCTGCGCCTGTTCGACCGCCTCGGCCATCGTATGCCCGTCGCGCATGTCGGAGAGCTTGATCAGCATCGGCAGGTTGACCCCGGCGATGACCTCGACCTTGGCCTCCTTCATGATCGAAATCGCCAGGTTGGACGGGGTGCCGCCGAACATGTCGGTCAACAGCACGACACCGTCGCCGTCGTCGACATCGGCGACCGAGCGGAGAATATCCTCGCGCCGCTGTTCCATGTCGTCGTCGGGCCCGATGCAGATCGCCGCCACATTCTCCTGGGGACCGAGGATGTGCTCCAGCGCGTCGATGAATTCGGCGGCAAGCCTGCCATGAGTCACGAGGACCATTCCGATCATTGCCGTATCCTTCGATTGCTCAAGCCGGTCCGTGCAGGTCCCTGTTTGCGTCGCGCTCGACGTCGCGGTGGGTTAAATGCACGCGGCGTCCCTGCGATGCAAGCGATTCCGAGAGCCGCTCGGCGACGTAGACGGAACGATGTCGGCCGCCGGTACAGCCGATCGCGATGGTCAGATAGCTCTTGCCCTCCTTCTCGTAACGGGGCAGCAGGACCGAGAGCATCGACACGATGCCGTCGAAGAACACCGCGAAATCCGGATCACCGACGATCGCCTTTCCGACGGCGGGGTCGCGGCCGGTCTTGTCGCGCAGCTTCGGATCGTAATGCGGATTGACGAGGAACCGCGCGTCGAACACGAGGTCGGCGTCGCGCGGCAGGCCGTGGCGGTACGAGAACGAAACCACCATGAGCGCCAGGCCGGGCGCATGGTCGAGGCCGAACCGCCGGTTCATCTCCTCCTTGAGGACGCCCGGCGCCGTCAGCGAGGTGTCGATCACGACATCGGCGCGTTCGAGAAGCGGTGCCAGCATGCGCCGTTCCAGGCGCAGCCCGTCGGCCACGGGGCGGTCGCCCGCCAGCGGGTGCCGCCGCCGGGTTTCGGTAAACCGTCGAACCAGCTCATCGTCGCCGCAGTCGAGGAAAACCGAGACGATGCGCCCGCAGGCGCCGGATGTCGACATCCGGTCGAGCGTTGCGATCAGGGCGGGCACGTCGAAGTCGCGCGTCCTGATATCGATGCCGACGGCCAGCGCCTGCCTGATCGCGCGACCGGGCGCCCCCGCCACGACGTTCTCCAGCAGCGACAGCGGCAGATTGTCGACAGCCTCGAAACCAATGTCCTCGAGCGCCTTGAGGGCCGTCGACCGACCGGCGCCCGACATGCCGGTGATGACGATGATCGGCGCGTCCGAGGCCAGGTTGGAGTCGGCTCCGACCGATGTCCCTTCGTTTCCCATGACCGCCCGTCACGCTTCGCGCAACGCCCGCAACGCCAGCCGGACCTTTGCCGCCGCCGACATTTCGAACGGCGACAGGTAGATCCGGGGCACCGCATGCCCGATCAGCTCGATCGGTTCGAACTCCGGCATCCGCGGAACGTCGTGGGGCTCGACCATATCAATGATGAGCGCCACCGGTGCGATCTGGGGGGGGCCCAGCTTGACGATGCCGACGCCGCGGACCTCCATCTTGCCGGCGATCTCGGCCGGCGACTGGGCCATCAGCCGGCCATGCTCCGAGAACAGCACGGTCTGGTCGTCGGCGACCAGCAGCGCGCCATCGTCGATCAGCCGGATGGCCAGGTCCGATTTGCCGCTGCCCGACGGGCCGCGCAGCATGACGCCGGCACCGTCGATGGCGACCGTCGTGGCGTGGATGGTGATCATGACGCAGACAGTGGGACCGGCCGGCCCGCAAGTCAATGTCGCTGTCCCGCCGGCCGCGGCGATTCTGGCCAGCCGGCGCGCGGCGTGATAGGTACTGCGGTCTGGCGTCCCGCCCCGGGACGCGCCGCTCCCTTGCCGGAGAGTGCAGCCTTGGCGGAATTGCTCGTTACCGTCGCGCCAATCGTCGCGCCCGTGTTCATCGTTGCCGCCATCGGTTTCGGCTGGGCACGCGCGGGGATGCCCTTCGATACCGAGTTCACGACGACGCTGGTTTCCAACATCTCCTTCCCGTGCCTCATCGTCGCCACGCTGGCGCAGCTGGAGATCGACCCGGCGGCCTTCTCCCAGATGGCGTGGGCCGGCGCCCTGACAGTCCTGGTCACCGGCGCGGTGGCGGCGGTCGCGCTGAAGGCGTTCGGCCAGAAGCAGCCGGTGTACTGGCCGCCTCTCGTGTTCGGCAATGTCGGCAATATGGGCCTGCCGCTCTGCCTGTTCGCGTTCGGCGACGAGGGGCTGGCGCTCGGCATCATCTTCTTCACCGTGTTCGTGGCGATCCAGTTCACGCTGGGCATCTCGGTCGCCGCCGGCCGCCTGTCGGTGCGCACGCTGGTGCGCACGCCGCTCGCCTGGGCCTGTCTGCTGGGCATCGCGCTGCAGCTCGCCGGCATCGGCTTGCCGAACTGGATCGCCAACACCATCGGGCTGGTCGGCGACCTCGCCATTCCGATGATGCTGCTCACCCTCGGTGTCGCCCTGGCCAAGCTCAAGGTGACGAGCCTGTGGCGCAGCGTCGTGCTGTCGCTGGGCCGGCTCGGGCTCGGCCTTGCCGTCGGGATCGCGCTGGCGGAGCTCCTGGGCCTGGAGGGCGCGGCGCGCGGCGTGCTGATCCTCGAATCGGCGATGCCGGTCGCCGTCCTCAATTACCTGTTCGCCGCCCGCTACGACCGCTCGCCGGAGGAGATCGCCGGGCTCGTGCTGGTCTCCACCGCGATCTCCTTCGTCACCCTGCCGGCGTTGCTGCTGATCGTGCTGTGACGGACGCGCGCGGCGCGCCGGCCGGGCCCTATTCGCCCGCCGTTGCCACCGGCAGGCGGACGATGAAACGGGCGCCGGCGACGCTGCCGTCCTCGCCCGTGATGTTCTCCGCCCGGATCGTGCCGCCATGGGCCTCGACGATCTGCTTCGAGATCGACAGTCCCAGCCCGGAATGGGTGCCGAACTTCTCCTTCGACGGGCGCTCGCTGTAGAACCGCTCGAAGATCGCCTCCACCTTGCCGCCGGGGATTCCGGGGCCGTCGTCCTCGACGCGCAGCTCCATCATCGAACCGTCGCGGCGCGCCGTGACGCGAATCGTGCCCTGCGGCGGGCTGAAGCTCACGGCGTTTGCGATCAAATTGTGGAACACCTGGAATAGCCGGTCCTCCATGCCGGAGACCGGCAGTTCCGTCCCGGGCGGAAATCCGAGCCTCACCTCGGGGGAGCTCTCCTCCTCGCCGGTGGCGTTGTGGATATCCGCGAGGGTCGACAGCACCGCCGCCAGGTCCACCGTCTGCGCCTGCGCCCGGTTCAACTCGGCGTCCAGCCGCGAGGCGTCGGCGATGTCGGTGATCAGCCGGTCGAGGCGCCGCACGTCGTCCTCGACGATGGCCAGCAGTTGGCGCTGCTGCTTGGCGCTCTTGACCTTGGCCGCGGTTTCCACGGCGCTGCGCAGGGACGTCAACGGGTTCTTGAGCTCATGGCTCACGTCGGCGGCGAACCGCTCGATGGCATCGAGCTGCGCCTGCAGCTCATGGGTCATGGCGCGGAAGCTGCCCGACAGGTCGCCGATCTCGTCCTTGCGGTTGGTCAGGTCGGGTATCGGATGGGTCTGGCGGCCGATGTCGCGGCGCACCCGCTCGGCCGCCGCGGCCAGCCGCCGCACCGGGCGGGCGATGGTGCCGGCCAGATAGAACGACAGCAGGATGGTGATGACCAGGGCCCCGCCGAACAGCTTCAGGACGTCCAGCCGCAGCGACCGCACGGCCTTGTCGATCTCGGCGCCGCCTTTCGAGATCATCAGCGCCCCCAACACCTGGCGGTAGCGCTGCACCGGCACGGCAACCGACAGCACGTAGTCGTTTGACAGCGCATTCAGGCGCAATGAGCTGGCGACCTCGCCGGTGAGCGCCGACAAAACCTCGTCGTAATCGGCGGCATTCTGCGTCGGCGCCTCGCGGTAGGCGGGCAGGTCACCGCGCCGGGGCAGCAGCCAGTCCAGTATCCGGATCAGCGGGTCGATGAACGGGGTCGGCTCGTCGGGCGGATTGAGAACCTGGACCTGGACCACGCCGCCGCCGCCGACCAGGAGCCGGCTGTCCGCAGCGAGTTCGCCGTCGGGCAAAAACAGGCGCGCCCGCAGGGCCGACAGGTCGCTGAGCCGCCGCACGATCTGCCGCGCCGGCGGGATGTCCAGCATCTGGTCGCCGCTCAGCGTCGTGGCGATCGCGCCTTCGCCGATCGCTCCGGCGAAGACCTCGCCCTGGGTCTTGAGGGCCTCGAGTTCGGCCTCGATCAGACTGTCGCGATAGGCGCCGAGGTAGAGGAGCCCTACCACGGGAATGATCAGCGCGAACATGTTGACGGCAAGAATCCGCCGCGTCAGCGGCGACAGCAGGCGGTCGCTGTACGACGTGGCGGCCGACGCGCCGCCGCCAGCGAACTTGACGGGCCGCTCGCCGACCACCCCTTCGGGCGCGCCCGCTTCGCCGCGCCCGGCGCGCGATGCCGTCTGTCTGCGCTTCGGCACGCTCCCCTGCTTCGTGCCGTCGGGCGCCACCTCGGCTTCATCCCACCCGATTTCCGCCGTCATGCCTCTCGGTAGCGATACCCTACCCCGTAAAGTGTCTCGATCTGGGCAAAGTCGGCGTCCACCACCTTGAACTTCTTGCGCAGGCGCTTGATGTGGCTGTCGATGGTCCGGTCATCGACATAGATGCTTTCGCCGTAGGCGGCATCCATCAGCTGATCCCGGTTCTTCACATGCCCGGGGCGCTGCGCCAACGCCTTGAGCAGCAGAAACTCGGTGACGGTCAGCGAGATCGGCTGCTCCTTCCAGGTGC
The DNA here is from genome assembly GCA_041563955.1 of Alphaproteobacteria bacterium. Lineage (GTDB taxonomy): Bacteria > Pseudomonadota > Alphaproteobacteria > UBA8366 > JADFVY01. The sequence continues at coordinate 10,740 of JBFGQV010000028.1, read as the reverse complement.
AGACATGGCGGTCCGAATCGAGCACCAGGTTGCCCCGCACCATGATGCCGTCGCCCTTGCCCTCCTCGTCGTCGTCGCTCAGATCGGCGCGCCGCAGCAGCGCGCGGATACGCTCGATCAGCAGGCGCTGCGAAAACGGCTTGGTGATGTAATCGTCGGCGCCCATGCGCAGCCCCACCACCTCGTCGATCTCGTCGTCCTTGGAGGTCAGGAAGATCACCGGAGTCTTGAGACTCTTGCGCATGCGCTGCAACAGTTCCATGCCGTCCATGCGCGGCATCTTGATGTCGAGGATGGCGAGATCCACGGGCCGCTGGGTCAGGCCGCGCAGCGCTTCCTCTCCGTCCGCGTAGGTCCGCACCTGATAGCCCTCCGCCTCCAGGGCCATCGATACGGAGGTCAGGATGTTGCGGTCGTCATCGACCAGCGCAATCGTCCGGTGCATCAGCACTCTCCCGATATCAATTGTGCATAGTATACCCCCAATTTGGGGGGCAGCGCCATGTTTGCTCCGCGCTGTGGCCGAAATGCGGCCCTTCCGGGACAATTCCCGACTGCCTTTCGGCCGATGCGGCGATATGTCCCGCCACGCCGACCGGTCGAATGGCTTAGATTTCATTTATGAGGCGTCACGTTTCAAGAGACGGGCGGAGCATCGGGACCGTAACCGGCCGCGAAGCCACGGGGTCTGCGCGATGAGTCGCCGGCGCACCAGTTCGGTTCCCGTCGGTGCCATGATCGCGGCGCTCGCCGTGATCGCGGCCGTCGCGTTCCTTGTGCTGTACATCGGCGGCAGCATCGATGTGACCGGATTCGTCGATCCGCCGGTCGTCGAATAACCCGTTGCGCCGGCAATTCGAACCGCCGCGCCGCCTGCACGCAATCGATTGACCCCGTTGATCGACCTGATCTAGTGTCGCTGCGATGGTTCTTCCGCAGGGAAGATGAAAAGGGAACACGGTGCGTCCGGCCGCGGCCGGACAAGGCCGTGGCTGCCCCCGCAACTGTATGCGGCGAGTCCCCGTTCCGCACGAACCGGCGGGTTCGGGCCACTGGGCAACCGGGAAGGCTTGGACAGGGACACGGAGCTGCGAGCCAGGAGACCTGCCATCCCCCGGACGAGGCGCCGTCCGGCGGAACCAATACGGGACAATGGGCGCCGTCCCGGCCGACACACGGAGGGTGATATGTCGCGCTTGTTTTCGATTCTGGGCGGGGAATCGGTTGCCGATCCGGCCTCGCGGATGTCCGCGGCGCTGGTTGCCGGGTTTCTCGGGTTCTTCCTCTTGTTCGCCGTCGGGTTCGCGCAGGTCGCGCACGACTCGGCGCACGACTCACGGCACTCCATCGCGTTTCCCTGCCATTAGGCGCGCGGGATGATCTCGCGGACGCTGCTGACCGGCCTGCTGGCGGGTCTGCTGGCCGGCGTCGTGCTGACGGTCCTGTATGTGGCCAAGGCGCAGCCGCTGATCCTGCACGCCGAGCTCTACGAGCACGCCGCGGGCCCGGCCGTGTCGGCGCCGCCGCCGGTTGCCCGGACCCTGCAGACACTGATGTTCAACGTGCTGACCGGCGCCGCGTTCGGTCTGATCCTGGCGGCTCTCCTGACGCTGCGCGGCCGCCCGGTCGGGGTGCGCCAGGGCGCGATCTGGGGCGCAGCGGGATTCGTCGCATTCGCATTGGCGCCGGCCTTCGGGCTGCCGCCGGAGCTGCCCGGCGCGGCTGCGGCCGAGCTCGAGGCCCGGCAGGTCTGGTGGCTGCTTGCCGCGGGCGCCACGGCCGGCGGCATCGGGCTGCTGGTATTCGCCGGCGGCTGGGCAGGGCGACTGGGCGGGGCGGTCCTCATCCTTTTGCCCCATGTCATCGGCGCCCCGCATCCCGAGGCGTTGGGCGGCGGGGTTCCGGCGGCGCTCGCGGCGCAGTTCGTGGCCGTATCGCTGGGTATGAACGCGATGTTCTGGGTCGTGCTGGGCGGCAGCGCCGGTTATCTGCACGACCGGTTGGCCCTATCCGCGCGGGACCGCGGCGGGCCATGAACGGGGAGCCGGCCGAGCTCCCACCGGCCGCGTTGTGCCGGCGCCTGGTCCGGGCCGCCGAGCGCGCGACCCTGGCGACCCTCGCCGCCAAGGGGACGGGCGACCCTGGGGGCCCGTGGCCCTACGCATCGCTGGTCCTCGTCGCCTGCGCCCACGATGCGCGCCCGTTGCTGCTGGTCTCCGACCTCGCCGATCACACCAAGAACCTGCGCGCCGATCCCCGGGTCTCGCTGCTGTACGACGGCACAGCGGGCCTCGACGAACCGCTGACCGGCCCGCGGGTCTCGCTGCAGGGCGAGGCCGAGATCATCGATGATGACGCGCTGATGCGCCGGTATGTGCGGCGCCATCCGTCGGCCGCGCAATATGCCGGCTTCGGCGACTTCCACCTGGTCCGCATCCGCCCGGTTCGGGCCCATCTGGTGGCGGGATTCGGCCGGATTCACTGGATCGAGGCCGGCGACCTCGTTTTCGACACGGGCCCGGCGGCGCAGCTGATCGACGCGGAAGCGGACATAGTAAAGCAGATGAACGCCGACGAGGCGGACTTGCTGGACCGCATCGCATCGCGACAGCTAGGCCGCCGGAACGCCGGTTGGCGGCTGACAGGCATCGATCCGGAGGGCATCGACCTGCGACGCGGCAGCACCCTGCTTCGCCTCGAGTTTCCCGAACCGGTGGCGACGCCGCGCGAAGCGGTGGCCAATATGCATGGCATGGCCGCCGGGCGGTGACGGGTCAGGCCGCGCCCCGGATCGCAAGAAAGGCGGCATACGCGGCGTACATGACGAGAAATGCAGCGCCTTCGCCGCGCGACAGGCGGCGCCCCGTGACCGCGAAGACGACCAGCAGGACCGTGGCGGCGAGCAGGATCCAGATGTCGACCTGCGCGATCCGGGACGGAATGGCCAGCGGGTGGACGATCGCCGTTACGCCGAGGATGCCGAAGATATTGTAGATGTTGCTGCCCAGAACATTGCCGAACGCGATGTCGCCCTGGCGGCGGAACGCGGCGACCACCGACGTCGCCAGCTCGGGCAGGGACGTGCCGACGGCGACGATCGTCAGGCCGACCACGGTGTCCGGAATGCCGGCCGTTTGCGAGAGGTCCAGCGCCCCGTCGACCAGGAGATAGGCGCCACCGATCGTCATCGCGACACCGGCGGCGGCGAGCGACAGCGCCGCCGGCAGGGCACGCACCGTTCCGCCCGCGGGGTCGGCGGCATCGCCCGGTCGGGCCGCAGTGCCGCCTCGCTCGCCCAGATAGGCCAGGCCGACATAGGCCAGCAACAGGGACACGAAGACGAATCCGACCGCGGGTCCGATCGTCCCGGGAAGAACCGCGGCCGCAAGCAGGATCGCCGAGCCGAGAAGCGCGACCGCGTCGCGCCGGAACGCCCGCGGGCTGCTGGCGATCGGCGAGACGAGGGCCGCGGCCCCGAGGATCAGGAGGATGTTCGCGATGTTGCTGCCGACGACATTGCCGACGGCAATACCCGGCGAGCCGCGCAGGGCGGCCTCGAGGCTGGTTACCAGCTCCGGCGTCGACGTGCCGAAGCCGACCAGCGTCAGCCCGATCAGGAGCGGGGAGATGCCGAGGCGCCGGGCCACCGCGACCGACCCGCCCACCAGCAGTTCGGCGCCGGCGAACAGGAGCACGAGGCCGAGGACGATTTTGATGACCATTGGCGCGGCCATTCCGAATTGGCTGCGACCGCCCATCGCGGCGCAGCACGGGCTGATAGCAGATGGGTACGGCCCGCATCGGGTTGAAGGGGCGCCGCCGCGAATCCCGAGGCCCGGGGGCGCTCAGGCCCGTGCTATGCGGCGATCCTGCCGGCGAGCCACAGCACCGCCGCATACCGCCCGCCCTTGCCGAGGGCGACGAGGACGAGGAAGGGAAGGAACCGGACCTTCAGCACGCCGGCCGCGAAGGTCAGCGGATCGCCGACAACCGGCACCCAGGCGAACAGCAGCGACCACAGCCCGTAGCGGCGGAAGCGCGCGCCGGCGCGCTTGAGCTGGTCCCCTGTGAACGGAAACCATCTGCGATCCCGCCAGTTGAGGCAGAAGCGGCCCAGCGCCCAGTTCACCGCCGCGCCCAGCGTGTTGCCCAAGGTCGCGAGGGCGAACAGCAATGCGACATCGAAGCCGCGCGCCTGCGACAGCGCTGCCAGCACCGCCTCCGACGACAGCGGCACCAGGGTGGCGGCCAGGAACGCGGTCAGGAACAGGCCGGAATAACCGCCGAACAGCAGGTCGGTCGCGGTCAAGAGGCGGGCGCCATCACTCGTCCGGACCGTTTGGCAGTGTCACGCCGATCATGCAGTCGCGGGTCACAAGCTGCGCCAGCGCCGCCTCGTCCATGCCGTCGGTCCCCGCCGGGCGCTGCGGCAGCACGAGATAGCGCAGCTCCGCGGTGCTGTCGTGGACCCGGACCTCGACGTCGTCGGGCAGCACCGTGCCGAACTCCGCCAGCACCGCCCGCGGCTCCCGCACGAGGCGGCTGCGATAGGCGCGCGACTTGTACCAGTCCGGCGGCAGGCCCAGCAGCAGCCGCGGATAGCACGAGCACAGCGTGCAGACGATGACGTTGTGTACGGCGGGCGTGTTCTCGACGGTGTGGATCGGGATCGTGCCGGCGTCGATGCCGAGCTCGGAAGCGGCCGCGTTGGTGTCGGCGAGCAACCGATCTTTGAACGAGCGGTCGACCCAGGCGCGGGCGACCACGCGGGCGCCGTCAGCCGGGCTGCGCGCGTCGATCGTCTCCAGCGTGCGGCGCATGTCGCCGGCGGAAAAGACGCCCTTTTCGATCAGCAGCTCGGCGACCGCCTGGCCGAGGATCTGGTAATGGGTCAGCGGCGCATCCTCGATATCCGGCTGGTGCGGATGCGGCGCGTGGGGATGGGGATGGCCGTGCGAATCGCTCACGCCGCCTCCCCCTTGGCCGGCTCCAGCCAGTTCTCGTAGACGTCGACGACCAGCGTGTCCTGCGCCGGGCCGGCATAGTCGGGCCAGATGTCGGTCTGCCGCAGCCGCACCCGGTAGACGGTCAGCGGCGGGCCGTCGCAGCGCCCGTAGGCGACCTCCTCGGGATTGTTCATGGCGCCGACGATATGGCTGACCGCGCCCCTGCAGCCGCGCAGGTAGAACGGCGCGCGGACGTGGCCGGGCGGAAAGGCGCGGCGGATCCGCACGGCGGCGCCGACCGGGAACCTCGCCGCGCTCATCCCGCGCCTCCCCTGGCGCGCTCGGCCTCATGTCGGGACTCGACCTCGGCCATCCGCCGGCCGAGCTCATCGACCGTGAGCACGCCCTTCTCGATCAGCAGGTTCGCGATCGCGGCGATCCAGCGCTCGTAATAGCTCAGCTCGTCATAGGCGCCTGGCCCGAGATCCTCGATCGCGCGGCGCAGCTCGTCGACCTGCAGGATGCCGCGTTTCGGGCTGGACAGCAGGCGCAGGATCGCGTCGACGCGCTTTTCCCAGGGCGCATAGTCGTGCTCGGTTCGCGCCACCGGCCCGGCGTCGAGGCCGCCCATGTCGTGGTGACGGCGCAACTTGGTCTTGTCCTCCGTCGACATGGCGCGAGTATGCGTCACCCGGGCGCCCGGAGCAAGGCGCCGCGAACCGTTTACGGAGCATTCATCATGACTCCGCAACGGTTGTATAAATCATCGACAATTATATCGAACTGGTTGAGTCCGGGTGTCGATTGTGGCACTATGAAACCAATAATCGGCGGCGCCGGAAAAGCGCCGCGAGGGGTCGCGGGGCGGGGCGGTAATCGGCCCCAGTCAATGGATTTTGAGCGAAGGGATGCTGGCCGATGTTGGATGCCAGCCGCATCAGCGGCCCTGCGGATATTGTGAACAGACGCCTGCGGCGCCTTTACGAGTACTGGAACGAGAAGCGCGGCGACCGCCGCGCCCCCACGCGCAATGAGATCAACCCGACCGAGATTCCCGACCTGCTCGGCTATGTGAACATGTTCGACGTGGAGGACGACCCGCGCGACTTCCGGGTGCGGCTCAACGGTACCGAGGTGACCCGCATGATGGGGCGGGAGATCACCGGCAAGCTGTGCTCCGAGGTGACGCCGGGGGAGGACGGGGACCGGTGCCGGCGGGCCTTTGAGATCTGCGTCAACGAGTGGTCGCCGGCGATCGTGGAGACCACCCTGGCATTCTGCGGCAAGCCCCATGCCGGGCAGACCTTCGTGGTCCTGCCGCTGAGCAGCGACGGCGACCGCGTCGATACGATGATCACCGCGCATTGCTATCATACCCTCGAATACACGCTGGAGCAGTTCCCGTTCCGCGAGGCCTCCGAGGTCTGAGCAGCCCGCCCGACTGACACCGCGCCGCTGGCCCGCTCCCGCTGGCTCCCGCCGCCGGCGTGCGCTATTGATGGACGCGTTGCGGCCACCACAGCGAACGGGATCTTGCGGACATGACCGGGCCGACCTTCCGCATCGCCGTCCTGCCCGGCGACGGCATCGGAGACGAGATCACCCGGCCCTGCGTCGCGCTGCTCGAGGCGGCAGCGCGCAAAGCGGGCGGCTTCGCGCTGGCGTTCGACTGGCTGCCCGCCGGGGCGCGCTGCTATGCCGAAACCGGTGTCTCGTTGCCCGAACGAACATTGACGGCGGCGCGGGACGCCGATGCGATCCTGCTCGCCGCCATGGGGCTGCCCGACATCCGCTATCCCGACGGCACCGAGATCTCGCCGCAGATCGAGCTGCGCTTCGCCCTCGGCCTCTATGCCGGGCTACGGCCGGTGCGCGCGATTCCGGGCCTCGCGCCGGTGCTGGCCGACCCGCGCGCCGGCGGTCTCGACTTCGTCATCATCCGCGAATCGACCGAAGGACTGTTCGCCTCGCACGGGAGGGGCGAGGTGATCGGCGACAGCGAGGCGCGCGATACCTTGGTGATTACCCGCGCGGTCTCCGAACGCCTGTTCGAGTTCGCCTTCCGGCTCGGCGCGAGGCGCCGCGCCCGGGGCCGTCCCGGCCGCGTGACCTGCGTCGACAAGGCCAATGTCTTCAAGTCCTTCGCCTTCTTCCGCAAGGTCTTCGACGAGGTCGCCGCGCGCCACCCGGACGTCGCCGCCGAACACGCCTATGTCGATGCGACGGCGCTCGCCATGGTGCGGCGCCCGTGGGACCTCGACGTGCTGGTCACCGAGAACATGTTCGGCGACATTCTCTCCGACCTCGGCGCCGGGCTGATCGGCGGCATGGGCTTCGCGCCCTCGGCCGATATCGGCGACGGCCACGCCGTGTTCCAGCCCTGCCACGGCAGCGCCCCCGACATCGCGGGCCAGGGCAAGGCCAACCCGACGGCGATGTTCCTGTCCGGCGCGATGATGCTGGAGTGGCTCGGCGAGCGGCACGGCGTTGCGGAGGCGGAGGCCGCCGGCGCCCTGATCCGCGATGCGGTGGATGCGGCGTTCGAAGGCGGCGCGCTGCTGCCCTGCGAGGTCGGCGGCGCCGCCGGCACGGCGGCGATCAGCGAGGCGGTGACGGCGGCGCTGGAGAGCGGCTGAGCGGGCGTCCCGGTCTCAAGCGTCGAAGGCGCAGCGGCCGCAGCCGGGCCCGCCGGTGGCGGGACAGGCCGGCGCCGGGGCGGCGGCGCCGCGTGCGACGTTCGGCGCGGTGATCGCCTTGGTCACGTCGCCGCTGCCGCAATCGGGGCAGGCGAGATCGCCCGCGGCGGCGCGGCGGTCGTACTCGGCCATCGAGTCGAACCACTCCTCGAACCCGTGCCCGTCGGCACATCGCAGGCTGTAGCGGATCACGGGCTGTCCCTTTCGATGATGGATCTGCGGACAATTAGGGCATCCGGCGGCACGCCGCAAGGGCAGACCGCCAAATGCCATCGTGACGCGGCCGCCGGCTTTCATGTCGCCTGCCAGGCCTCAAAGGCGACCGTCGCAATTCAGCGATTCATCGTAGGTCTCCCGGAAGATATTGCGACCGACGGCGCCGGCCCTGCAGAACCAGTAAATCGCCCGTTCCTGGTTCTTGGGGAGATTTTCGCCGCGCATGTACTCATGGCCGAGTTGCAGGGACGCGACGACAAAACCCTGTTCAGCGGCCGCCTCCATCAATTCCAGCCCCCTTGCCGTATCCTTCTCCACGGGAAATCCACCGAGGTACATGAGGCCGAGGGCAAATTGCCCGCCCGGAATTCCGGCCGCGGCCGCGATCTCGAAATGCCTGACGGCCATCGCTGGTTCGGCGATGGGGCGCTCGCCCGGAGGCGTGTGCTCGCCACCGGTGTACATTGTGCCGAGAAAGAAGTGCGCATGCGGATTGTCCTGGTCCGCCGCCTTTTTAAACCAGTTGAATGCCTGCCAGGTGTCGGCCTTGACGCCCACGCCCCTGCGATACATCAGCCCGACGCCGATCTGCGCGTCCTGGTGGCCTTGTTCCGCTGCCAGCCGATAGTATTCGAAGGCTCTTTCGACGTTCCGCTCGCCGTAGGAGCCGGACTCGAACATGCGCCCAAGAAATAGGTTGGCAACTGCGTAGCCCTTGTCGGCCGCGTCCTGCAGCGCCGCTCTGGATTCATCGACGTCCCCGAGCCCCAGCAGGGCGCGGCCGAGCTGAAAGCGGAATCGCGGCTCGTTGGGATAGGCCGCCACCGCCTCGCGGCAGGCGCCCAACGCCAGTTTCGGCAAGAACCTGAGGTCGTCGACCGGCGGCGCGACTCGTTCGTAGTCCCTCGGATCGGCCGCCAGGCGGTCGCATTGATGCACCGGAACGCTCTCGGCCGCGATCGACGCCGTCGGGTCAAACAGCGCGACAAGCAACAGTACGAGAAACCAAGGATGTCGATGAATCATGATCTGCGACCGCTGTTCTCGCGGCCCCTAATGCGCGTCGGCCCAGTTGACTGCGACGCCGGCGTTGACGGTGAGCGACACAAAGGGGTCGAGGGTTGGGCCGGGTGCCCCGCGTGGACTGAGGAACTTCACAGGCGACCGTCACAGTTCGGTGCTTCATCAAATGTCTTCTCGAACACCATACGTCCGGCGGCGCCGGCCTTGCAGAACCAGTAAATCGCCCGTTCCCGGTCCTGCGGGACGTTTTCGCCGCGCATATGCATATTCCCGAGTGTGATGGCCGCCATTAGGTCACCCTGCTCCGCTGCGGCCTCCATCAATTCCAGTCCCCTGGCGAGATCCTTGGCCACGCCAACGCCGAGCAGGTAGTGGTGTGCAAGAGCGAATTGCGCGCCAGGCATCCCCGCTTCGGCCGCCACCTTGGTATGCTCGGCAGCCATTCTGGCGTTTTCGGCTTTCACCGCCGGATCGAGAGCATGGTGCGCCTTGGCCATGTACATCTCGGCAAGCAAGAAATGTGCGCGCGGGTTGCCTTGGTCCGCTGCCTGTTTGAACCAATGCATCGCCTGCTGCGGATCGGCTTCGCGTCCCTTGCCGTCCCGGTATGCCAGACCCATCCTGATTTGTGCGTCCTGGTGTCCCTGCACCGCTGCCAACTGCATGTATTCCAGGGCATTTGCGACGTCGGTTTCGCCGAACGAGCCGGTTTCGTAAATGCGTCCCAGAAACATATTGGCGGCCACGTAACCGCTGTCAGCCGCGTCCTGCAGCGCCGCTCTGGATTCATCGACGTCCCCGAGCCCCAGCAGGGCACGGCCGAGCTGAAAGCGGAATCGTGGCTCGTTGGGATAGGCCGCCACCGCCTCGCGACAGGCGACCGCGGCTTGCTTCGGCAGGAACGTGAAGCGGCTCACCGGCGGCGCAACCCGCTCATAGTCGACCGGATCGGCCGCCAGCCGGTCGCATTGATGCACCGGAACGCTCTCGGCCGCGATCGACGCCGTCGAGCCAGACAGCGCGACAAGGAAGAGTGCGAGAGCCCAAGGATGTCGATGAATCATGATTCTGCGCCCGCTGTTCCTCTCGCCCGCCCTCAATGCGCCTCGGCCCAGTTGTCGCCGATGCCGGCATCGACGACGAGCGGCACGGTAAGATCGAGGGCCGGGCCGGCGGCGCCCTCCATCACCTCGCGCACCACCTCTACGGTCTGCTTCACCTCCTTGGCCGGCGCCTCGAACAGCAGCTCGTCATGCACCTGCAGCAGCATCACCGCATCGAGCTTCGCCTTCGCGAGCGCCCTGGGCACGCGGATCATCGCCCGCTTGATGATGTCGGCGGCGGTGCCCTGGATCGGCGCGTTGATCGCCTGGCGCTCGGCGAAGTTGCGGCGCGCCGGGTTCCTGTCGACGATCGTCGGAATGTGGATGCGGCGCCCGTACAGCGTTTCGACGCGCCCGTGCTTGCGGCAGTATGCCTTCATCTCGTCCATGTAGTCCTTGATGCCGGGGTATTTCTCGAAATAGGCCTCGATATAGGCCCTCGCCTCGCCCTGCGCGATGCCGAGCTGGCGCGCGAGGCCGAACGGCGAGATGCCGTAGATGATGCCGAAATTGATCGCCTTGGACTTGCGGCGGACCATCGGGTCCATGCCCTTCGCCGGGACGCCGAACACCTGGCTTGCGGTCAGCGCATGGATGTCCTGGCCCTCGCGGAACGCATCGCGCAGCGCGTCGATACCTGCGACGTGGGCGACGATCCTGAGCTCGATCTGGCTGTAGTCGAGGGAGATCAGCTTGCACCCCTTCTCGGCGACGAAGGCGTGGCGGATCTTGCGCCCTTCCTCGGTGCGCACCGGG
>JBFGQV010000027.1:0-25938 GCA_041563955.1 Alphaproteobacteria bacterium | reverse complement strand
GGTGATCGATGTGGCCGGGCTGATCCTCCCGGCCGCGATCATCATCTTCCCGGTCAGCTACATCCTCGGCGACGTGCTGACCGAGGTCTACGGCTATGCCCGGGCGCGCCAGGTGATCTGGCTGGGATTTCTGTGCAACCTCGTCGCCGTCGCCGCCATCTGGATCGGCGGGCTGCTGCCGGCCGCCGGCTTCTGGGGCGGGCAGGATGCCTATGATGCGATTCTCGGCACCGTGCCGCGGATCCTCGCCGCCTCGTTCATCGCCTATCTGATCGGCGAGCTGGTCAACGCCTGGGTGCTGGCGCGGCTCAAGGTGGCGATGGAAGGCCGGCACCTGTGGGTGCGCACCATCGGCTCGACGCTCGTCGGCCAGCTGCTCGACTCCGCGGTCTTCATCACCATCGCCTTCGCCGGCGTCATGCCGGGCGAGGTGCTGGCCGGTGCGATCGTCACCCAGTGGCTGGTCAAGTCCGCCTACGAGGCGCTGGCGACGCCGCTGACCTATGCGGCGGTCGGGTTCCTGAAACGCGCCGACGGCGTCGACGTCTACGACCGCGATCTGAGGTTCCGGCCGTTCTCGGTGTCCGACTGAAATGCCGATCGCCGGCGCTGCCGCGCGTCGATCACAAATTCGTGTGCGCCTGCGGCAGGCATTCCACGACTGCGTGAGGCACGACATACTGCGCCCAAAAGTCGGTCCGTTCGAGGAGGTTCCCATGAAGATGTTCGTCGCGCCGCCCTGGATGCGGCTGTTCCTGCTGATCGGCAGCGCTTTGATCTGGGTCGGCATCTGGCACACCGGATTCGGCGCTGCCAGCTGGGTTCTCTACCTGCCCGCGATCATGTTTCTGTTCGCTGCGGCGACCGGGATCTGTCCGGGCGCCATCGTCACCCGCGCGATCCTGCCGCCCAAGGAGCCCCAGGGCGGATAGTGCGTTCGGGTTGGCCGGGCCGCCGTCGCGGGATGATGGACAGCGGCGCCGGCCGCGCTATTATAGGTTGCATTGGAGCCGCGCCTCGCGGCCCTTCCGGGAGGATTGGAGAATGACGCATACCCCTGAAGTCACCCAGGAAATGGTTCTGCTCTACGACGAGTACACGCATGTGACGCTGGACCGGCGGCGGTTCATGGACCGGCTGAGCAAGCTCGCCGGCAGCACCGCGGCGGCGGCCGCGATCGTGCCGCTGCTGGAGGCCAACCATGCCCATGCGGCGATGGTGCCGGCGGACGATACACGCCTCGCCACCCGGACCGTCGCGATCCCCGGCGGCCAGGACGGGCTCTCGGGCTACCTTGCGATCCCGGCGAACGCTGTTGGCAAGCTGCCCGGCATCGTCGTGATCCATGAAAACCGCGGCCTCAACCCGCACATCCAGGACGTCGCCCGGCGCGCGGCGCTCGCAGGGTTCGTCGCGCTGGCGCCCGACTTCCTGTCGCCGGTCGGCGGCACCCCGGCCGACCAGGACGAAGCGCGCGAGATGATCCGCGCCCTCGACGGGCCCGCGACGGTCCGGGATGCCGTCGCCGTCGCCGCCTTCCTCGACGGCCACAGGGCGAGCACCGGCAAGATCGGCGCCGTCGGCTTCTGCTGGGGCGGCGCCATGACCAACCAGCTGGCGGTGCATTCGCCGAATATCGACGCCGCCGTCGCCTTCTACGGGCGCCAGCCGGACGCCGCCGACGTGCCGAAGATCAAGGCGCGGCTGATGCTGCACTACGCCGGGCTGGACGACCGCATCAACAAGGGCATCGCCGAGTACGAGGCGGCGCTGAAGGCGGCGGGCGTGGACTACACGCTGCACATGTATGACAACGTCAACCACGCCTTCCACAACGACACCTCGGAGACGCGCTACGACGAGACGGCGGCCAGGCTCGCCTGGGCGCGCACCATCGCGTTCTTCAAGGAGACGCTGGCCTAGGGGGCTGAAGGGACGGGGGAGCGCGCGCTCCCCCGTCGGATTCCGGTTCAGGCGCGGTGTTTGAAGCGACGCTGCTTGAGCATCCACGTCATCGCGCGGGCGACGCTCCGTTCCGCGTCCTCAAGCCGTTGCGGCTTGGCGGCGCGGGTCCGGTATACGCTAGCGAATCGGCAGACCGTCGGCAGGCCCACCGGGGCGACGATCACGGCGAGCGGCACGCTGTCGCGGGTGCTGCGGGCCCCGGCATAGCGAAGCAGGATTCCTTCCGGCGTCTTTTTGAAGGCCCGGGACCCCAGCTCCTTCTTGAGCGCCGCCACGTCCCGCTTCCAGTCGCGGGCGATGACCGGCAGGCCCGATAGCGTCAGGACGCTATCCTCCGCCATGAAGTGCTCGTACTGGTGCGGCGCCGCATAAAGGAAATAGATGAAGCCGTGCGGCCGGTCGAAGGCCGGGCACAGTTTGCTGCCGTCGGCCTGTTCCGCAATGCGCTTGTCCCGCACGCGCTTCTCGCGGCCCCACGGGATGAACCTTTCGAACGCCGGCGACAGCAGGAGCAACGGGGCCGCGATGATGGTCACGCTCACGCACAGGGCGACGATCAGCAAAAGGCCGACGACGATCAGCGGCAGCCGCAAGACGCGGTGCAGGAGGCGGCCGACCGGATCGATCTCGATCGCAGGGCCGTAGTTCGTCCGGCGATAGCTGACGCTCCACGCGATTCCGGCAAGGAGTCCCGCGACGAGGACGACGGCGAGGTCCGGGTGGCCTGAGGTCCACAGCCCCCAGGCGGCGACAAGGACGCCGATCCGCACGAGCCATCTGACGGCGCGGTGCAGCCAGTGCGGCTTCGGCTCCGGCGGGTAATCACGCGTCTGCCGCGATGGCCCGTCGTCGGGAAAGCGGGCGCGGAACCGGCGGTCCAGTTCGGGCTGCATGAAGTCGATGAACGCCGGCGCCCCGTATTCCATCGCCGCACCTGCAATCGACCAGATGGCGACAATCCAGAGGCCGGTCACGATCGTCGCCTCGGTCCAGGAGGGCGGCGCGCCCAGCGCCACCCAGACGGCGCCGCCGAGCAGGAGCGGATATTCGAAGCGGACGGACCACCATTTGTCCTCGCGAATCCGGTTCCGGCAACCGGAGCATGACGGCTCCGGATCGCGCCGCGCGAATTGCAGACGCATCAGGAGGAGGATCTCGGCGGCCGTCGCCGGCGCCGTCAATCCGTGTGCGAAGAGCACGGCGCACGCCGCCGCCAGGGCGGCAAGCGCCAGCGCAGCGCTGGCCCATTTCAGGGCGTCGGGACACGCTGCCGCCCGTCGCCAAGCGCTCTCTGAGGACGGCGCTGACTGCAAATAGAACCCCGCCACCGCGATGGCGGCCAGCCACAGCCAGACGCCGGCACCGAAGACATCGAGGGCGCGCGGCGAGGCGCCCGCCATCGCCAGCCACAGCGCCCCGGCGGCGAACAGCAGGCCGGCGCCTGCGTCGAGCGCGCAAAGCCAGATGCGCACATATTTCAAGACCTTGGCGTGCACCTTACAACTCCGTCACGCGTTTCTTCGCAGCAGGCGCCGCGCGGCGCGCACGGGCGTCGCGACGGCGAAGTGGAGGGTGCGGGCGATGTCGCGCACGGCGGCGTGCAGCGTGAGGCTGGCCCGGCCGATCCCGTCGCGCCGGTGGCCCGCCATGCGCAGCGCACGTTCCGTGTTCATCGCCCAGGTCATCAGCAGCAGCAGGACGAAAAGCGCGGCCAGAGCGGTGTGGCCGGCAGTGCTGAGCTGGTAGACGAGCAGCAGGAAGCCGCCATTGACCAGCCACCAGCCGGCCCGGCCGACGAAAACCACCGGCACGTCCTCCCGCGCTTCGCGCGGCTCGTCCAGGAAGGACGGCCCGGCCTCGTCGGTTTCCGCCGGCAGGTAGTCGGCGACCATGTCGGACCAGATCACCGCCGCCGTGCCGAACAGCAGCGCCGACACGATGATCCAGAGCGCCGCCACGATGGTGCTTGCCGCCCAGAGGGGCGCCATGCCCGTCGCCAGCCAGGTCGTGGCGGCGAGCACGACCAAAAGCCCGGATCCGGCGTAGCGGTGGCCCGTTTCCAGGAAGTCCCGGGTCGCGTCCGGGTCGACGACGGTCTGCTCGTCGTCCGCGAACACGTCCATGCCACCCGCCGCGACGATTGCGCCGATTACGACGCGGGCGAGGACGTAGATCTCCGCGACGACCGCGAGGACCGGCCGGTCCGCCGCGAACAGCGCCGGCACGGCCGCGAACAGGATGAGCAGGAACAGCCACGGCCAGGCGCCCGTCGCCATGGCGTGCGGCCGGCCGGTGCAGTGCTCGAGCCGGCCATTGGCCCAGATCGCGGCGATGTCGGCCGCGACGGACAGCGCCAGCACCGCAAAGAGGGCGATGGTCACGCCGGTTTCGGACCCGCCCGGAAACACTTTGCGCGCGGCGGCCATCGCCAGCGCCGCTATCGTCGTCGCCAGCAGCAGCCTGCCGTAGCCCGCCGCCGCGGCGCGACCCTTGAATCCGCACTTGCAGACCCCGGTTTCCGCCATTTATCTCCCCACGGTTGCAGCGTTGTCCGCCTTTATCCTTATGTGGGGTGCGCCAATGGGCCGCCCCAGCGAAATCGTCGCGGATTCTTGCCAATACGGAGGCCGGCTTGACGCGGCGGTGGGGAAAACGAACCCGAAATCAAGACTCTCCATGGTTAACGCCACCGCAGCGGGATTCGGCAGTTATCCGGCGATAAACGGCTGGCGCATCGCCGGGGCGGGCGCTAGCATGGACGAAAACGGGCCCGCGTCGGGCTGCGCAAAGGACAGGGAGGACACAGCGCTATGCCGTTCGCGGATACCAAGCGACTGACCGCCAAGGGCGCCCGCCAGATGATGGATGCGGCGATCGCCAGGGCCGCCAAGTTCGGCATCGGCGCCACGGTGGCGATCGTCGATGCCGGCGGCCACCTGCAGCTGCTGGAGCGCATGGACGGCAGCCGCTTCCACACCGTGCATTCCGCGACCACCAAGGCGGTCACCGCGGCCTCCAACCGCCGGCCGACCACAACCAAGGGCGCCCAGGGGCAGGAGCTGGACACGTTGCACGCGGTGGGCCTCGCGCTCGCCGCCGGCCCGCAGCGCTGGACGGCGATGGAGGGCGGCTTTCCGATCATGGTCGACGGCGAGTGCGTCGGCGGCATCGGCGTGTCCGGCGGCGACTGGAAACAGGACCAGGAGATCGCCAGGGCGGCGGTCGCGGCCGTGGGCGCCGCGCTGCCCGGCTGAACGGGCGCGGAGGACTACACGACAACAAAATTGACAAGACCAACAAGACGATCGGGAGGATCCAGATGAAGACAGCCAAGACCCTGTTGGCGGCGCTTGCCGCCGCGGCGCTGTTCCAGGCGCTGCCCGCCCGGGCCGAGTTCCCGGAAAAGCCGATCGAGTTCATCATCCCCTTCGGGGCCGGCGGCGGCGCCGATATCGAGGGACGGCTGCTGGCCGAGGAGATGGGCAAGATCCTCGGCGTTCCCGTGGTTCCCATCAACAAGCCGGGGGCCGGCGGCGCCATCACCTACACCTATGTGAAGAACGCCAAGCCGGACGGATACACGATCGCCTGGAGCTCGACCTCGATCCTGACC
Source organism: Alphaproteobacteria bacterium (assembly GCA_041563955.1). Classification (GTDB taxonomy): domain Bacteria; phylum Pseudomonadota; class Alphaproteobacteria; order UBA8366; family JADFVY01. Next base: position 20,360 of record JBFGQV010000027.1, on the reverse strand, counting down.
AGCACCAATATCGGCAATGTCGACTACGAGTACTCGGCGCTCGAGCATATCGGGCGGGTCGAGTACCAGCCGATGCCGTTCGCCGTGCGCGCCGACGCAAAGTGGCAGTCGCTCAAGGAGTTCGCCGACGACTGCAAGGCCAACCCCGGCAAATACAAGATCGCCAATTCCAGCTCCGGCAGCGCGACCCACCTCGCCGCCATCGCCATCGCCAACGCAATCGGCTGCGAGGTGATCCACCTGCCGGTCGGCATCAAGCGGCGCAACGCCTCGGTGCTGAGCGGCGAGGCCGACGCCATGGTGGCGCCGCTGACCGGCGCGCTGAACCTCGCCAAGGCCGGCAAGATCCGCCTGCTGGCGATTCCCAGCGCCGAGCGCAACGGCGTCATCCAGGACGTGCCGACGGCGGCCGAACAGGGGTTCAACGCCCATCTCGACCTCTTCCGGTCGCTGTCGGTGCCCAAGGGCACGCCCGAGGCGGTCAAGGCCAGGCTCGCCGACGCCATGATCGCGGCGGCCAGGTCCGACGCCTTCATGGCGCTGGCGGCGAAGAACGGCTTCACCGTCGCGCCGATGGGCCATGCCGAGTTCGAGAAAGTGCTGGCGTCGGAGAACGAGGTGGTCAAGGGCATCATGCAGCAGGCCGGCCTGTACAGGTCGAAGAAGGCCAACTAGGCGGCGGAGAGGGATCCGGGGCCGGCCCCGCGGCGCGGGCGCCGGCCACCGCGTCGTTCGGAGCTTCGCCCCGTGAGGTGACGGCATGGCCTTGAGGAACATCGTAGCGGCGGCGGCCCTGCTCGCGCTCGGCGTCGTCTACTTCTATCTCGCGACGCAGCTGCCCGAGCGCAGCCTGCCCAACATCCCGGGGCCCGCCTTCTTTCCCTACCTGATCGCGATCGTCCTCATCGGCCTGTCCGTCGCCCTGCTCGCCCAGGGCCTGCGCGGGTACCGGCCGGCGCCGATCAGCCTGAACCTGGCCGCTCGGGCGCCGGCGATCGCCGCGCTGGCGCTGTTCGCGGCCTACCTCGCGGCGCTGCCGCGGCTCGGCTTCCTGGCCGCCAGCATTCCCTTCGCCGGCGGCATGATCTGGCTCTATGGCGGCCGCAATCCGCTGCTGGTGGCGGGCGGCGCGGTGGCGCTGCCGCTGCTGCTGTCGCTGCTGTTCCGCGAGGTGTTCCGGATCCCGCTGCCGCAGGGCAGCTGGTCGGTGTTCGGCGGATGAACCCGGACATCCTGCACGGGCTGGTCCAGGCCAGCCTGCCGACCAGCCTCGTCTCGACCGCGGCGGGAGCGCTGCTCGGCCTTATCGTCGGCATGATCCCGGGGATGACGATCAGCTCGGGCATCATCATCGTGCTGCCGCTGACCTTCGTGCTCGACCCGACGATCTCGATCGCGCTGCTGCTCGGCCTCTATGTCGGCGGCATGATGGGCGGCAGCTTCTCGGCCATCCTCTTGAACATCCCGGGCACGCCGTCGGCCTCGGCGACGCTGGTCGACGGCCATCCGATGGCGCTGCGCGGCGAGGCCGGGAAGGCGCTGGGCGTCTCCATCACCGCCGGATTCGCCGGCGGCCTGTTCAGCTTTCTCTGCCTCTATCTGATCGCGCCGAGCCTCGCGGACATCGCGCTGCGCTTTCGGGCGCCGGACCTGTTCAGCCTCGTGTTCTTCGGCCTGACCGTGATCTGCGGCTTTGCCGCCAAGTCGGTGGTCAAGGGGCTGCTTTCGGCGGCGCTCGGCCTGCTGATCGTGACCGTCGGCCAGGATCCGATGATGGGCACCGCGCGCTTCACCTTCGGTGATGCGGACATGCTGGGCGGCATCCACTTCCTGACCGCACTGATCGGCTTGTTCGCGATCCCGCAGCTGGTGGACAATTTGCGGCCGGCAAGACAGGGCGGCCGGGCCGGGCCGGCGCAGTCCCGCTTCGGCAGCGTGCTCCCGCGCTTCGCCGATCTGAAGCGCATGCTGCGGCCGGTTTCCATCGGCTCGGTGACCGGTGCCTTCCTCGGCATCCTGCCGGGCGTCGGCGGGCCGATCGCCGCCTTCATCTCCTACGACTACACGCGCAAGACCAGCCGCGATCCCGGCGTCTACGGCACGGGCGCGGTCGAGGGGGTGGCGGCGCCGGAATCGGCGAACAACGCGGTGACCGGCGGCGCCCTGATCCCGATGATGACGCTCGGCATACCGGGCGATCCGGTGACCGCGATCCTGATCGGCGCGCTGCTGGTGCACGGGCTCGCGCCCGGGCCGCTGCTGTTCATCGAGCGCGCCGACTTCGCCTATACGGTGATCTTCTCGTTCTTCTGGGCCAACGTCTTCAACCTGATCATCGCGCTCGCCGGGCTGCGCCTGCTGGTCAAGCTCCTCGCCCTGCCGCGCGCCGCGCTGATGCCGGCGATCGCCATCTTCTGCGTGATCGGCAGTTACGCGCTGCGCAACTCGTTCTTCGACGTCCAGGTGATGTTCGCCTTCGGCCTCTTGGGCCTGGCCATGCGGTGGGTCGGTATGCCGGTCGTGCCGCTCCTGCTGGCGCTCGTGCTCGGCGGCCAGCTGGAGGAGCATCTGCGCGTCGCGCTGACCGCCTCGCAGGGCGACGTCACCGTGTTCTTCACCTCACCCTTCAGCCTTCTGTTCCTGTGCCTTTCGGCGATTTCCATCGCCTGGCCCTTTATTGCCGCGCGCAGGCGCAGGACCGCCCCAACCGAACAAGCAGAGGAGTAAAACCCATGGCTTCAACCCCCTTGCGCGTCGCCTCGATCGGACTCGGCTGGTGGTCGGACGTGCTCGCCGACGCGGCCAAGCGCAGCGGCGCCATCGAGATCGCCGCGTGCTACACGCGGTCCGACGACAAGCGCGCGGCGTTCGCCGGGAAATACGGCTGCCGGGCTGCCGCCAATTATGACGAGATCCTCGCCGACGACTCGATCGAGGCGATCATTAACACGACGCCGAACCATGTCCATCTCGAGACGACGCGAGCCGCGGCCGAGGCCGGCAAGCACGTGTTCCTCGACAAGCCGATCGCTACCAACGTCGCCGACGGGCGCGCCATCACGCGGATCTGCAGGGACGCCGGGGTGGTGCTGTCGGTCGGCTACCAGCGCCGCCGCGAGAGCCATTTCCGCTGGGTCCGCGACCGCATCGCGGCCGGCGAGTTCGGCCGCATGGTGCAGGCCGAGGCGAACATCAGCCGCGACCGCGAAGGCAAGTTCGAGGCCGATTCCTGGCGCTTCCAGGCCGAGGGCATGCCGGGCGGGGTGATGCTGCAGATCGGCATCCATTACACCGACGTGCTGGAGATGCTGCTCGGCCCGGTCAAGCGTGTCGCCGGCATGTCGACCCGGCTGGCGCTGCCGGGCGAGAACCCGGACGTCGCCAACGCCATGCTGCAGCACGACAACGAGGCGATCTCGATCCTCTCCGCCTGCTACGCCTCGGCGTCCGAGTACTACATGATGAATCTGTATGGCCGCGAGGCCACCGCCTATTACGACTTGCACACCGGCCTGCGACTGCAGAAACGCCACAGCGACGAGGTCAAGCCGGTGGCCTGCGAGAAGAACGACACCATCGCCGAGGAGCTGGCCGAGTTCGCCGACTGCGTGCGCAACGGCGGCGAACCGGAGGTCGGCGGCGACAAGGCGACGGCCTCGCTGGCGGTGATCCTGGCCGGCGTCAGGTCGGCGCAGGAGGGCCGCGTCGTCGAGGTCGCCGAGCTGCTGGAGGAATAGGGCGCTCCGGGCCGGCGCCGCCGCGCGGGTTTGCAACGGCCTGGCAGTCCGACCCCATGGCGCGGGCCGACGCCGCGTGCTAGAGGGGGCGGATCGACCGGCCCATATCGGAGATCCGTGCATGCAGGACAGGGGGGCGCATTCCGCAGCGGCGGAGTCGGAGGCTGCCGGGCCGGCGCCGGCGGTGCGGACCCGCAGCCTCGCTGCGATCCTGACCAGCATCCTTGCCGCCGGCATGACGATCGGCATCACCGCGCCGCTTCTGTCGCTCCTGATCGAGCGCGACGAGGGCAGCGCGGCGCTGGCCGGCCTCAACGGTTCAACCGGCATCCTCGCGGTGATCTTCGTCAGCCCGTTGGTGCCGCGCCTGGTGCGCCGCTTCGGTGCGCTTCCGGTGATCCATGCCGGCATCGCACTGATCGCCGCGGCGCTGCTGCTGCTCCCCGCCACCGGCGGCATCGCCGCCTGGTTCCTGTTCCGCTTCCTGATCGGCGTCGGTATGGGGCTGATCTGGGTGGTCAGCGAGACCTGGCTGAACCTGGTGGCGGGCGACGCCAGGCGCGGGCTGGTGGCCGGACTCTACGCGACCATCCTCGGCCTCGGCTTTGCGGCGGGGCCGATGGTGATCGCGGTGGTCGGAATCGAGGGCTATCCGCCCTTCCTTGTCGGCGCCGGCCTCATCCTGGTCGCGGCGCTGCCGATGATCGCCGCCCGCCGCCTGGCGCCGCGCCGCATCGGCGAGGGCGCGCACACGGCCTGGAGCGCGCTTCTTCAGGCGCCGCTGATCATGGCGGCGGTGTTCGTGTGCGGCTTCATCGACATGTCGATCCTCGCGCTGCTGCCGGTCTACGGCCTGCGCGAGGGGCTGGGCGAGGACACCGCGCTGCTCATGCTCACGGTGCTGATTTCCGGCACCACGTTTCTGCAGCTGCCGACCGGCTGGGCCGCCGACCGCGTCGGCCGCCTGCGCCTGCTGATCGTCTGCGTTGCAGTCGGCGCCGCCTGCGCCCTGGCGCTGCCCGGCCTGCTCCACAGCCCGGCGCTGCTGTGGCCGGTGCTGTTCCTGTGGGGCGGCACCACGGTCAGCCTGTATACCCTGGGGCTTGCCCTGCTCGGCGACCACTTCCGCGCCGATGCGTTGCCTGCCGCCAATGCGATGCTGGTGATCGCCTACTGCCTCGGCGGGGTCGCCGGGCCGCCGCTGACCGGCGCCGCGATGGAGGCGCTGGGGCCGCAGGCGATGCCGCAGACCCAGGCGCTGCTGTGCGCGCTCTTCGTCGCCGCCATCGCCGTCAGCTGGCTGCGCGGCCGCCGGCGGTGCCGCCGCGCGCCCGGCTAGGGGCGCGGTCGGCGGGTATCGCATACCGCACCGGAATGCTCGGACATCAGTAATCGGCGGCTGCCTTCTGGCTCTTCATTCAGAGAGGCCAGCGTGTCAAAGAACTCGGCCCGTTTCCGGGCAAAAGCGGGCAAAAAAATCGGAACCGGTATCTTACGCGGCGACTTGAAATTGTCTCTTGCGTCATTTCGAAAACAGGTGAATAATTCAAGTTTGTTCCGGGAGGCTTGCGGATCCAAGAACAATGTCGGATGCAGGGCCGAATTTCGCCGAGCGATCGGTGCGGCTGACCCGATGGTCGGGACGCCGCGGCCGCATCGACGTCGAGATCGCCGACGGCCGCGTTCGCGTGACGGAACGGCTTTTCCGCAGGACCCGGCGGTGGACCGAGCCGGTCTCCGCCTATGCCGGGGTCCAGCTCAACTCGGCCGTCCGGCCGGGCATGGTAATGGGCGTGCGGCGCTGGCACGAGGTCGTGCTGCGCAACCGCGACCCCGAGAAGACGATCCCCCTGTATGGCTCGCAGCGGCTTGCCGACGCGCGCCGGGTGTGGAAGGCGGCGGTCAAGACCCTCGGCCTGCCGGCGCTGGAGCGGACTCCGCTCGGCTACATCGCGCGCAAGGCGGACGACCTCGACAAGCCGTACAGCAGCCTTGCCGGGGCGCGGCTGTCCGGGCGCCTGGTCAACCCGTTCCGCGCGCCGTCGACGATCAATTGCTGCCGCGAGGGCGCGGTGACGCGGGCGATCCTTCGCCTCCAGGGGCTCGAGATCGTGCCGGCGCTGCTGCTGCTCACCCTCGGAGTCCTGTTCCTGGTCCTCGGCTCGGCCATCGGCGTCGCCCTTGCCGCCGCCGGCGCCCTGCTGCTGCTCCTCGGCGTCTGCGGGCGCCAGGGCATCGAGGTGTCGCCGGAGGAGGTGGCGTGCTGCTGGATGACGCCGCTCGGCGATTTCCGCCGCCGCGCCATCAAGCTGCGCGACCTGCACACGGTGACCTGGACCGGGCGGGAGGCGCCGCGCCGGCGCGACGCGGTGCTGCTGCTCGCCTCGGACGACACCGAGATCGCTTTCGAGAACCTGCCGCGCAGCCAGGCCGCGTGGCTCGGCCGCATGGTCCTGTCGGCCGCGATGCGGCGCGAGAAGCGTCCGGAGCCGCGAACCGGGGGCTCAGCCCTGTCGCTCGGAATGGCCAAGGTCGCGATCCGGAGCGACGCGGTCACGGACTAGCTGCTTCAACTCCTTGATCTCGGGGAAACGCCCCTGCGACTTGCGCGACCACACCGTGGCGCCGTCGAGGCGGATTTCGAACACGCCGCCGGTGCCCGGAACGAGCGCCACCTCGCCGAGCTCGCCGGGAAAGGTGGTCAGCAGCTCCTGCGCCATCCAGCCGGCGCGCATGAGCCAGCGGCACTGGGTGCAGTACTCGATCTCGACGCGCGGGGCGGGCATGGCGCCGTCAATCCAGGTGCTGCTGCGTCAGCCCGTCGGCAATCCTGCTGTACCGTTCACTGCGATCGTCCGTGGCGATGATCAGGCACTCCAGAACATCCCCTTTTGACTCTACGCCCCAGTCCTCGACGGCACCGAGAAATGCGCATTCCCGGTTGCGGAAGATGGTCCATTGCGCATGCGTTGCGCGGAATTTCGCGATGGCGTCGACCTGCGGTCGCAGGATTCCGTCGATCCGGACCAGCGCACGCTCCAGGGCGCCGGCCGCCTGGTCGACGCGCTGCTGCGAAATCTCGAATTCTTCCTCGAGGCACGCGCCGATGGCCGGCTCGTCCGCAAGACCCTTGCAATCCTCGATGCTGCCGGCTGTGGCCGGCGCGGCCAGCAGGCCCGAAACGCAGAACAATGCCGCCACGAGTCGCATCGCCATGAAATTCTCCTCTCGAATGCTTCGCCGCGTTAAACAATGGGCTGCAAGCCGTCCGGCAGCAACAGGGCGACACAAAAAAACTGTTTCTGCAGCGGGTGAACGTCTGTGCGAGGCACGATCCACGCGTGCGCGCCAGGCCTGGTAGGTCGGATCGTAGGTGGTTTCCTGGGTCGATGCCGTGTCAGCCCATCGCGAAGGGGATGGACATATTACCCCTTCGCCTTCTCCTCGAGCTTCTTGACCTTGATGATGTTCTGGTCGAGGCCGGCGTCCTTCTTGCCGTCCATGCCGAAGGCGACGGCCATGAGCTGGCTGTAGAACACGACCGGCATATTGAAGTCGGTGCCGTACTTCTTGTTGATCGCGTCCTGGTACATCTCGACGTTGGTCTGGCACAGCGGGCAGGGGGTCGCGATCATGTCGGCCTCGGCCTCGACGGCCTTCTCCAGGATCTTCTTGATCAGATGCAACGTCTTGTCCGGCTTCATTACCGAGACCGAGCCGCCACAGCAGGCGGTCTTGACGTCGTACTCCACGGCCTCGGCGCCGCAGGCCTCGATGAAGTTGTCGAGGAACTCGGGGTCGTCGAAGGTATCGTAGGCGCCGCCGCTTTCGGTCTCGGCGAACGGGCGCACCGTCTGGCAGCCGACATAGCCCGCGACCTTGACGCCGTCGAGCGGGTTGGTGACCGCTTGCCGGACCTTCTCGAGCCCGACCTCGTTGACGATCACCTCGCAGGCGTGGCGCACGCGCCGGTCCTCGTCGTATTTGAGGTCGGCGGCGCCAAGCGCCTCGTTGACCTTTTCGCGCAGTTTGACGTCGGCCTTGATCTTCTCAGCCGCGCCATGGGTGTTCAGATAGCAGGCGGCGCAGCCGGTGACGATGTCCTGCGGGCCCTGGCTTTGCGCATGCGCGAGGTTGCGGCCCGACAGCGCGGTGTTGGCCAGCTGCCCGCCCTCGATGTGGCCGACCGAGGCGCCGCAGCAGTTCCAGTCCTCCAGTTCCTCCAGCTCGATGCCGAGCTTCGGCGCGATGGCGCGCAAGGACCGGTCGAGATGGGCGCCGCTGCCCTGCGAGCTGCAGCCCGGATAATAGGTGAATTTCTTGCTCTCGCTCATCACTCGCCGCCCTTGCTCTCACGTGCGTCGATTTCGGCCGCCTTGGCGAGGATCGCCTGCAGGCCCTTGCGGTCCTTGATCTTATGCGGCGCGCCGAGATGCATGCGCTTGGTCTTCACCATATTCATCGCGATCCTCAGGTTCGCCAGGCTCTTCCTGAAGAAGTCGGCGAGGCCGCCGGACCAGTAGAACTTCGTCGTTATCAGCCGCTCGTCCGTCCGCCCGAAGGTCATGGCGCTCCACCAGAACGCCTTGGCGAAACGGGCGTTCTCGACCTTCTTCACGTAGCCGAGCTCGACCGCCTTCGACGCCAGGTCCTGGAGAATGTAGGTGACCGGGACGCCCCGCGGGCAGCGCACCACGCAGTTGTAGCAGGAGGTGCAGTTCCAGATCGTCGACGAGTTGAAGACGTCGTCCTTCATGCCGGCGCGGATCATCATGAACAGCTTGCGGGGCCCGTGGTCCATCTCCGTGCCGATGGGGCAGGAGCCCGAGCACATGCCGCACTGCATGCACAGGCTCATCTTCTCGCCGCCATTGACGTTGTCGCGGACCCAGCGCGCGAAGTTCAGATCGTATCTGCGGTCGGCCTGTGCCGGTGGCGCTACCGTCATCTGTCCTGCCCTCTAAAAGCCCTTGAAGGGGTTCATGCCGTAGCCGCGGATCTCCTCGACGAACTCGTCGATCATCTTGCCGACCTTGGCGGAGTCGGCGATCGAAACCTCGACGGCCTTGGCGCGCCCGTCCTCCAGCATCAGGCTCTGCAGCGTCTCGCCGATGTTCTTCATGCGCTCCTGGCCGATCAGGCTGCCCTTGATGAAATGACATTGGTAATCGTCACCGGAACGGCAACCCATGAGCATCGCGCCGTCATAGCCGCGCTGGAAGGCGTCGGAGATCCACAGCATGCTGACCGAGCCGAGGCAGCGTACCGGGATCACCCGCACCTCGGCGTTGAGCGTGTGGCGGTTGATGCCGGCCATGTCGAGCGCCGGCGCCGCGTCGTTCTCGCAGGCCAGGATCAGGATGCGGTACTTCTCCGAGAACTCGTCCGGGATCTCCACCGCGCCGATCATCTCGCTGACCATCTGGACGTTGTAGTTGTCGAAATTGATGGTCCGCACCGGGCAGGCGCCCATGCAGGTGCCGCAGCGGCGGCAGCGCGTGGGATTGAGGATCGGGTAGCCTTCCTCTGTCTCGTCGATGGCGCCGAACGGGCATTCCACCGTACAGCGCCGGCACTTGGTGCAGATGTCGAGGCCGAATTTCGGGAAGCTGAGGTCGCCGACCCGCGGGTGCACCGACATGCCCGCCTGCGCGCCGCGGATCGCCTGGATCGCCTTCAGAACCGCGCCGGCCGCATCCTCCGCGCTCTCGGCGATGTCCATCGGGCGGCGCACCGGGCCGCAGGTGTAGATGCCGGTGCGGCGCGTCTCGTAGGGGAAACAGATGAAGTGGGAATCGGCGAAGCCGTCGGCCAGCATCGGCAGATGCGGGCCCTGGCGGTATTGCAGATTGAGGATCGCCCCGCCTGCCGGCGCCGCCGTCGGCCATGCCGGCGCCTCCACCTCGCCATCGCCGGCGCGCGCGATCGGCGCCACCGGGTTGATGTCGTTGGCGAGCTGCTCTTCGCCCTTTTCCGAGGCGGCCTTGTCGGGGTCGGTGGCGTTCGGCACCATGCCGGTGGCCAGCACCACCATGTCGAGGCCCGCCATCGGCACTTCCTGGCCGAGCAGCGCGTCGTCGACCGTGACCGTCAAATCCGCGCCGACCGACTTGACCTTGCCCTTCATGAAGACGATGCCCTCTTCCTGGGCCTGGCGGTAGAACTCCTCGGCGGTGCCCGGGGTGCGCAGCTCCTGGAAGATGATGTAGACCATCGCGTCCGGGTTGGCGGCGCGGATCTGCAGCGCCTGCTTGATCGAGGCGCCGCAGCACACCGACGAGCAATAGGGCAGATGCTCGGTATCGCGCGAGCCCGCGCACAGCACGAAGGCGATGTTGTTCGGCGCGGCCCCGTCAGACTTGCGCTTGACGCCGTCGCCCGCGAGCATCGCCTCGAGCTCGACGCCGGTCACCACGTCGGGCGATGCGCCGTAGCCGAGATGGCCGAGCTTGCCGGCATCGTACGGCCGCCAGCCGGTGGCGACGACGATGGCGCCGACCGTCTCCGCCGACGCCGAGGCGCCGTTGACCAGGCTGACCTCGAACTTGCCGGGCATGCCGCTGGTCTCGGCCACGGTGGTCTCGGTCTTGACCGTGATCGCCTTGTCGCCCTGCACCTTGTCGACCAGCGCCGCAATGTCGTTGTCCTGCGGGTCGCGATAGGGCGGCCGGTGCGGCATGCGCTTCGACCATTTCGCGCTCCAGCCGCCGAGCTCCTTGCTCTTCTCGACCAGCAGCACCTCGTGGCCGGCCGTCGCCGCCTCGAGCGCCGCGGAAAGCCCGGTCGCGCCGCCGCCGACGACCATGATCCGGGTGCTCAGCCCCTCCTCGATGCGCGACTCCGGCGGCGCCGTCTTGGAGGCCTGGGCGACGCCCATGCGGACCTGGTCGGCCGCCGCCATCTGGGTGTCTTCCTCGCCGGCCGGCCGGGCCCAGGCGACCCATTCGCGCAGATTGGTACGCACCGTGGTGGCACCGTCGAAGTCGAAGCGGTCCGCCATCACGCGCTGCGAGCAGGCGGCGATGATCGGCAGGTTGACCGTGCCGTTGGCGACATCCTTGGCGATGACGGCGACGCCGTCCTCGCTGCACAGCACGTCGTGCTGGCGGCAGACCGGCACCTTCAATTCCCCGGAGGCCAGCGATTCGAGGGCGCCGCAGTCGACCGCCTCGGCGATGCCGCAGCCCTTGCAGATATAGACGCCGGGTTTCCGTTCGCTCATCGGTCAAGCCCCCCTAACTCTTCGGCCCGACGGCCTGGATGGCCTTGAGGGCCGCCGCCGTCGCCGATTGCACCGACATCGACACGTCCAGCGGCCCGGCGGCGACGCCGGCGGGGATGATGCCGCCATCGCCTTCCAGTGACGGCACGAGGAAGCCGTACTCGTCGCGCTCCACGGCCATCGGCGGCGCATAGCCGTCGGCCGCGGCGGGCTTCATGCCGGTCGCCAGCACCACCAGGTCGTACGCCCGGTCGTACAGCTCCCGCGTGATGGTGTCCTCGCCGTGCAGCACCGGGTTGCCGTCGTCGTCGATCTCGATCGAGGCCGGCTTGGACTTCATGAAATGCACCTGCGGGTCGGCCGCGACACGCTGGTAGAAGGCCTCCAGCTTGTCGTGCGCGCGCAGGTCGATGTAGTAGATGTCGACCTCCGCGTCCGCGTACTGCTCGCGTACGTACGCCGCGTGCTTCAGCGAGCCGAGGCAGCAGATTCGCGAGCAGTAGGGCAGGTGGTTGTGATCGCGCGAGCCGGCGCACTGGATCATCGCCACCTTCTTGACCGGCTCGCCGTTCGAGGGGCGGACGATGCGCCCGCCGGTCGGGCCGTCGTGGTTGGCCAGCCGCTCCATCTGCACGTTGGTGATGATGTCCGGCGACAGGTTGTAGCTGTACGATTCCAGCTTCACCGGATCGTACGGCTCCCATCCGGTGGCCCAGACGATGGCGCCGCAGGCGACCTCGAAGCTCTCGCCCGCATCGTCGAGGTCGATCGCGTCATACTTGCAGGCGGCCTTGATCTTGTCGGCCTCCGGCGTGCCGATCGCCTCGGGTGCGACAACATATCGCATGGGGAAGGCATGCTCGTGCGGCAGGTAGGCGGCCTTGGTCTTCGAAAGCCCATAGTTGAAGGCGCTGTCGACCTCCATCTCGGTGGCCTCCGCGCAGGCGCCACAGGCGGTGCATTTGGCGTTGACGTAGCGCGGCGCGACGCTGACCGAAACCGTGTAATTTCCTTTGTCGCCCTTGACTTCCGCGACACTCGCCATGGTCACGACACGCAGGTTGTTGAGCTTGCGGATGCGCTGGTAATTGATCTCCAGCCCGCATGTCGGATGGCACAGTTTGGGGAAGTAGCGGTTCAGCTGCGCGACGCGCCCGCCGAGCGCCGGTCCGCGCTCCAGCAGGATGACGTCATAGCCGGTTTCCGCCGCCTCGACCGCCGCGGTGACGCCGGCAATCCCGCCGCCGACCACCAGGATCGTCTGGCTCGTTGGCCCTTGATTCGCCATGTCGATTCGCCTGTCCCAATTAGCTGGAAGGTTACGTTGTTACACAGATGGCGCCGCGTCAAAAAGCCCGCCGGCGAACATATTCGCATATTAGAACATTCTTGTGTGAGAATGAAAACTCGTATTTTTATAGGAGCGATTGCGCAGCGACGGATTTGACCGTTGCGGCGCCGGTTGACGGAAGAGCGAGCCTGGAAGGGAGATGATGCCATGTCGAAACTGGTGCCACCGCATGGCGGCGCGGGCCTGAAGCCGCTGCTGGCGCCCGAGGCCGAGCGCGCCGAGGAGCTCAAGCGCGCCGCGCAGTTGAAGAAGGTGCCGATGTCGAGCCGTGAGACGTCGGATCTGGTGATGATGGCGATGGGCGCCTACACGCCGCTGGACGGATTCATGGGCGAGGCCGATTGGCGCGGCGCCTGCGTCGATATGAAGCTGTCGAACGGCGTCTTCTGGCCGATCCCGATCACCCTGTCGGCCGAGCAGGACCTCGCCGATTCGATCGGCATCGAGGAGGAGGTGGCGCTGGTCGACGGCGAGGGCGGCGAGATCATGGGCATCCTCGAGGTGACCGAGAAGTACGTCATCGACAAGTCGCTGGAGTGCGAGCACGTCTACCGCACCAACGATGAAAAACACCCGGGCGTGCAGAAGGTGCTCGAGCAGGGTCCGGTCAACCTTGCCGGACGGGTGACGGCGCTGTCGGAGGGGGTGTACCCGAAGCAGTACAAGGGTCTCTACATGCGGCCAGCGGAGACGCGGGCGCTGTTCAACGAGAAGGGCTGGTCGCGCGTCGCCGCCTTCCAGACCCGCAACCCGATGCACCGCAGCCATGAGTACCTCGCCAAGATCGGCATCGAGATCTGCGACGGCGTGCTGATCCACCAGGTGCTCGGCAAGCTCAAGCCCGGCGACATCCCGGCCGAGGTGCGCGTCAACGCGATCAACGCGCTGGTCGAGCACTACTTCGTGCCGGGCACCGCGATCCAGTCGGGCTATCCGATCGAGATGCGCTACGCCGGCCCGCGCGAGGCCCTGCTGCACGCGCTGTTCCGGCAGAATTTCGGCTGCTCCGACCTGGTCATCGGCCGCGATCACGCCGGCGTCGGCGACTACTACGGCCCGTTCGATGCGCAGCACATCTTCGATCAGCTGTGGGACGGTGCGCTGGAGACGCGCCCGCTGAAGATTGACATCACCTTCTACTGCAAGCGCTGCGACGGCATGGCCACGTCCAAGACCTGTCCGCACGGCGACGAGCACCGGCTGTCGATCTCCGGCACGCGGTTGCGCGAGATGTTCGCCAAGCACGAGGAGGTGCCGCACGAGTTCAGCCGCCCGGAGGTGCTGAAGGTCCTGCAGGCCTATTACGACTCGCTGAAATAGGCGCAAGGCGTTCCAGGGCAGCCGTCAGCGTTCAGCCGTCAGCCATCGGCCTCGATTCGATTGCTGACGGCCGACGGCTGATAGCTGGCGGCAATCCGCCGGCGTCTTGCACATTACCGATCCCGGGCCATCTGATTGGGCATGACCGACCAACCGCACCGCTACTACGTGCGCTCGCCCGACGGGCGCATGATCACCGGCTACGACCGGCCCGACGCCGCCCGGGCGGTGGCCCTCGAATACGGCGAGGGCGCCGTGGTCGTCGATTCCCTGGCGCAGGCCTATTACCCGGTCGCCGAAGAGGTGATCGGCGGCGAGCTGCTGCACGCCGGCGTCGGCGGCTGGAACGCCGGCAAGCAGAACCCGGCGAAGGATTTGATCGAGGCGATCCGCAAGGGCCATCCCGCGGTGGTGCATGCCTTCCTGGTCAAAGGATCCGACCCGAACACGCGCGACGCCAACGGCGGCACGGCGCTGCACTGGGCGGCGTCGCGCGGCAACGCGGAGATCGCCCGGCTGCTGCTGGATGCCGGCGCCGACCCGGCGGCGACCGACGGCGACGGCAACACGCCGCTGCAGATCGCCGAGAAGAAGGGACGGCAGAAGCTGGTGGCGCTGCTGGCGGGCCGCTGACGGCTTCCTGGCGCGTTATCCCGCAAGATGGAATCGGAGCCGGCGTTCGCCGGCGCCTCTCGTTTATCCCCCTCCCCCTGCCCCCTCCCACCAAGGGAGGGGATAAATTATTGCCACGACATGGAAATTTCCCTCCCCCTCGACGGGGGAGGGCACGGTGGGGGTGGGACTCACCACTTCAACGGGGGAAGCCTGCGTCCCGATGAGCGGACACTGCGCTAACGCTGCCACCGGGGCAGACGGACGGTCGCGCGCAGGCCGCCTTGCGGGCGGTTTTCCAGGGTGATGTCGCCGCCGTGGCCGCGCACGATCGAGCGCGCGATGGCCATGCCGAGGCCGATGCCGCCGGTCTGCCGACTGCGCGAGCCCTCAAGCCGCACGAACGGGCTGAAAACGCGCTCCAGATCGTCGGCCGGAATACCCGGGCCGTCGTCGTCGATGTCGATGCGCAGCGCGCTTGCCGTCTGGTGCAGCGAGACTCGCGCCCGCTTGCCGTACGCCACCGCGTTCTCGATCAGGTTGCGGACCGCGCGCTTCAGGCTGACCGGCCGGCACGACAGCGGCGCCTTGCCGTCGCCGGTAAAGCTGGTCTCCATGCCCAGCTCGGCGAGGTCGTCGCAGAGGCTTTCCACCAGGGCCTCGAGATCGACGAGGCGGGTGTCCTCGCGCGTCGCCTCCTCGCGGGCGAAGGCCAGCGTCGCCTCGGTCATGCGCTGCATTTCATCGAGAATCTGCAGCAGCTTGTCGCGCGTCTCCGCGTCCTCCACCAGCTCCGCGCGCAGGCGCAGCGCGGTGATCGGGGTGCGCAGATCGTGGCTGATCGCCGCCAGCATGGTCGTGCGGTCGCGGATGAAGCGGGTCAGGCGGTCCTGCATGGCGTTGAAGGCGGCGGTCGTCCCGCGCACCTCGGCCGGCCCGCTCTCCTCGAGCGCCACCACCGCCTCGCCACGGCCGAGCCTCTCCGCGGCGCCGGCCAGCGCGGTCAGCGGGCGCGCGATGCGCCGCACCATGAGGGCGGCGACGACCGTGATCGCAAGCGCCGCCAGCAGCAGCGAGACGATCGACGGCCAGGCCCATTCGACCGGCGGCTCGGCATAGCGGGTCGTCACGTTCAGCCACGATCCGTCGGCCAGCGGCACCGACAGCGTCAGCCCGGTCGGCGTCGCCTGGCGGCCCGAATCTCCGGTCAGCGCCCCGAGCCCCTGCGCGGCGCCGCCGTCGCCCGGCTTCGGCGTGCCGGCGGCACCTGGCGCCGGCCGGCGGTGCGCCGCGCCGTGGTGCCCCCAGGCGATGTCCTGTCCGTTGTTTTCGGCCACGAGCACCCGCGGCGGCACCGGCCGCCCCTCGGGGAGCAGGGCCACGAGCATGGAGACCAACCAGGTCTCGCCGTCCGCCGTCACGGTGGCGGGCAGGGCGCTCACCTCGGTGATCCAGTAGCGCAGCCGCGGCGACCCCAGGGCGCGCAGGATCTCCTCGCGCGTGTCCGCCGGAGTCGCGTCGAGGACCCGCACCATCGAGGCCGTGCGCTCCAGCAACTCGAGATAGTGGACGCTGCGCATCGCCTGCTGGCGCTCGCCGGAAAAGACGATGAAGGCGAGCAGATGCGACAGCGCCAGCGCCGCCAGCAGCAGCAGCACGAGCTGCGCCCACAGGCTTTTCGGCAGCAGGCGGCTCATGCCGCCTCCTCCTGGACGTCGGCGGCGAACACGTAGCCGCCGCCCCACACGGTCTTGACCAGCGACGGGTGCTTGGGATCCGCCTCGATCTTGCGGCGCAGTCGGCTGACCTGGTTGTCGATCGAACGGTCGAACACCTGCGCGGCACGCCCGCTGGTCAGGTCGAGCAGTTGCTCGCGCGACAGCACGATGTGCGGGCGCTCCAGGAACGCGGTCAGCAACCGGAACTCCGCGGTGCTCAGCGGCACCGCCACGCCGTCGGCGCCAGTCAGCTCGCGCCGGTCCGTATCGAGGAGCCAGCCGGCGAAGCGCAGCCGCCGGGTCTCCGTCGCGTCTCGCGACCGCGGCACGGCGCCGGCGCGGCGCAGCACGGCCCGAATTCGCGCCAGCAGTTCGCGCGGATTGAACGGCTTGGTGACGTAGTCGTCGGCGCCGATCTCCAGCCCGACCACCCGGTCGGTGTCCTCCGCCATCGCGGTCAGCAGGATGACCGGGATCTCCGTGGTCTCGCGCAGGTGCCGGCACAGCGACAGCCCGTCCTCGCCGGGCATCATGATGTCGAGCACGAGGAGGTCGATGGCGCTGGTCTTCAGCTCCTTGCGCGCCTCGGCAGCGTTTACGGCGGCGCTGACGCGCAGGCCGTTCTTCGCGAGATACTTGGCCAGCGGCTCGCGGATGTCGTGCGCATCGTCGACGACGAGGATATGGGGCGATGGCTCCATGCCACAAATCTATCCGGTTTTGGCAGCGCCGCTAACCACGCAATCGCGACGGCGACGCGAAACTTGTAACAAAATGTGTCGGACGGGCGGATTGTCATCCTTTGCGACAAAATGGCCCCCGCGCCGGCGAAATTCTGCGACAAACAGGGCCTATAGTCGGATAACCGAATCAGTCTTGGTCGGGAGCGCCGGACGATGAAGCGAAGCATCACTAGTAAATGTCTGGCGCCACCCCTGCCGGGAACGGCATCGTCCAGGCCATCATGACGACTGCGGGAATCGGCTGAACTACACGAGTCCAAACCCCATCTTTGCCGGGGCGGGCCAGGCGGGCCCGCCCCGGTCTGTCTTTACAGCTCGGTGTATTTCCGTGCCGTGCCGCGGGCCTTGTCGACCGGGTATTTCTTCTCGTTGAGCGAGATCTTGGCTGTTGCGGCCTCGGCCAGGTCGATGCCGGCCCGCTCGCAGATCAGCAGCAGGTAGAGCAAGACGTCGGCGCATTCCTCGGCGAGGCGGGCGCGGAATTCGGTATCGCCCGTGGCGGCGCGCTCCACCGCCTCGTCATCCTTCCACTGCACCAGCTCCATGATCTCGGCCGCCTCGAGGCTGGCCGAGAGGATGAGGTTCTTCATCGAGTGGAACTGCCGCCAGTCGCGCGCGTCGCGAAACGCGATCAGGCGGTGCGTCAGCTCCTCGAGGTCGGATTTCATGTCGTCCTTGGCCCGTGCCCGTTGCCGAAACTTCAACCCATTGCACAGGACCCGCCCAAGAACTGCAACGAATTTCGCCCCTGCGCCTTATGGCCGCACGTCTCCCTAATTCGGCAATGGTTTTTTGACTCGCCTTCACGGTTTCGAATATGATAAAACTCGAATATACATCCGGGACGGTGGGGGCTACCGATCCGGTCCGGGACATGGTTCACGAGCGCGTTTCGGCCGTCGTGCCGGGACGAGTGGGGGATGCCGGTACGTCATCCGCCGCCAACCAAGGGAGAGACGTCTTTATGCCTACCTTTGTGCATACCGACAAATGCGACGGCTGCAAGGGCGGTGATGTAACCGCCTGCATGTATATCTGTCCGCACGACCTGATGACGCTCGATACCGAGCGGATGAAGGCTTTCAACCAGGAACCGGACCAGTGCTGGGAGTGCATGTGCTGCGTCAAGGCCTGCCCGCGCCAAGCCATCGAGGTTCGCGCCTACGCCGACTTCGTGCCGATGGGCGGCGCCGCGATCCCGCTGCGCACCGACACCCACATCATGTGGACGATCAAGTTCCGCGACGGCGAGATCAAGCGCTTCAAGTTTCCGGTTCGCACCACGCCGGTGGGTAGCATCGAGCCCTACAGGGACAAGCCGCCTGCAGGCGACATCAACAGCCAACTGCTGTTCACGCAGGCCAACAAGCAACTGCCGACCATCTGATCGGCGGTCTCGATCGGGACGGCGCGACGGGTGTCGTCCTGTGGCCGAGAAACCTTAGATTTTAGGGGGACATAGCACCCATGAGTGAAGGTACCTTCGGAAATCCCGAGGTCGTCGAGGTCGAAACCGATCTGTTGATTATCGGTGGCGGCATGGCGGCCTGCGGCGCGGCCTTCGAGGCCAAGCGCTGGGCCGGCGACGACGTCAAGATCACCCTGGTCGACAAGGCGGCGCTCGACCGCTCCGGCGCGGTGGCGCAGGGCCTGTCGGCCATCAACACCTATATCGGCGAGAACCAGACCGAGGATTACGTGCGCATGGTGCACGCGGATCTGATGGGCATCACCCGCGACGACCTCGTGTTCGACGTCGGGCGCCATGTCGATGACAGCGTCGAGCTGTTCGAGGAATGGGGCCTGCCGATCTGGAAGACCAAGGAGACGGAAGGCGTCGCCCTGAAGGATGGCGGCAAGCCGGTCCGCTCCGGCCGCTGGCAGATCATGATCAACGGCGAAGGCTACAAGCCGATCGTCGCCGAAGCCGCGAAGAAGGCCATCGGCATCGAGAACATCTACGAGCGCGTGTTCATCGTCAAACTGCTGCTCGACGCCAACGAGGACAACCGCATCGCCGGCGCCGTCGGCCTGTCGGTGCGTGATCACAAGCTGTATGTCTTCAAGTGCAACTCGGCGCTGCTGGTTGCCGGCGGCGCGGTCAACGTATTCCGGCCGCGCTCCACCGGCGAGGGCCAGGGCCGCACCTGGTATCCGGTGTGGAACGCGGGCTCGACCTACGCCATGGCGGTCGAGGCCGGGGCCGAGATGACGATGATGGAGAACCGCTTCGTGCCGGCCCGATTCAAGGACGGCTACGGGCCGGTCGGCGCCTGGTTCCTGCTGTTCAAGTCGAAGGCGACCAACGGTTTCGGTGAGGATTACGCGACCAAGAACGCCGACATGCTGAAGGATTTCGCGCCCTACGATACCGCGGCCGTGGTCCCGACCTGTCTGCGCAACCACCTGATGCTGAAAGAGATGAAGGAAGGCCGCGGGCCGATCTTCATGGACACGCCGACGGCGATGGCCAAGCTGGCCGAGACGATGACGCCGCAGGAGGTCAAGCATCTCGAGGCCGAAGCCTGGGAGGACTTCCTCGACATGTGCATCGGCCAGGCCTCGGTCTGGGCCGGCATGAACATCCGGCCGGAGGAAACCGTGTCCGAGCTGATGCCGACCGAGCCCTATCTGCTCGGCAGCCATTCCGGCTGCTGCGGCATCTGGGTGTCGGGTCCCGAGGACCTGAGCTCCCCGGACGAGTGGAAATGGGGCTACAACCGCATGACCACCGTCAAGGGCCTGTTCACCGCGGGCGACGGCGTCGGCGCGTCGGGCCACAAGTTCTCGTCCGGCTCCCATGCCGAGGGCCGCATCGCGGCCAAGGCGATGGTCAAGTTCTGCAAGGACAACGACGGCTACAGCGCGTCCTTCAAGGCCGACATCAAGGACATCACGGAAGAGATCTACCGGCCGGTGCGCAACTACCTCGAGCACAAGGACAAGACCACGGCCGAGGACATCAACCCGCACTACATCGTGCCGCGGATGCTGCAGATGCGCCTGCAGAAGCTGATGGACGAATACGTGGCGGGCGTCTCGACCTTTTACCAGACCAACAAGGTGATGCTCGAGCACGGGCTGCACCTTCTGGAGATGGTGCGCGAGGACAGCCTGCACATGCGGGCCAAGGACCTGCACGAGCTGCTGCGCGCGTGGGAGAACTACCACCGCGTCCGCACCGCCGAGGTCCATCTGCGCCATATCCTGTACCGCGAGGAGACGCGGTATCCGGGCTTCTTCTACCGGGCCGACTTCCCCGACCTGGACGAGGAGAACTGGCACTGCTTCGTCAACTCGCGCATGGATCCCGTGACCGGCGAGTGGACGATGATGAAGAAGGACTGGGTCGGTCTGGTCGATCACGGCCACTAGGCCGGGCCGGACAGACCCGAAGGAATCCGGGGCGCCGTCTTGAACGGCGCCCCGTTCCGCTTATTGTTTTGGCAACGGCCGCGGCGCAGTCGATTGCGCGACCTCATACTTCGAGACGCGCCTCCGGCGCTCCTTGGCATGAGGTGCCGATATTTGTGTCCTCACACCCTGAGGAGGCGCGAAGCGCCGTCTCGAAGGGTGACGTGGCTCGAAAAGTACGAACTGGAGATCAGGAATGGCCGATGAGACCGACGGTCAGGACGAATTCGACGGGCCGGTGGC
>JBFGQV010000026.1:0-25994 GCA_041563955.1 Alphaproteobacteria bacterium | reverse complement strand
GTGACCACCAACATGTTCGGGGACATCCTGTCCGATGAAGCGGCGGAACTGGCCGGCAGCCTCGGCCTCGGCGCATCGCTCAACGCCGGCGACGACCATGCCATGGCACAGGCACAACATGGCTCCGCGCCGGACATCGCCGGCAAGGGCATCGCCAATCCCGTTGCCCTGATCCTGTCGGCCGCCATGCTGCTAAACTGGCTGGCCCGCCGGCACCGCCGCGACGAACTGGCGGGTGCCGCACGGGCGATCGGCGATGCGGTCGACCGGGCGCTGACCGATCCGTCCACGCGCACCGCGGATCTCGGCGGCAACGCCGGAACCGAGGCGGTTACCGACGCGATCGTCGCCGGGATTGCGGGCTGAAGGGGAGCCGTGCATGGCCGGAGATGTCGTTACGATCACAGCCGGTGAGCTGGCGGCCCTGACGACAACCGCGTTCGTGCGTGCCGGCATCGGCGACGGCGATGCACGCGATACCGTCGACATCCTGCTGACCGGAGAGATGATGGGGATTCCGACGCACGGCATGATCCGGGTCCCCGAATACATCTGCCGCATCGGTCTCGGCGGGATCAACGCGGCCCCGCAGATCCGTATCGATCGCCGCGCGCCCGCACTTGCGACGATCGACGCCGACAACGCCCTCGGCCCCGTCGCGGGCCAGCGCGGGCTGGCGGAGGCGCTGGCAATGGCGCGGGAAACCGGCATCGCGTATTCCGGAATAGCCGAGAGCAATCATTTCGGTCCGCTGGCGCCCTACGCTCTGCGCGCCTGCGAGGACGGTATGGCGCTGATCCTCGGCTCCAACGCCAGCACCACGATGCCCCCTTGGGGCGGGGCGGCGGCGCGCACGGGCAACAACCCCCTGTGCATCGCGCTGCCCAACCCGTCCGGCCCGCATTTCATCCTCGACATGGCGATGTCGGTGGCGGCGCGCGGCAAGATCCGCCGCGCGCTGCGCGAGGGCGCGAAGATCCCGGTGGGCTGGGCGGTCACGCGCGACGGTGCGCCGACCACCGACCCGGCCGCCGCGCTCGACGGATATCTCGCGCCGATGGGGGGGCACAAGGGTTCCGGCCTGGCGCAGGCGGTGGACCTGCTCTCCGGCCTGCTGCCCGGCGGCGCGTTCCTGACCGCGATCTCGTCCTGGGTGGACACTCCCGGCGCCCCGCAACGCACCGGCCATTTCTTCATTGCGATCGACGCAAAGCGCTTGCGCGGCCCAGACTACGACCACGCGATGCAGGAATTCCTCGATATCATCACATCGACGCCGCCGGCGGACCCGGCCCGGCCGGTCCTCTATCCCGGCCTCGCCGAGCAGAGGCGGCTGGCGGCGGCGCGCGCAGAGGGAGTGACGCTGCCGGCGGCGCTGTTGGCGGAGATCAGGGAACTCGCCCAATGACCGGCGGCCGCCGCAAGCTGCGCGCGACCTAAGGTGCACGTGCTCGACAGGGGACAGGACACAGCGATGAACGATTTTGCCACGTACTACCGCAGCCGATTCGGCGTCGATGCCCCCGCGGCCGATGGCATTCCGACCGACCTTTCGGCGGTTGCGCACATCCTGTCGCGGGGCAGCGTCAGGCGCTTCCGGTCGGAGCCGGTGCCCGACGGGCTGCTGTCATGCCTGCTGGCGTGCGCCCAGTCGGCGCCGACGAAATCCAACCTGCAGCAGTATTCGATCGTCGTGCTCAAGGATCAGGACTGCCGCGCCCGCTTCCTTAAGCTCATTCCCCAGGCCAGGTGGGCGGCGGACGCGCCGCTGCTGCTCGTGTTCCTCGGCGACGTCCGCCGTGGCCGCCAGATCGCGGCGCAGCGCGGCTACGCGCACCGCAACGACAATGTCGATACCTTCATGAACGCGGCGGTGGACGCGGCGCTGACCATGCAATGCTTCATCGGCGCCGCCGAGGCCCTGGGGCTCGGCTGCTGCCCGCTGAGCGTCGTGCGCAACGATCTCGACGCGCTGCAGGATCTTCTCGCGCTGCCGTCCGGCGTGTTTCCGATCGCCGGGCTGGCCGCGGGCTGGCCCGCGGCGGAGCCGGAGGTGTCGCTGCGCCTGCCACCGTCCGTGGTGGTGCACGAGGACCGCTACGACGATTCGGGCCTCGACGCAGCGGTCGACGCCTATGACGACCGCGTGTTCGCGGAAAAACCGATCGCGCCGGAGCGGCAGCGCCACGTCGACCGCTACGGCGTCGCAGAACGCGGCGTCTGGTCGGAAAACGTGGCGCGGCAGCTGTCGGTTCCGGAGCGCCCGGAATTCAGCGCGTGGCTGCGCCGCCAGGACCTCAGTCTCGATTAGCGGGGCGCGGTGAGCAACTCGGCGAGCAACGCCGCGAAGTCCTCCGGCGCCTCGTACATCACCCAGTGGCCGATGCCGGGCATCACCCGGAAATCGAGGTCGGGATCGATGGCGCGCAGGATCTCCTCGCGCTGCTTGAGGTAGGGGCCGGCCGTCGCGTCCTTCTCGCCCCAGATCGCCTTCAGCGGCGCGTCGGTCTTGCGCAGCACCCGGGCCAGGGTGTCGGTCATCGAGATCGGCCGGCTCTTGACCCGGTGCTGCTCGGTGTTGCGGTGCTGGATATACAGCGCCAGCGGGTCGACCAGCGAGGGCTCCGACAGCATGAGGATCTCGAGGTTGCGGCGATGCGCCACCGCGACCTGTGCCGCGGTCATGCCGGGCCGGCGCGGGACCAACTCGGCCATGTCGCCGCGCTTCGCGCCCAACCCGCCGCTGCCGACCAGCACCAGCGTGTCGACTCGGCCCGGGAGCGCGTGCGCAAGGTGGCCGGAGATGACCCCGCCGAAGGAGAACCCTGCGATCGCGAGATGCGCGCCCGCGCCCAGAATCGCGTCGATGCCCGCGGCCAGTGGGGCGGTTATGCCTTCCGTGCTGTGCGGGGCGGGCGGCGAATCGGACTCGCCGAAACCCGGCATGTCCGGGACCAGCAGCCGAAAACGGCCGGCCAGCGGCGGGATCGCGCGCACCCAGTGCATCCACGTGCCGTAGCCGCCGTGCAGCAACACGAGCGGACGGCCGCTGCCCCAGATGCGCCAGACGACTCGTCCGCCGGCGAAGTCCGTGCGCTGCGTTTCGCCGAGGGCGCACAGCCGGGCCAGCGCGTCGGCCGGCGGGTGGGCGTCGAGGTCGAGGGCGACGGCGCTCATAGCCAGCCGAAGCCCGAGGCGGCGTTCCACAGGAAATACAGGGCGCCGCACAGGACCAGGCCCTCCATGTACATGGTGTGGACCCGGATCGAGGTGCGGCGGACGATCCAGCGCCCGAGATAGGTGCCCGGGATGGTGCACAACCCGATCAGCACGCCCTTGGCCATCAGCTCCGGGCCGAGCAGGGGCGACAGGCCGAAGACCGCGGACTTGGTGAGATTGAGGCCGAAGCCGATGGCGGCGACGGTGCCGAGAAGCGGCTCGCCGGCCAGCCCGGCGCCGAGCAGGAATGGCGCCAGCATCATGCCTGCGCCGAAGGTCGAGCCCGAGATCAGCCCGTAGGGAATCGCGGCTGCGGCCAGCCCGCGCGGGCCGACCGTGAACGCATGCGCCGCCATGTAGCGCCGCACCGGCAGGCTGAGGGCGAGGAATCCGCCCAGCAGCAGGGCGACCGCCGCCACCGGTAGCTTGATGTAGACGATTGCGCTGACGACGATGCAGGGCAGCGATACCCCGAACACGACGGCGAATTTGCGCCAGTCGACGGCGGCGCGGAACGCCCAGACCCGGTTGATGTTGGACACGATCATCGCTGTTGCGGTGACCGGGACCGTCTCCTTCACCCCGAGGATCGGGGCGAGGCAGATCGCCAGGAGTAGCCCGCCGGCGAATCCGCCGACGGCATGGAAGACGGCGGTGCCGAACGCGGCCAGCACGATCAGCGCGATCGAGAGCAGATCCAGTTCCACGAAGCTCCCCGGGGCAGGTTTGTCGACAATCGGTTTTATGGCGCGGCCGCCCGGATGCCAAGCAGTGTCTTGCCGGACTGTGGCTTTGCGGGCGGCGGTCAGCGCCGCCCCGCTCCGTCGCCGTTGCCAGTGCTGTCCCCGATTGTCTACAGTTCTCCGAAGGGTCAAGGGAGCCAACGGGATGCCGCGCGCCAGGACGCTCGTCGACAAGATCTGGGACAGCCACGTCGTCGCCCGGCGCGACGACGGCGAATGCCTGCTGTACGTCGACCGGCTGCTGCTGCAGGAGAACTCCTTCCACGCCTTCGACAAGATGCGGCGGGAGCGACGGCCCATCCGCAACCCCGGGCAGGCGTTTGCCTTCTCCGACCATTACGTTCCCACCGTGGGGCGCGAAAAGGGGCTCGACGGCATCACCGACCCGGAAATCCGCAACATGGTCGAACTGATCGAATCGGATTCCCGGGACAACGACATCACGCTGTTCGGGCTCGGCGACATTCGTCAGGGCATCCTCCACGTCGTCGGGCCGGAGCAGGGGATCACCCAGCCCGGGTTGGTGATCGCCGGCGCCGACTCGCACACCTCGACCCACGGCGCCTTGGGCGCCTATGCGTTCGGCGTCGGATCGTCGGAGGTGGCGCACGTGCTGGCGGTGCAGGGACTGTGGCGCCCCCGGCCCAAGACCATGCGGGTGCTGGTCGATGCGGCGCTGCCCGATGGCATCTCCTCCAAGGACCTGATCCTGTCGATCATCGGCAGGATCGGCGCCGGCGGGGCGGTCGGCCACGTCATCGAATACGCCGGGCTCGGCATCGCGGCGCTCTCGGTGGAGCAGCGCATGACCGTCTGCAACATGTCGATCGAGGCGGGCGCCCGCGCCGGCCTGATCTCGCCCGACGACAAGGTCTACGACTACGTCAAGGGCCGTCCCTATGCGCCGAAGGGCGAATGGTGGGACAGGGCGCTGGCCCACTGGCGCACATTGCCCAGCGATCCCGACGCCGCGTATGATCGCGACGTTACGATCGCCGCCGCGGACATCGTCCCGATGGTGACCTGGGGCACCAATCCCGAGCAGGTCGCCCCCGTGAACGGCGCGATCCCCGACCCGGCAGCGGAGCCCGACCCCAGCCGGCGGGCACGGATGGAGCGGGCACTGACCTACATGGCGCTCGCGCCCGGCACCGAGATGCGGACGATCGCCGTCGACCGGGTGTTCATCGGCTCCTGCACCAACAGTCGCATCGAGGATCTTCGGATCGCCGCCGCCATAGCGCGGGGCCGCACGGCCCGCGTGCCGACCATGGTCGTGCCAGGCTCCGGCCTGGTCCGTCGGCAGGCCGAGGAGGAGGGGCTGCACGAGATCTTCCTCGCCGCGGGATTCGAGTGGCGGTCGCCGGGCTGCTCGATGTGCGTCGGCATCAACGGCGATACGTTGAGTCCGGGCGAACGCTGCGCGTCCACCTCCAACCGGAACTTCGAGGGCCGGCAGGGGCCCGGCGGCCGGACCCATCTGATGAGCCCGGCCATGGCCGCCGCCGCGGCAGTCACCGGGCGGATCACCGATGTGCGCGAGCTCACGGGCGAAGGTTAGGGGGTACGATGGAACCGTTTCGCAAGCTCACCGCCACCGCCGTGCCGCTGGACATGGCCAATGTGAACACCGACCAGATCTTCCCGGCGCGGTTCATCCGCAAGCCGCGCGCCGTCGGCTACGCCCAGTTCACCTTCCACGACGTCCGCCGCGGCGACGACGGCGCATTGCGGCCCGACTTCCCTCTCAACGAGGAGCGGTATCGCGGCGCCCGCATCATCGTCGGCGGCACCAATTTCGGCTGCGGTTCGTCGCGCGAGGGCGCCGTCTATACGCTGATCGATAGCGATATCCAGGCGTTGGTCGCACCGAGCTTCGGCGACATCTTCGCCGCCAACTGCCTGAAGAACGGGGTGTTGACGGTCACCCTCGCGGACGACGAAGTGGCGGACCTGCGCGACCAGCTGCGCCGCGCCGAGCGGCCGGTGCTTGCGATCGATCTCGAGGCCGGGACGATCGTGCGGCCGGACGGCGCGACATTGACGTTCTCCGCCGATCCCTTCCAGAAGCACTGCCTTCTGAACGGGCTCAACGAGATCGACCTGTCGCTGGAATTCGCGGCCGAGATGGGCGCGTTCGAATCGGCGTATCGCGAGCGCTTTCCGTGGCTGGCGCCGGACGCGGACGGGACGGGAAACTAGGTCGGTGCGCATCCGCGAGGTGACTCTCTATCGCGTGGAGCTACCGCTGATCACGCCCTACCGGCTGTCCTACCGGACCTTCGAGTGCTTCGAGCCGCTGATCGTCGAACTCCGCGACGACGACGGGCGCGAGGGTTGGGGCGAACAGCACATCTCGCCCGGCTCCAGCGCCGAGACCCGCGACGGCGGCTGGGCCTTCGCCCGCGACGTCGGATCGCGGATGCCCGGGCTGACCGCCGCCGCAGCGCGGCAGCTCGTTGCCGGGCGCGCGGCCGAAAGCCCGGTTGCCGCGACTGCGCTGACCACGGCGATCGAGATGCTGGAGGAGGCACCGGTCCTGCGGACGGGCGCGGTTACGCGCCTGCGCCTGCTGACCGCGTTCAATGCCACCGCGCGCAGGGCGATCGAGCAGGAGGTCGAGGATCGCCTGGAGCAAGGCTTTCGCACCTTCAAGATCAAGGTCGGCCAGGACGTGGGCGGGGATATCGAGCGGCTCGGCTGGA
This sequence comes from Alphaproteobacteria bacterium, assembly GCA_041563955.1. Taxonomy (GTDB): domain Bacteria; phylum Pseudomonadota; class Alphaproteobacteria; order UBA8366; family JADFVY01. Next base: position 19,327 of record JBFGQV010000026.1, on the reverse strand, counting down.
TCCAGCGGGCAACCGCCGGCCGCGCGACGCTGCGCATCGACGCGAACCGCGCCTACAGCCGGGAGGACGGCTGCCGGTTCGCATCCTCAATCGATCCCGCGGGCGTCGAATTGTTCGAGCAGCCCTGCGCGGCCGAGGACTGGGAAGCGAACGCGGCGGTGGCGGCGGTTTCCCGCGTGCCCCTGATGCTGGACGAGCCGATCTGCGACCTTGCCGACATCGACCGGGCGGCGACGCTGCCCGGTGTCGGGCTGTGCAAGGTCAAGCTCAAGCGCTTCGGGTCGCTCGCGCGCCTGACGACGGCGATCGAGCGGGTCCGGGCATGCGGGCTCGGCGCGGTGCTCGGCGACGGGCTGGGGGCCGACATCAACTGCTGGATGGAGGCGCGCATCGCCGACAACCTGATCGACAATGCCGGCGAGTTCAACGGCTTCGTCAAGATCCGGCCGGACGCGCGGCTGCTCGCCGAGCCGCTGCCGTTCGCATCGGGCGAGATCGTCATCCCGGCCGGCTGGTGGCCACGCATGGATCGGGTGCGGCTGGCGGCGCGGACCATCGCCAAAGAGCGCTTCGCGCCGGCCGTCGCCTGATCGAATCAGCCGCCGAACCGGTCGGCCCAGGCCAGCCAGTCGTCATGCTCGACCGCCGCGTCGCGCGCGTCCAGCGGGCCCAGGAGGTCCGCCACCGCGCCGCTGTCGCCGTCCCTGCGGATGGCGGCCAGGACCTCGCTTATCGACCGGATCGCGGCGCGCTGCACGTCGGAGGCGACGATCACCAGCTGATACCCCAGTTCGCCAAGGCGCCGCGGCGGCATGAACGGCGTGCGCCCGCCGCGGAACATGTTGATCATCAGCGGGCCGGGCAGACGCCGGGCGATCTCGGCCACCTGGTCCTCGGTTTCCGGCGCCTCGACGAACAGCAGGTCGGCACCCGCCTCCTTGTAGGCCGCCGCGCGCGCGACCGCCGAATCGAACCCCTCGACCGCGATGGCGTCGCTGCGCGCCACGATCGCAAAATCGGGATCGCGGCGCGCGGCGGCCGCGGCGGCGATCTTGCCGACCATCTCGTCTGTCGCAATCAGGCTCTTGCCAGCGATATGGCCGCAGCGCTTGGGAAATCCCTGGTCCTCGATATGCAGCCCCGCCACTCCCGAGCGCTCGAACGTCTGCACCGTGCGGCGAACATGCAGCGCCGTGCCGTGGCCGGTATCCCCATCGGCGAGGACGGGGCACTGGGCGGCTTCGACGATCTCGCGCAGGCGGCCGGCGACTTCCGCCATCCCGGCAAGGCCGAGATCCGGCAGGCCCATGCTCCGCGCGATGGCGCCGCCGCTGGCGTAGACCGCCTCGAAACCCGCACGCCGCGCGAGATGCGCCGACAGTCCGTCGAACACGCCGGGTGCGATGACCGGCGGGTGGTCTTGGAGCGCGGCGCGCAACTGGGCGCAGGAACTGGTCATCGCGCGGATCTCCTTTCGTCAGAGGGGGCGAAACCACCCGATCTGTCTACAATACGGGCGTTGTGCCGGACACGCCAGGATCCCTGCGTGCTCCCGAAATCCGGCATTTCAAAGCGCCAGATGACCGGCGATGCGGTTGGTGCAGGGAGGGTTACGATGGCATTGTGTTGACAATTCAAGGCAATGTCGATCAACTTGTCGGCATGCCGCCGGCCGGGCCTGAAAGGCCCGCGCGACGGTTCGACGCCAATTCCCGTGGACGGTTCGGCACACGGGAGTGGCGCAACAACGTTGTCTAGGGAGGACAGAATGAAAACAGGCCACAAGATTGGACGCCGCGGCCTCATGGTCATGGCGGCGAGTACGATCGCATCGCTGACCATATTGACCGGCGCGCTGAGTGAGGAGTTCCCGACCAAGCCCATCGAGGTCGTGATTCACTCCAAATACGGCGGCGGCACCGACGTGACCGCGCGGATGATGATGATCCGCACCCGCCGTGAGCTTGGCGTCGACATGGCCGTCGTTTCGAAACGCGGCGGGTCCGGCGCCAAGGCCCACCAGTATGCGATGTCCAAGCCGCGCGACGGCTATACCGTGCTGGCCTTGACTCAGAGCCATCTGTACACGATCGCCCGCGGCAAGTCGCCGCTGTCTATTGACGACGTCGTCGGCATTGCCCGCGCGATGGACGACCCGACCTTCGTCACCGTTGCCGGCAACAGCCCCTACAAGACCCTTTCCGACCTCGTCGCGGCGTCGAAGGAGCGGCCTCTCAACTGGGGTGTCGCGCAGGTCGGCGGCACCGAGCATATTGGACTCGCGCAACTGGCCAAGGCGGCTGGCATGCAGTTCAAGGTGGTGCCGTTCGGGAGCGGCGCGCAGATGGTGCAGGCACTGATGTCCGGGGCCATCGATGCCACGCTGCCGAATGTCAGCGAGGCCGGATCGCAGGTCAAGGACGGCACCTTCCGGGCCCTCGCGGTGATGGCCGAAAAGCGCCTGAATGACTATCCGGACGTTCCGTCGACCTACGAGAGCGGCTACGAGGTCAAGACCTCGACGACGCGCGGCTACTGGGTGCTCAAGGGGACGCCGCCGGATCGCATCGAGAAGCTGTCCAAGGCCATGGTCAAGGCCATGAACCATGAGGTCTTCGCGAACTATCTGAAGAGTGCCGGGCTGACGCCGGAAGACAGTGTCGCCGGTCATGAGGTCTGGGACAAGCATATCAAGGAAGAATATGCCAAGGCCTACGGGGCGCTGAAGGAGCTGGACCTGCTCGACAAGTAGCTCGGCATCGGCGACCGGGCACGAGGGGGCGCCGCGGTGTCCCCTCGGTCCCGGCGCCGGTTTGGGCCGCGGCGATACGGAGGCCGGGCCCGGGCCGTTTCCGGGACCTGTGAACGAATGAGCAGTCGGCCAAGAGCAGGAGCGAGGCTGAATGTCGCAAATCCCACCGGAGCGGGAGAAGCTGCTGCACACGACCGATCTGGTCGTGGCTCTGATCATTCTCGCGATCAGCGGGATCCTCTACTACGTCACGACGACGTTCGAGGAAGTCTCCGCGATGTTGGCGCAGAACGTACCGCCTGAATTCTTCCCGCAACTCGTCCTCTTGATCATCGCCATTCTCACGCTCGGAATTCCGTTCGAGCACCTGCTGCACACGCGGCGCGGCGGGGACATCGATTCCGAGCGCAGCGACAGGATCAAGCGGATGCCCTATGTCACCGCGGGGTTGCTGATCGCCCTCGCCTTCGGCATCCCCTATCTCGGCATGCTGCTGACGATGATCGGGGTCTGCACCATCCTGCCCCTGCTGTGGGGAGAGCGCCGGCTCAAGCTGATCATCCCGTTCGCGATCCTGTTCCCGCTGGCGGTCGCGTATCTGTTCAACAAGGTCCTGCTGGTCTTCTTCGAGCCCGGGGTCCTTGGCATCGCCCTGTGAGTTGACATGGAACCGGTGATCGAAGGCCTGAGCCTCATCCTCCTCGACCCCTTCAACATCATGCTGATCTTCGGCAGCGTGCTGATCGGCGTCATGGTCGGTGCGTTGCCGGGGCTGAGCTCGCCGATGGCGATCGCGCTGCTGCTGCCGTTCACGATCACGCTGGATCCGGTCCCCGCTGTGGCCATGATGGCGGCGCTTTACTGCGCCGGGACCTTCGGCGGGTCGATCACGGCGATCCTGATCAACGCGCCGGGCGCGCCGCCGGCAGTGGCGACGGCGCTGGACGGTTACCCGATGGCCAAGCGCGGCGAGGCCGGCCGGGCGCTCGGCATCGCCACCTTCAGCAGCGTGACCGGCGGCGTGTTGAGCCTGATCGTGTTCATCGTCGCGGCACCGGCGCTGGCCGCCGTCGCGCTCAAATTCCGGCCGCCGGAATATTTCGCGCTCGCGGTGTTCGCGCTGTCAATGCTGGCGTCCATCAGCGGCAAGTCGTCGCTGCGCAACCTGATTTCCGGGGCTTTCGGGGTGTTGCTCGGCACCGTCGGCATCCACCTGACCACCGGCGTCGAGCGCTTCACCTTCGGATACCCCGAACTGACCGAGGGGATCGCCTTCGTGCCCGTGCTGATCGGCCTGTTCGCGATCGGCGAGCTGCTGAACCAGTCGCAGGCGCTGACCGGGCATTACGAACGCATCAGGGCGCATGTCACGAAACTGCCGAGCCGGGACGATCTGCGCCTGATCTGGAAGACGATCCTGCGCTCCAGCGGACTCGGCACCTTCATCGGCATCCTGCCGGCGGAAGGGTCCACCGTCGCGGCGATCATGGGCTACAACGAGGCCCGGCGCTGGTCGAAGAACAAGGACCAGTTCGGCAAGGGCTGCCCCGAAGGGATTGCCGGGCCGGAGGCCGCCAACAACGCGGCGACCGGCGGAGCCATGGTGCCGACGCTGGCGCTCGGCATTCCTGGCAGCGGCTCGACGGCGCTGATCCTGGTCGCACTCATCATGCACGGATTCAGGCCCGGCCCGTACCTGGTCCAGCAGACGCCGGAGTTCATCTATGCGATTTTCGGCGCCATGCTGATGGCCAATTTCATGTTTCTCGGCATCGGTCTCGTCGGCGCCAAGGTGTTCTCGCAGGTGACCCTGATCCCGCGCACCATCCTGTGGCCGGCCGTCGTCACGTTCTCGATCATAGGCGCCTACGCGGCCGCGTCCGACCTGCTGGACATCTGGATTATGCTGATCGCCGGCATCGTCGGATTCATCATGCGCCGGCACGGCTTCGGCCTGGCGCCGCTGGTCATGGGGCTGATCCTCGGCCCCCTCGTCGAGGAAGCCTTTTCGCAGTCGATGATTATGTACGACAACAATTTCCTCGGCCTGTTCGAAAGCCCGATCGTCGTCGGCTTCTTCGTGCTCACCCTGTTCAGCCTGTTCTGGCCGTTCGCCGGTCCATTCGTGAAACGCGCCTTCGCGCGCCAGCGTGCGCACGAGGAGGGTTCATGAACCAGGGCGGCAGCGCGCGGTCCGCCATCATAACCGGGGCGGCGCGCAACATCGGCCGCGCTACCGCGGTTGCGCTGGCGCCGGCGGGTTTCAATGTCGTCGTCCACGCCCAGGACAACCGGGAGGGCGCCGAGGAGACGGCGCGGCTCGTCGAGGCGGCGGGCGGCCGGGCCAGCACGGTGTTGGGTGACCTCACGGAGCCGCAGACTGCAACGCGCCTGGCCGCGGCGGCGCGCGAACTAGGGCCGATCGGCGTCCTGGTCAATAACGCGGCGGTGCGACGGGGCGTGCCATTCGACGAGATGACGCTGGAGGAATGGCGGGCGATCCTGTCCGTCAACCTCGACGCCGCGTTCCTGTGCGCGAGGGCATGCGTCGGAGACATGGTCGTTGCGGGGTGGGGGCGAATCGTCAACATCGGCGGCCTGACCGGCCACACCGGGGCCAGCGGCCGCGCCCACGTGGTCACGTCGAAGGCGGCGATCGTCGGGCTGACCAAGGCACTCGCCGCGGAATACGCGGGCTCCGGCATCACCGCGAACTGCGTCGTCCCGGGTGAGATCGAGACCGAGCGCGGCGGCGCGGCCGGCGCCCGGGGGCAACACGCGGGCAAGAGCGGACCCATGGTCGGCAGGCGGGGCACGCCGGTGGAGGTGGCGGCGGTCATCGCGATGTTGTGCGGCGCCGACTCCGGGTACATCACCGGCCAGGCGATTCACGTCAGCGGCGGGGCTTATCTGCCGTGAGCACCTCGTCGCAAATGGCGGCGGAGGCATTCGCCGCCTGGGCCGCGGATCTGCGACCGGAGGCCGTGCCCGACGCCGCGCGCCACGCGCTGCAGCGCGAGCTTGTGGACTCCATGGGCCTGATGGTGGCGGCGTGCAACGCGGATTACGTGCGCGCCGCGATGGCCGCCAGCGACGGGAGCGGCCCCTGCACCGCGATCGGGCATGCGGGAGGCTTCGATGTTGCGGCCGCCGCGCTGATCAACGGCACCGCCACACACGGCGAGGATTTCGACGACACCTTCGAGGGCACGCCCGTCCACGTCGGCGCGGTCATGGTGCCGGCCCTGCTGGCCGCCGCAGAGCAGCGGCTGTTGCCCGGGGCGTCGGTCCTGTCCGGTCTGGCTGCCGGGGCCGAGCTGATCTGTCGCCTCGCGCTCGTGGCGCCGACCGCGATGCACCGTCAGGGTTTCCATCCGACAGCGGTCTGCGGGGCCTTCGGCGCCGCCGCCGGGATCGCTGTGGCGCTGGGCCTGCGGCCGGCGCAGATCACCTCGGCGCTCGGCATCGTCGGCAGCATGGCCTCGGGGATCATCGAGTACCTTGCCGAAGGCACCTGGACCAAGCGCCTGCATCCGGGCTGGGCGGCGCAGGCCGGCTGGCGCGCCGCGCGTCTGGCGGAAAGCGGGTTCATCGGGCCGCGCAGCGTGTTCGAAGGGGCACACGGCGCCTTCAAGGCTTTCGCGGTGCCAGAGATCGAGCGCGATTTCGGCCATCTGCATGACGGGTGGGGCGCGCGCTGGGAGATCGCCAATCTCGCCTTCAAACCCTACGCCTGCGGGACTATGGCCCAGCCGTTCATCGACTGCGCCATTCGGCTGCGCGACCGGATCCCCGATGTCGCCGAAGTCACGCGCATCGATGCGAAGGTCGGCGAGGGGACGGTCCACCGACTGTGGGAGCCGAAGGCCGAAAAGGCCCGGCCGTCGACCCCGTACTCCGCCAAATTCTCCGTGCCGTTCTGCGTTGCCGTCTCGCTGATCGACGGTGACGCGGGGCTCGCGCAGTTCACGGAATCCCGCATCGCCGATACGCGGGTGACGGGGCTTGCCGAGAAGGTCCACTATGACATCGACCCGGACAACGAGTATCCTGCGAACTATACCGGTCACCTTACGGCCACGCTTGCCGACGGCAGCCGCATCGAGGCCGATCAGCCCTGCTTGCGTGGCGGCCGCCAGGATCCTCTCGACGATTCCGAGATCGAACGCAAGTTCGCAGCGAACGTCGCTTACGGGGGCTGGGCGAAGGCGCGCGCCGCGGCGCTCGCGGCGTATTGCGCGACGCTGTTCGAGTCGGACAATCTGTTGGGGCTGCGGGCGTTCGCCGGATAATTCACGCAAGGATGAAGGAAACGGATCATGCCCCACATTCCTGCGTCTGACGCGCTTTCGGACATTCGGGTTCTGGACGTGACCCGGGTGCGTTCCGGGCCGACCGCAATCCGCCAGCTCGCCGACTGGGGCGCGGATGTGATCAAGGTGGAGCCTCCGGAAAGCGTCGAGGCAGACGGCGCGCTCGGCGCACCGCGCCATACCCCGGATTTCCAGAACCTTCAGCGCAACAAGCGCAGCCTGACCCTGAACCTGAAGGAGCCGGAGGGGCTCGGGATCTTCCTCAAGCTGGTCGAGACCGCCGACGTCGTGGTCGAGAATTTCCGCCCCGACGTCAAGGATCGTCTCGGCATCGACTACGACAAGCTGAAGGCCGTCAACCCGCGCATCATTTTGGCCAGCATCTCCGGCTTCGGCCAGAGCGGTCCCTATGCGAAACGGCCGGGGTTCGACCAGATCGCGCAGGGCCTGGGCGGCTTGATGTCGATCACCGGCGAACCGGGACGCGGACCGATGCGGGTCGGCATCCCGATCGCCGACCTGACGGCGGGGCTGTTCTGCGCCATGGGCGTTCTGATCGCGTTGATCGAACGCGGCAAGTCGGGCGAGGGGCAGTGGCTGCACACCTCGCTGCTGCAATCGCAGATCTTCATGCTCGATTTCCAGGCGGCGCGCTGGCTGACCAAGGGCGAGGTCGCGGGCCAGGCCGGCAACAACCATCCGACGAGCGTGCCGACCGGTGTCTTCAAGACCGCGGACGGGGCGATCAATGTCGCCGTCGCTGGCGAGACCATCTGGGGGCGCTTCGCCGAGGCGATCGGCAAATCCGAATGGGTCGGCTCTGAGGACTACAAGGATAATCCCAGCCGCCTGCAGCGGCGAGACCAGTTGAACGCCGAGATCGAGGCGATCACGGTCACGAAGACCAGCCGCGAATGGGTCGCGATGCTGGCGGAGGCTGGCGTGCCGTGCGGCGAGATCTATTCGATCGACGAGGTCTTCGCCGACCCGCAGGTCGAGACGATCGGCATCGCCCAGGAGATCGATACCGTGCCGTTCGGCCACACGCGCCTGCTCGGCCAGCCCGTGGTGTTGACGCGGACGCCGAGCCGACTGCAACAGCCGCCGCCCGAGCGCGGCCAGCACACGGGTGAAATCCTCGCGGAACTCGGGATCGGCGAGGCGGAACGCGACGATTTGCGGGCGCGACAGATCATCTGAAGGCATCCCGCGGCAGACTGAGGAAAGGATGAGCATGGCAACCGACAAGATGATCGGGCGCAGGGCCGGTGCCATCGGCCATGTGATCTTCAACAATCCCGAGAAACACAACGCCGTCTCGCTCGAAATGTGGGATGCCGCCGACGAGATTCTTGCGGACTTCGAAGCCGACGATGGCATTCGTGTCGTCGTGCTGTCGGGCGCCGGCGGTAAGTCGTTCGTCTCCGGCGCCGACATCTCGAAGTTCGAGAAGGAACGCGGTACCGAGGATGCGGTGCGGCATTACAACAGCCGGACGAGGGCGGTCTATGACCGCATCAACGCCTATCCGAAGCCGACGATCGCGATGATCAACGGCTACTGCATCGGCGGCGGCCTCAACCTTGCGGTCACCTGCGATCTGCGGTTCTGTTCGGAGAAGTCGAAATTCGCAATGCCGGCGGCGCGGCTTGCGCTCGGCTATCCCTATCCCGCGATCCGGCGGCTGATCGGCGTGGTCGGCCAGGGCGCCGCCAAGGATTTGATGTACAGTGCGCGGCGGATCGACGCGGCCGAGGCCTTGCGCATCGGGCTCGTGCAGCAGGTCATCGACGAAGCCGAGCTGGCGGAGTATGTCGACGACTATGCCGGCCGCATCGCCGGCAATGCACCGCTCACCGTCCGTACGATGAAGTTCATCGCCGGCGAGGTATTGAAGGATCCGGCCGAGCGCGATCTCGAGGCCTGCGACCGACGCGTCGCCGAGTGCTTCGCGAGCGACGACTACAAGGAAGGCGCCAAGGCCTTCATGGAGAAGCGCGAACCGCAGTTCAAGGGGCGCTAGGCGCGCTTCCGCCTGCGCTCGCTCTGATCCCCGGCCGCGGCCGCAAGCAGCTGTTCCGAGCATTCCGCCTCGACGGCGGCGAGCAGCCTTTGTTTGGCCGCCAGCACGTGGCTCTTCATGCTGACGCCGGCTGCGATCGGATCGCGGGCGGCGATGGCGCCGACGATCTGCCGGTGTTCGGCGTTGGAGATCGCCATCGAACCCTGCTGCAGCAGACCCTTGCGCCGGAACAGGTGAAGCTCCTTGACGAGGCTGCGATAGAGCCGTTCCAGTCGTCGATTGCTGGCCAACGCCAGCAGCCGGTTGTGGAAGGCAAGATTGGCCGGGTAGTAACGTTCCAGGTCGCGATCGCCGGCCGCCGCGTCCATGGCCTCGATCAGCCGCCACAACTCGGCGATCTGCGGGTCGGTGATGCGTTCGGCGATCGACCGCCCCATCAGCTCGTCCAGCGCCGAGCGGATGTCGTAGACCTCGAGCGCTTCGCGCAGGTCGAGCTCGCGCACGAAGACGCCGCGGTTGGGCACGGCCACGAGGAGGCCTTCCTGGGCCAGCGCCCGGCAGGCCTCACGGATCGGCCCGCGGCTCGTGCCGAAACGTTCCGACAGGGCGATCTCGTTCACCCGGTCGCCGCCGCGCAGCTCCCCCGTCATGATCAGGCTCTCGATCCCGGCCTGGACGCGTGCCGTCAGGGACTGCGGCGCGTCGGATCTGTTCTCGGTCTCCTTAGGCATCGGTGTCACGTGTGTGCATAATCGATCTCTGCGTGGCCGAAGCGGGTGCGAGATTGTTGACGATCGGCGCGCACCAGCAGACGTGTCCATCTGGCGCGGCTGCCGGACTCATTATATAGCAACGGTTTTTCCGCGAAAGGGATGTGCCGCGCCGATCCGATTGTCGACAGGCGGGGACCCATCGTCTATCAAACGCCGCGGATCAGCACACCGGCCGGAGGGCGAAATGGCGTTAGTCGACGTGAAAACCGAGATTACCGGGATCATCCAGATGATCATCAGCAGCGTCGGGGATAGCGTCGAGGAGGACGAGCCCGTCATCATGCTGGAGTCGATGAAGATGCAGATCCCGATCGCCGCGCCGGAAAGCGGTACGGTGGCGGAGATCCTGGTCGCCGAGGGCGAGACGGTGACCGAAGGCTCGGTGGTCGCGCGGATCGAGGCCTGACCGGCAGGCCGCCGCCGTGGATCACAGCCGCTCTGCGAGGCGGCGTTCGAGATGAGCGACGACGGCGAGGGCCGCGGCCATGTCGGGGATTTCGTCATACACAGGTACCTCCACCGCACGCGCCTTTTCGCGGTAGCGGCGTTTTCTCTCGTCGAGGTCGGGCGAGCCGTCGCTGCGCAGAGCCAGGGCGAAATGGGCATGGCTTGGCCATTTCCGCTGCGTCTCCTCGACCACGGCGAACAAATTGTCCACGGGATCGACCGTGCCGCGGCCGACGAAGGCGGCGAGGTTCAGGTGCATGGCCACGGCGTCCGGCTTCGCGTGTCGGTAGACGATGTCGAGGATCTCGCCGGCAACCCAGCCGTCCTTTTCCTGCAGGGTACGGACCGGGGTATCGATCGGGTTCGCAACGCTGGTTCCCGGTGGCAGCCCCATCGCCTCAAGCGGTGCCAAGGCTTCCGGCCCGAAGGGTGAGACGTCGAGACCGGCCCGCGCGAAGGCATCGGCGCCGAGCACGCTGGAGCCGCCACCATTTCCGAACAGAGTGACGGTGCGGGTCGGGCGCTCCGGCCGCAATGCGAAATGCTGCAGGGCCAGCAGCGCGTCGAGGAATTCGTCGAGCGTCGCCGCCGGCGCGGCCGGCGTCTGGGCGCAGAGCGCCGCCCAGGCGCGGTCGTCGCCGGCCAGCGCGCCCGTGTGCGAGGCCGCCGCCAGCCGGCCCTGGCGCGAGGCGCCGCCGCGCAGTATGACCACCGGCTTACTGGCCGCGTCCGACCGCAGCAGGTCGAAGAAGGCGCGGCCGTCCTTGACGTCCTCGAGATAGAGGCCGATTGCCCGGGTCTCGGGATCCTCGAAATAGAAGGCGAGCAGGTCGGTGGGCGAGAGGTCGGCGCTGTTGCCCATCGTGACCAGACCGCTGAAGCGCAGGCCGCGCCATTGTCCGCGCTTGATGATGTCAGTCGACAGGCCGCCCGACTGCGAGACGATGCCGATGCGGCCGGTCTCCTTCGGCGCGTCGGCCGGGAACGTCAAACCGCCACGCGGCGAATAGGTGCCGAGACAGTTGGGGCCGAGCACCCGCACGCCGGCGGTGCGCGCCTTCGCCACCAGCTCCGCCTCGAGCGCGGCGCCGCCCGCAACCTCGCCGAACCCCGACGAGATCACCTGGGCGATGCGGCAGCGGCCGTCGGCCGCCGCCAGCGCGTCAGGGATGCGCTCCGCGGCGATGCCGACATAGGCGTAGTCGACCGGCTCCGGCGTCTCCCCGAGGCTCCGATAAGCGGCGAGCCCTTCGATCTCCGCGGCCTTCGGGTGGATCGGGTAGATCGCCCCGACATAGCCGAAATCCCGCAGCCGGCGGATGAACGTATTGGCGATCGACACGTCCTTCGACGAGGCGCCGAGTACGGCGACGGTGCGCGGCTCGAACAGCGGCCGGAACCGTTCCGCCGGCGTCAACTCCGCGCCGGGCGGCGGCGCCCTGTCCTGCGCTGGATCCGGTGCCGCGTGCAGGATGAGGCGCGCGTCGACGGCGACCGAGCCCGTGGCCGAAACGATGAGCGGATTGATGTCGAGTTCCGCGAGGTCGTCGCCGTGCGCCATCAGCAGGCCGTCCGGCCCGCCGACCTTCAGCATCACCTCGACGAGCGACTGCCTGTCGACCGGGTCCATGCCGCGCACGCCGTCGAGCAGGGCGCCGCCCTTCAGCTCGTCGAGCATGCGGCGGGCGTCGGCCTCGCCGATCGGACACAGCCGGAAAGCGACGTCGCCGAGCAGCTCGACCAGGACGCCGCCGAGCCCGACCATCAGCATCGGGCCGAACTGCGGATCCAGCACGCCGCCGACAACGACCTCGCGGCCGGCAGGGGCCATTTCCTCGACCAGCCAGCCCTCGATATCGGCCGCCGCAATGGCGGGCTTCGCGGCCATGGAAGCGACCACGTCACCGACGGCCGCGGCGTCGGCGAGGTCGAGCGCGACGCCACCGGCATCGGATTTGTGCAGGAGGTTCGGCGAAACGACCTTGACCGCGAAGGGCGGGGTAAGGTTTTCGGCCTTCGCGGCCGCATCCGCTGCGGTCGATGCAACAACGGATCGCGGGACGGCGATGCCGAACTCGGCGAGCAGCGACTTGCCGTCCGCCTCGGTCAGCGCCGCGCGGCCCGCCGTTCGCGCCTTCGCGATGATCTCCGCCGCGCGCATCCCGGGACCGTCAGAAGCTGGTCGGCCAGGTGCGCATCAGATGCTGGCCGACGCCGCCGGAGCGCCGGCGCCGGTGCACGTCCAGCATGCGGATGAGGTGGTCGCGCGTCTCCTGCGGCTTGATCACGTCGTGTGCCGAGAAGATCCGCGCCATGTCCCAGATCTCCAGATCCTTCTGGATGGTGGCGAGTGCCTCCTCGAAGCCGTCGTCGCCGGGGCTCTTGTTGTGCACGATGTTGGTCGCGAACACCGGGTCCATGAAGCTGACCTCGGCGGTCGGCCAGGCGATCATCGTATCGTTGTGGGCGCCGCCGCCCATTGCGACGTAGGCGCGGCCGTATGCCTTGCGGCAGATCACCGTGATCTGCGGCACCGTGGTCAGGCAGGTCGCGTTCATGAAGTTCATGATGTGGCCCGGCGCGCCGCGCCGCTCGGCATCGGTGCCGACGACAAAACCCGGCGTGTCCATCAGGCGGACGATCGGCACGTTGAAGCTGTCGCACAGCACCGTAAAGTCGATCGCCTTGCGGCAGGCCTCGGCCGACAGGGCCCCGCCGCCGACGACGGGATTGTTGGCGATGAGGCCGATGCTGCGCCCGCCGAGCCGTGCCAGCCCGACGACGAGCGGCTTGCCGAAACGCGGCTTGAACTCGAAGAAGCTGTCGCGGTCGACGATGATCTCGATGACCTTCTTCATGCTGTAGACTTGGGTGCGCGCCTCCGGCAGGATTTCGAGGATGCGTTCCTGGTCCTCGCCGGAGCCGTCCGGTACCGGCGCGTCGGGCGGCGGCTCGCCGTTGTGGCTCGGCAGGTACGAGAGGAACCGGCGGATCTCCTGCATCGCCTCCGCATCGCTGTCGACGAAGCGGTCGATCAGCCCGGTGCTCTCGGCATGGAGACGCCAGCCGCCGAGCTCCTCGAGATCGACGGTCTCGCCGATCGCCATCGAGACGAGCCGCGGGCTCGATACCGACATGATCGAGCCCTTCTTCATCACCGCGAAATCGGCGCAGCAGCACAGCCAGGCCGAGGAGCCGAAGGAGGTGTCGAGCGCCGCCGCGGCCCAGGGCGTATCGCGCATCCGCTGGAACTGGGTGACGTCGTTGCCGAGCAGTGCACCCATGCCCTTCGAGCCCATCGCGTCGGGCAGCCGTGCGCCGGTCGATTCGCCGACATGGACCCAGGGCATGCCTTTGTCGGTGCAAGCCTTGCGGATGTAGCCCATCTTCTTCGAGTTGGTGGCGCTGGTCGAGGCGCCCTTGGTGGTGAAGTCGTTGACCACCACGCCGACGTCGCGTCCGTCGATGCGGCCGAAGCCGGCGATCTTGCCGTCGCGCGGGGTCTTCGGCGCGTCCGCGTCGAACACGCCGGAGGCGCCGAGCAGGCCCAACTCGACGAAGCTGTCGGGATCGACCAGCGCCGCCAGCCGCTCCTCGGCGTTCAGGGCACCGCTCTTCTTGCGTTTCTCGAGCTTTTCCGCACCGCCCATGCGCCGCGCCTCGGCGCGCCGGCGGTCCAGTTCGGCCAGGAGGTCCTCATGCGCCATGGGCCATCTTCCTTGCGGGCAGTCGCCGTTGATGCGGGTTCATTGACCCTGAGCGTTAGACGTATCGCCCCGCCGACGTCAAGGGTGGTCCGGGTAATCGGGCGGCCGGCCTTCGCTTGATCGGGTGATGAGGAATGGTGGCTGGTGCGAACCCGTCTCTGCAGTCCTTGCCTGCGTATCAGGGAAAATGCAGTGAAAGTCTGCGGTTCAGTGGCAAATTGAGACCGTGTCGACCCGAAAAGGCACTGGAGTCTTTAGCGGACTACTTCAGTTTCCCTGCCCGCTGGAACAGGGGGTATGTCGCCCGAACAGGAAACGCACCGATCTGAAGAGGGAAGTTTCGTGCTGTCCGGCCGCTTCGGAACGACTGAAGCGCGTCCACATCATGGCGCCGCAACCAGCGTTACTTGCACCTCGGCCAACGAAGGATCCCGCGGGTTCGTCGGGATTTATCCAAGGATTCGAAACCTCTGATACTCGACCCGGTCAGATCCGGCATGACCACCAGCAATCAGCAGGCCACGCAGGACACTGCTCCGAAGGCGAAATGAACGTGCCGCTCGGTGGCAATTCATCGTGCCGGGACAGGAACAGTCATAGTCTGCTGCGTACCCACAAATTGCGGGCACTTTGAATGGCTGCCCGAGACGTCCTCCGCCAGACCCGAGGCAATGTCGCTTCTCCTCCGAGGCTCGCTGGTTCAGAGGCGGAGATGGGCATCCGGTTTATCCCGGCCGGATCGGATCATCAGACCCGATGTGTCTCTGCCGATGAGTCCTCGCCGTCAACGCTTCGGTCCTGCATCAAGCTTTCGACGCCGTGGATCTTTACCCATTCTGCAACGAGCAGGGCCAGCGCGACGATGGGTGCGGATTCTTGCCGTTCGTAGTCGTCCTCGAATTCTGTCGGTTCGAATTTGGAGTCCATTTGTCTCTCCCGAAAGTCAGCAAAGCGGAAACGATTCGAAGGGGACGGCGCTGGAGACGTTGGCAAAATCCGTTTCCGGATGAGTTAGCGCAGCTTCCCTTGATCCGTTTGAGGTTCACAGGCAGACAAACGATCGCATCCCGGCTCAGCGCGGGATGTGGTAATTGCCACAGTCGAAAGCTATTCTGTTTGGCTCGACGGTGCCCTAGTTCCCGAGACCCTTATCGACCAGTTGTGCGAGCCAGGCGACGTCGTTGACGACGATGGAGCGGTCTCGGCGTTCGATTCGACCATCACGGGCCAGCGCACTCAACTCGCGCGTTACCGCCTCACGGTGCGTGCTGACGCGGCTGGCGATATCCGCATGGGTCGGCGCCGGCGAGATAACGGCCTTGTTTTCTTCGACTCCCTGGTCACGCGCGAGCCGCAGCAACTCCGCATGAATCCGGTTTCGCACCGCCAGCGCGCTGAACTCGAAGACTCGGTCCGACAGCTTGCGGACCAGGCTGGCGAGGTAATGCAACGTTTTTGCCGCAACGTCAGGGTAGTCACTCAAAACTCGTCGAAAGGCCTCGGCCGACATCGATGCCAGCACCGTGTCATTGAGCGCGATTACCGTTGCCGAGCGCGGTGCACCATCGATTGCCGACAATTCGCCGAAGCTTTTTCCTGAGGGCAAATCGCGAAAGGCGATCTCCTTTCCGGAGGATGAAAAGACCGTGACGCGCACCTGGCCGTGCACGATGAAATAGACATCGTCGGTCTCGTCCTGGTGACTGATGATACACTGGTGGGCCGCATACCGGCGCCATCGGCATTGACGGGCAAGAGCATCTAGATCGGGACCTCCGAGGCCGTCGAACAATTCGATGCCGGATAGCGAAGGCGTAGGATTCGTCATTGCTGTTCCCTGCCGACCTCGTTGCCGCGGAGCCCGCAGCACGAAGCGTAATCCCGGCTCGGTGACGGGACAAGAATGTATCCGTTGCGGGACGAATCTGTGTGGGGCTGTTCTGAATGGCCTTCCCCGTCCTCGACGCGAACCGACATGTTCGCACCTGTGACAAACTCCACACCCGGCCCCGGCCGGACGGGCAATAATGGCACAACTTGTTGCAGTGAGAGGAACAATTCCATGACAGACAAGGACGAATATCCGATGCCCGTCACCGGCAGCCGGGACATTGTGTCGGCGTGGATCGTCTTTGCCGCACTGCTGCTCAGCGTGATTGTGGTCTCAGCCGTCGACTCCCTATGGTCGCAGCATGTGGATGTCGTCGCCGGCCAGGAGGCACAGCTGGGCAGCGGCGAGAGTCAGCCCCCGCCGGTCTATCCGGGCGAGTTCGCGAGAAATGGGTCCGGCAACGGGCGGAACATCGGGCATCCACGATACACTGACTGACGAGCAGGCTGGCACGGCGTCGGTTGGCACTGGATATGAGATATCCGAACGTTTAACGGATCGTTGCCGCGGCAGCGGGTCCCGCGGGCGACATCGCTGGACCGGGCGCGGCTTTACCGCGTTGGCTCCGCGGAATTCGCCGATTGCATTGAGCTATATACGCGCCCGGCGATAATGAGTGGGTACAATGAGCAGCTCGCCGTTGTTTTAGTACCAAGCCGCTCTACGTCCGACCTAGTGCGCTGAAGCTGGCTGACTTACCCGCGGATACTGCGAGTAACCCAGTAACGAGCCGTACCTGACCAGCTGGGAGCGCAAACGCAACTGCTCAGTGCTGATCACAGGCGAGTGGCCCCGGTACCATATCTCATTGCCGTCACCTCAATTTCACGCTGCGGTCTTAGCTTTGATCCTTTGCGCGTAGAAATCACCTGCGTTCTGGACATGTATACCATGCAAAATAGAACCATCATTTTGCCGAAATTCGATGTAGTCGAAACCAGAAAGTCTCAAGATGTCGACATTTTCGACAGGCTTCTCTTTCAGGTTGTGAGCGGGTTCCGTCACCACGGTCCCGTCAGGACATTGAACTCCAATTATGTCGCCTCCTGAACCAATGCGCACAATCAAACCACCATCTTTGCCTGGCGGCTTCAGTTTGAAACCAGGGTAGCACCAACAAAACCACGGCATTTTACAGCATGAAAAAACCTCACCGCTTTCGCGCGATCGAAATATGCCGACGTCATACGCGGACAGCCTAGCCAACTCAGCATTCTTGATCGGCCTTTCTTTTATATTGTAGTTGGGTTTTTCAACGACAGTGCCGTCTCTGAATTCAACCCTCGAAATTTCACCTTCACTATTTAAGTGCACCGCCACTTCAAGTTGCTCCCTGCTCATGTCATGCACCTCCCGTGTTCGAAGATGTGAGACCTACGTGATCGCGTAGGCGGTTCGTCCGTCAAAACGACAAGGTCAGTTTCCCGGTAATCACCCGCTCGGGTCGAAGAGTGGAATTCCTGGGGTCGATAGCCTGGAAATTGACACGCTGATCAAAGACGTTTTGCACTTCCAAGCTTACCAAACCCACTCGCTTGGGAAAACGGAATCCGATACCCGCATCCGCAGTCCAGAAGCTGTCGCTCCCCGGCTGGAGTACGCCAGTCGTGTCTTGGAAACGGCCCTTCTGGTTTACGTAAGTCGCCCTTGCCAGGGCGAAGAACCCTGATCGATCAAAGTACCGCAACTCGACCGGCGCGCGATGGGTCCTCGATTCGCCCAAGCCGACTGGACTGACCTGCGGGTCGCGTTCAATATTCTCGAACTGGTACTCCGCACTCAGAGCTAGGCGGTCCCATGGGGTCCAGTAAAGATAAGCCCGTACTATTTGTTCTTCACCATCAAAGTCCTGACTTGTCGGCAAAGGGCCAATAGATGTTAGGGGTATCTTCAAATCCCTTTCTGAGTATTCAGCCCCAATGAACAGATCTTTGTCTATCTTCTGATCAATTGCCGCACCATATCTCCAGAATTTCTCTCCGTTGATTCCGTCAAAGAATTGATTGAATCCCGCAACTTGGGTTGGCTCGATCGTTTGACTGGTGCTCACTGTTCGCTTCAGCCCTTTAAACGCAGCGGCCCGAAACGTCGTATTTTCGAACAGATTCCACGTAAAGCCAACCTTGGGGTTTACTTGATTGCGCTGAAGGCCCGTCGTATCGAAAAAATCGGCGCTAATGCCGAGAGTGAAAATCACATCGTTCGGATAATTGATGTCTAGATAGGCATACACATTATCATGCCTAATGTCGAATTTTTGTTCGACCGGCGGAAACGGACCAATAAATAAATCGGTTACATTATCTCCGTCAAAATAACCAGCGCCAATCGATGTGTTAAGCCTAGGAGCATCATACAAATGTCGAATCTCTAGGAAATTCGCATCTTCCTCTGCGACGGCTCGAAATCCTGTACCCGTGTCTAGCTCCCCCTCCACCTCACGGTATACGTACGAGACAAGAGCTGTGGAATTCGGAGAAAAATTGTGCCGCAACCCGACACGAACCGACCTTAGTTCGGATTCCTCAGTTTGCGAGTTGCTGAAGTTTCCCGGATCAAATAGCAAGGCCAAATCCCCAGCGTCTTCATCAATCGCGCGAAACTCGACCTGTGCACTTGTCCGGTGGGAGATATTAGCCTGAACAAAGGCATTATATATATTCTGATTGAGATCATTGTTCTCGCGAATGCCGTCCGTTTCAAAGTGGGACTGCCCTGCGCTGAACGAAAAATCACGATAAATTCCTGAGACTATAATATCGTTTGCAACTGTATCATGGCTGCCAAGAAGGCCGTCTGCTTGCAGCCGCAATTGATCCCTCGCAAATAGGCGGGTGAACTCGTTGAATGTTACATCCGCTGGGCCGGTGTCATTTAAGAACGCCAAGCCATTAGCGGCAAGACGCGGCTGTACCGGGCTGATGTTAATTGGCTGCAGGAGTTGCGACTGTAACAGCTCACTGTCCCGCGCAATTTCATGACGAGGCAATACTGAGTAAGTATCAGCAAGAAGCCGATGCGCAGAGTGGCTGCCGGGATCGAAATTTACCGACTTCCAGCCTTCTACAAGAGCCAGCTGCTCGAATCCGAGATCTCGATAAATACTCCCTAACCTGGCGCCGCGTGCCCCCAGATCCTCGTCCAGCAATAGCCGCGAACGATAGACCGCGCGATTGTCGTTTAGCTCGATCGATTTCTGGATGTCCCGCAGCGCCTCCACGGGTCGGTTCTGCGTCTGCTTGAGAATGGCATCATAGAGATACGGTGTCGGATCCTGCGGATCCAATATTTTCGCACGGTCGAACTCGGCGGACGCCAACGCGTCGCGTTTTTCCTCGAAATACGCCTTGCCCAGATAGCTGCGCAGCAGCGCATCATTGGGCGTCAACGCAACGGCGATCTCGATATGCTGTCGCCCGTC
>JBFGQV010000025.1:0-27050 GCA_041563955.1 Alphaproteobacteria bacterium | reverse complement strand
GGGCTGCGCGAAAAGCTCGCCGCGCGGCCCGGCTGCATCGTCAACATCGCCTCGATGTACAGCTATTTCGCCTCGCCGCACGCCCCCGGCTACGGCGCCGGCAAGGCGGCGATCCCGCAGCTCACCAAGTCGCTGGCGGCGCTCTACGCGGGCGACGGCATCCGCGTCAACGCGATCGCCCCGGGCTGGACCGAGACCGAGCTGACCGCCCCGATCCAGGCCGATGCGGCGCGCGACCGTGTCATCCGCGCGCGCACCCCGATGGGTCGCTGGGGCACCCCGCGGGAGATCGCCGCCGCCGTCCTCTACCTCGCCTCGGACGACGTCGCCGGCTTCGTTAGCGGCGCGACGCTCCCCGTCGACGGCGGCTACAGCGCGGCTTGACGCATCGACAGCGGCTACATCGTAGGGTAGTATTGGGCGAAGGGCACTGCCAGTGCCCTTGGCACTGATGAGGGGGGAAACACACCGGATCAGGCGGCGCGGCATTGCCGCGGCGCACGAGGCGTCGTTCACCGGACCGGCCAGATTTCCCTGGGATCGCCCGATCCGGCTGAACCGACCGTCGAATGGCACGCCGCACCGCAACGCACCGGGACATGGCTCTCGACGGCGCTTTTGTCCCTCGGGGCGACACCGGTTTGCACCAACATGAAGACTGGCCCGTCTTGTAAGGGCCGGCATGCACAGGAGGCTGCGGATATGGCGTATACGATCGTGGAGAATTACGGGACCGAGTTTGCGGTCGACTGGGACATCGTCGCGCGTTTGTGCCGCTCATACCAGACGACCTACTACCAGCTGGAGCTGTCGGAGACGACAGAGATGTCGGAGAGCAAGTGGTACAACCCGTTCAGCTGGTGGCTTCCGAAAACCAGGACAATCGATGTCGACTGGCCCAAGGTCCGCGAACGTGCCAAGCGCGCATGCGACATGGATATGGTGACCTACCGGAAGATGGGACGCACCGACATGCGCTCGGTCGCGCTCGACCTGGAGTGGCGGCTCGAACTGACGGCGGAGAACCGGCGCAGGTTCGTCAACCAGCTGCGCGACGTGCAGGCCGACAACATGGCCGCCATCAACGAGTCTGTGGACGACTACGACGGCCTGATCGACGCCGCGCGGTTCGTTCGCGATACCTCCGCGGATATCGTCGCGGTGGGCTCGACGATCGCCACCGGCGGCGCCGCCGCCGGCTTGCTGGGCGCCAGCTCCGCCCTGAAGGGGATCTACAAGTACCAGGATACCGGAAGCGCGGGAGCCGCGCTTCTTCATGGTGGCGGAAGCCTTGTTCTCGGCGTGTTCAAGGTCGGCGGCAAGAAGGTGACCGCGGGGGCGGAGTACGCCCTGATCGTGGTCAAGGGCGTTCTCGAGACGGGAACGTCCCTCGTCGCCGGGGACTCCCTCGGTACGGCGGTCGAGAAGGGCGGCCTCAAGATCGCCAGCGCGGGTGCGGCACAGGTCCTGTTCAGCCCGGCGCTCGTCAAGCAGCTGTTCGAACGTATGCCGTTGCCGTTCACGGTCTTCTCGGTGGTCAGCCGGTCCGGGCCGAACTGGATGGCGGTCGACGTCGCTGACAAGGTCGTCGCGGGTGCAACCAAGAAGGTGGCGGAGCGCGGCATGAAATACGGGGCCGCGGGCATGTTGGGCGACAGCGATTCCGGCCGGGCCGCGCCCACGCCGGTCTCGGGTTTCGCGGACGAGGTCCCGATCGAAAAGAAGCTCCTGCTGAATTTCGGGATCGTCAACATGAACAAGGGAATCGGGCGAGGGTGGTGAGCCGGGCGGACGCACCCGGCGCAACCCGCGACATCGGCCTCGGCAAGGCGGCGATCGCGCAGCTCACCAAGTCGCTGGCGGCGCTCTATGCGGGCGACGGCATCCGAGAGCTGAGACCGCGTGATCGCTCGGCCGTCCGGCCGATCGCCGCGCCGCCAGCCCTCAGCCGGCGAGCCAGATGTCCCGCTGGTCGCCCGGCGCGCGCGCGCCGACCATGCCCGCTCTGCCGCGCCGCTGCCACCAGCCCCACAGGGCGAGCCCGGCCGACAACAGAAGGCCCAGCGGACCCAGCAGCGCCACCGCGACTCCGAAATGCCCGGCTTCGGGGACCGCGGGCGGGAAGCAGATGATCAGCCCGAACGGCGCCGGCCCGCCCCCGCCCTGGAAATGCAGGTAGCCCGTCAGATGATACCCGCCCGCCACTGCCAGCCAGGCCAGCAGCAGGGCGAGCAGGAGCGGCAAGACTTTCATCGGCTCTTTCTCCAAAGGGTTCTCCAAAGGGTTGGAGCGATCTGCTGGTCCGTCCCTCGCAACTTGTCTAACGCGCTCCTCGTTGCAGAATTGTACAGGCGAAATTCTCTTGTCCGAAGACAATCTGGTCTTCATTGCTGTAATACGCTTGCGGCAGATGAAATATATAATGTGAGCACCATTCATACTGGCGACACGTCTTCTGACAGACCTGATGTGAGCCACTGTCCAGCGCGCCCCGCGGCACGCGAACGGGCCTTCGCTCAACGACTTTTACATCCTCGCCAAAACAACGGGCATAGGAGGACTCGTGGCGGTCGTAGGTGCCGACGACGGCACCGTCTCGCGTATAACAGTGATCCCGGGGAATGAAATTAATCCGGTAGTGCTGCCACGCGTAAAGCGATGTTACCCCCGCGAAAACCAGAACCAGGGCGACAAGGATTTTGGATCGCGTCATCATCAAATTCATATGGGCACAGGAATTCGCGAATTGAATGCCAACGGCAGGATTACTCGCCTTCGGTGCGTGGCGCTCGATAGTGTATTCCTTCGCCCGTAACTGATAAGAATCCGGCTTGGATTTTGGACGGCGCGGGGAACGACACCACATGGCACGCCTCGCCATCGACATCGGCGGCACGTTTACCGACGCGGTGCTGGAGCAGGACGGCGCGCACACTGGCGCCAAGGTGCTGACCACGCCGTCCGACCCGGCGCAAGGCTTCATGGCGGCGGCCAAAGCCGTACTGTCCGCGGCCGGGGTCGCGCCGTCCGAGGTCTCGCTGGTGCTGCACGGCACGACCCTTGCCACCAACGCGATCATCGAGCGCAAGGGCGCGGTCACGGCGCTCGTCTGCACCGAGGGCCACCGGGATTCGCTGGAGATCGCCTGGGAGAACCGCTTCGCGCAGTACGACCTCTCGATGGAGCGGCGGCCGCCGCTGGCGCCGCGCGAATTGCGCCTGTCGGTCACCGAGCGCCTGAACTTCCGCGGCGAGGTGCTCACCGCCCTCGACGAGGGCTCGGTCCGCGCGCTGATCCCCGTGCTGCGCGAGGGGGGCGTCGAGTCCGTCGCCATCGGCCTCCTCCATTCCTATGCCAACCCGGCGCATGAGCGGCGCGTCGCCGAGATCCTGGGCGCGGCGCTGCCGGACGTTTCGCTCACCCTGTCCGCCGAGGTCTGCCCCGAGATCCGCGAGTACGAGCGCCAGTCGACGGCCTGCGCCAACGCCTATGTGCGGCCGCTGATGGCGCGCTACCTCGAGCGCATCGCCGGGCGCCTCGCCGCGGCGGGCATCGAGGTGCCCTGCCTGATGATGACCTCCGGCGGCAACCTCGTGACGCTGGAGACGGCGGCGCGCTTCCCCGTGCGGCTGATCGAATCCGGGCCGGCCGGCGGCGCCATCCTCGCCGCCAGACTCGCGCGCGACATCGCCGCGCCCCGGGTCGTCTCGTTCGACATGGGCGGCACCACCGCCAAGATCTGCCTCATCGACGATTTCGCGCCGATGCTGTCGCGCAGCTTCGAGGTCGACCGCGCCCACCGTTTCATGAAGGGCAGCGGCATGCCGGTGAAGATCCCGGTGGTCGAGATGGTCGAGATCGGCGCCGGCGGCGGCTCCATCGCCGCGGTCGACGCGCTGGGGCGGATCCAGGTGGGGCCGGAGAGCGCGGGGGCGGAGCCGGGACCGGCCTCATACGGGTGCGGCGGCACGGCGCCGACGGTGACCGACGCCAACCTCCTGCTCGGCCGCATCGCGGCCGAGGGTTTCGCCGGCGGCACCATGACGCTGGATACGGAAGCGGCCGAGGCGGCACTGCGCAACCATGTGGCGGCGCCGCTGGCGGGTCGCGGGGGCGGTGAAGGTGGCCTCATCCTTCGACAGGCTCAGGATGAGGAGGCTGGGAGTGGGGAAGAGGGAGTTCCGGAAGACACAAGTGCCCGCACCCTGAGCCTGTCGAAGGGGCCGGGCGCGTCCCCCGCGAGGAGCGGCGCGTCCCCCGACCCCGTCGCCGCGGCCGAGGGGGTGATCGAGATCGTCGATGAGACCATGGCGGCGGCGATGCGCGTGCATGCGGTCGAGCGCGGCGCCGAGATCGCCGGGCGCACGATGATCGCCTTCGGCGGCGCGGCGCCGCTGCACGCGGCACGGCTGGCCGAGAAGCTCGGCATCGAGCGGATCGTCGTGCCGGCCAATGCCGGGGTCGGCTCGGCCGTCGGCATGCTGCTGGCGCCGACGGCTTATGAGGTGGTGCGCAGCCGCTATGCGCGGCTCTCGGGCCTCGATGCCGCCGCCGTCGCTTCGCTGTTCGACGAGATGGCAGCCGAGGCCGAATCGGTGGTGCGGCTCGGCGCGCCCGACGCAATTCTCACCGCGCAGCGCCACGCGTGGTGCCGCTATATCGGCCAGGGACACGAGATCAAGGTGCCGCTGCCCGACGGCGAATTCGGGCCGGACACCGCCGCCGCGCTCCACGACGCCTTCGCCGCCGAGTACGAACGGCAATACGGCCGCACCGTGCCCGGCCTCGACATCGAGGTGCTGACCTGGTCGCTGAACCTGAGCGCGCCGGCGCCGGGGGAGGAATTGACGGCTTCGCCGGCTTCCCACCCCCTCCTCAACCCCTCCCCCGCCCGGGCGGGAGAGGGGCTTGCTGGCTCCGGCAAGACAAAAAAAGGCCCCTTTCCCTTGAAAGGGGGAGGGGTTGAGGAGGGGGGTGACGCTCAGCCGCCCGGGGGTCAGGAAGAAAGACCTTCAGCTCTGCAAGCTGCCCCCGCCGGCACCCGGCCGATCCGCTTTCCCGG
Organism: Alphaproteobacteria bacterium; assembly: GCA_041563955.1. GTDB lineage: Bacteria > Pseudomonadota > Alphaproteobacteria > UBA8366 > JADFVY01. Next base: position 21,988 of record JBFGQV010000025.1, on the reverse strand, counting down.
GGCGGACACCGTCGACGCGGCGCTGTACGATCGCGCGGCGCTGCCGGACTTCGCGTCCCTCGCCGGCCCCGCGGCGATCGGCGAGGCGCAGACCACGACGATCGTGCCGGCGAGCTTCCGTGCCAGGGTCAATCCCGGCGGCGATTTGGTGCTCGAGCGCATGGCCGCGGGCGCGGCGGTGGCGGCGACGGCGTCCGCGGTGCGCGACCAGGTGATCTGGGACCGCCTCATCGCCATTGTCGAGGAGCAGGCGCAAGCGCTGATCCGCACCGCTTTCTCGACCACCGTACGCGAGGCAGGCGACCTTTCCGCCGGGGTGTTCGACCGCTCGGGCCGCATGCTGGCGCAGGCGGTGACCGGCACGCCGGGCCACGTCAACGCCATGGCCGCCTCGGTCGGGTTCTTTTTAAAGAAGTACCCGGTCGAAACCATGGCAGAGGGCGACGTGTACCTGACCAACGACCCTTGGCACGGCACCGGCCACCTGTTCGATTTCACCGTGGTCACGCCGGTGTTCCGCGGCGGCGCGCCGGTCGCCCTGTTCGCGTCCACGGTTCATGTGGTCGATATCGGCGGCTCCGGCTTCGGGCCCGACGCGGGCCAGGTTTTCGAGGAAGGCCTGTGCATCCCGATCCTGCCCCTGTTCCGGGCCGGCGCGGCGGACGAGGCGGTGCTCGAGATCGTGCGCGCCAACGTGCGCGAGCCGGTGCAGGTGGTCGGCGACCTCTACTCGCTTGCCGCCTGCAACTCGGTCGGCGGCCGGCGCCTGATCGCGCTGATGGACGAGCTCGGCCTCAATGACCTGGACGGCATCGGCGACCGCATCATCGAGGCCTCGCGCGCCGCCATGCTGGCCGAGGTCGGCAAGCTGCCGGCGGGTGTGTACGAGAACGAGATGACCGTCGACGGCTATGACCATCCCGTGACCTATCACGCGCGGATGACCATCGGTGCCGACGGGATCGCCGTCGACTACGACGGCACCAGCGCGATGTCGGCCTTCGGCATCAATTCGCCGCTGACCTACACCCAGGCCTATACCAGCTTCGGCATCCGCTGCGTCGTCGGCAACGCGATCCCGAACAACGCCGGCTCGCTGGGTGCCATCCGGGTCACCGCGCCGGAGGGCTGCATCCTCAATGCGCCGCGGCCGGCCGCCGTCAACATCCGCCACGTCACCGGCCAGATGCTGCCCGACGTGGTGCTCGGCTGCCTCGAGCAGGCGCAGCCCGGCATCGCGCCGGCGGAGGGCGCATCGAGCCTGTGGAACCCGATGCTCTCGGGCGGGCGGGGGATTACCGGCAACCACGATTACGGCGCGGCGACGCCGTTCTCGGTGACGATCTTCCATTGCGGCGGCACCGGCGGCCGGCCCGGCAGGGACGGGCTGTCGGCGACCTCGTTCCCGTCCGGCGTGCGCAACACCCCGGTCGAGATCACCGAATCCGTGGCGCCGCTGATCTTCCGCCGCAAGGAGCTGCGGCCCGGCTCCGGCGGCGCGGGCCGATGGCGCGGCGGCGACGGGCAGGTCATCGAGATCGCCCATGCGCAAGGCGCGCCCTTCGCCATCTTCGCGCTGTTCGACCGCATCGACCATGCGGCGCGCGGCCGCAACGGCGGCGCCGACGGCGCGCCCGGGCGGATCTATCTTGCCGGCGGCGGCGCGCTGAACGGCAAGGGCAAGCAGGTCATCCCGGCTGGCGATGCGGTGGTGCTGGAACTGCCGGGCGGCGGCGGGCTCGGCGCGCCGGCAGCGTCCGGGGCCGGCTGAAACGCGCTCGGATCGGCAATCCAAAGTTGCAGGTCCGCAACAGGGGGCAGCACGCCGAAAGGCGAATCCTAATAACAATAAAGGTCTTTTGCCAGCGTTCGTACACGTATTGCGGTTGCAAAAGGCTCGAAACGCCGGCGGGCCAACGCCTTGCGCGCCGCCAACCGAACGACTCGCGGGCCGTCCGGCGCGCATCAGCCGGTAAGTACCTCCAATGGTATATCTGCCCCTCCGATGCAGCCCGAAGCTTCACGCATTCTTAAGCATTTTCCCATAACGTCGCCTGATTGCGCGCCGGCCAGCGGGGTGGACCTTCCATGGCGCCGGCGTATCACGGCAAGTTGCAGGTATGCATGCGTTAGGAGCTATCACTTAGGAGCATTCCATGTTTTCTCGAAAGATTTTGGGCGCCGCTGCGGCGCTCGCATTTGTCGTCGCCGCCGGTCAGGCCGGGGCGGCGGGAAAGTATGAAGGCAAGAAGATCCTGTTCATCGATTCCTACCACGAGGGCTATGCCTGGAGCGACGGCACCCTGGCCGGTGTCCGGTCGGTCCTGGATTCCAGCGGCGCCGACGTGCGCGTCGTTCGCATGGACACCAAGCGGAAGAAGACCGACGAACACAAGCTCGCCGCGGCCGAGATGGTGCGGCAGACTATCGAGAGCTACCGCCCGGACGTGGTGATCGCGTCCGACGACAACGCCTCGAAATACGTCATCAAGCCGTTCTACAAGGATGCGGCGCTGCCGTTCGTGTTCTGCGGCGTCAACTGGGACGCGTCAAGCTACGGCTTCCCGTACAGGAACGTGACCGGCATGGTCGAGGTCGCGGCCGTGGACGAGCTGTTCGCCTTCCTCGAGCGTCTGACCGACGGTCGCCGCGTCGGCTATCTGGCCGGCGACGTGTTCACCGCGCACAAGGAGCAGGAGAACATCGAGAAGACCTTCGGCATGAAGTTTGCCGAGACGCGCTATGCGAACACGATGGATCAGTGGCAGACCCAGTTCCGCGAGCTGCAGGGCAAGGTCGACATGCTGCTGGTCGGCAATTCGGCCGGGACCGAGGGCTGGGACGATGACGCCGCGGCGCGCTTCGTCGAGCGCAACACCAAGGTCCCGAGCGGCGGCATTCACCCGCACATGTCCCGCTTCGTGCTGATCGGCTACACCAAGCTGGCCGAGGAGCAGGGCGAATGGGCGGCCAAGACGGCGCTACGCATCCTCGACGGCACGTCGCCGGCCGACATCCCGATCACCCGCAACACCCAGGGCCGTCTGGTCATCAATGCGCGGGTCGCGGAAGGCCTCGGCGGCGGCGCCACGGTGGCGCTGGGCGAGATGCTGCAGTCGGCCGACGAGGTCATCGAGTAGCGGCACCTCCGAAGCGGATAACGGCGGGCTCGTTGCGTCATTCTTTCATGCGAGATTTCGAACCATGACCTTGCGAAAACAATTCCTGATCCCCTGCATGCTGGTTCTGGTGTTCGGGTTGGGCGTGCTGTCGTATTTCGGCTACACCAATGCCAACACCGCGGTGCAGGTCTCGGTCGCCGGACAGCTTCAGCAGGCGGCCCAGGGACTCGCAACTTCGGGTTCGGGCTGGTTTGCAGATCGCCGCATGGACGTGACGGGATGGGCCGCCGATCCGCTTTACTCCAAGTCCCTGCTGGACACGTTCGTTGGCCGCGCGACGCGCCGTGCGGCCAACGAGCGCCTGGCCATGACCAAGCAGGGCTACGGCTATTACGAGACCATCGGCCTGGTCGATCTCAACGGCACCGTCGTCGCTTCGGCCGACGGCAGCCAGCTGGGCAAGAACCTGTCCGACCGGGAATTCTTCGCGGCGCGGCGGCGCGGTGAGGCGATTCTGACCGATGCGACCATGAGCGAGACCTCGAAAGCCCCGGTCGTGACGGTCGCGGCCCCGGTCAAGACCGATGGCGAGGTCGCCGGCCTGCTGTTCGCGGTGATCTCTCTCGACTACTTCAACGAACGCTTCATCGCGCCGATCCGCGTCGGAGAGACCGGCCGCGTCCTCGTGTTCAACCGGGAAGGCCGCGCGATCATCCACCCGGACGGCTCGCAGGTGCTGAAGCTGAGCCTGTCGGCCCTGACCTCGGATGCGCGGGGCGACCGCCAGCGCGCCTGGCTGACCCGCTATGTCGACGGCAAGATCCAGCGCAAGGCGGCGGTCAAGACCATGGACGCGCTCGGCTGGACGGTCATCGTGGACGCGGATCAGGACGAGATCGACGCGCCCGGCAAGACCGTCGGCATCGCCAACATCTGGGCCTCGGTGGTCCTCCTGCTGGCGCTCGTCACCGCCATCATCCTGATCCTCGAGCGGATCATCCGGCCGCTGCGCAAGAGCACCGAGGTCATGCGCACCCTAGCCGATGGCGATACCTCGGTCGATGTGCCCGCGCTCAGCCGGTCGGACGAGATCGGCGAGATGGCGAAGGCGATCCAGATCTTCAAGGAAAATGCCATCCGCATGAACGAGATGCAGAAGGAAAAGGAGGAGGCGGAACACCGGTCGCAGGAGGAGAAGCGCAAATTCATCGAGTCGGTGTCCGACGATTTCGGCGCGCAGGTCAAGGACGTCGTCGAGGCGCTGTCGACGGCGGCCATGGAGATGCAGACCACGGCAAAGCAGATGTCCAGCACGGCCGAGAATGCGAACCACCAGGCATCCGGCGTGGCCTCCGCCTCCCGACAGGCCACGGCCAACGTGCAGACGGTGGCGACCGCGGCCGAGGAGATGTCGGCCTCGATTGCCGAGATCAGTCGCCAGGTCAGCCAGTCGGCGAAGATCGCCGGCAAGGCGGTGGACGACGCACGCAAGACCAACGAGGCCGTGCGCGGCCTCGACGAGGCGGCGCAGAAGATCGGCGAGGTGGTCACCCTGATCAACGACATCGCCGGCCAGACCAACCTCCTTGCGCTCAACGCCACGATCGAGGCGGCGCGCGCCGGCGAGGCCGGCAAGGGCTTCGCGGTGGTCGCCCAGGAGGTCAAGAACCTTGCCAACCAGACCGGCAAGGCGACCGAGGAGATCTCGCAGCAGATCGTCTCGGTGCAGGACGAGACCCGCGGCACCGTCGATGCCATCGACGCCATCATGGCGGTGATCGGCGAGATCAGCGACATCGCGACGACCATCGCCTCGGCGGTCGAGGAGCAGGGCACATCGACCCGCGAGATCGCCCGCAACGTCCAGGAGGCGGCCAAGGGCACCCAGGAGGTCAACAACAAGATCGAAGAGGTCTCGAGCGCTGCCGGCGAGGCCGGGGCGGCGGCGGACAAGGTGCTCAGATCCGCCGACAATCTCTCGCAGCAGTCGAACCAGCTGCAGACGCAGGTCGAAAGGTTCCTGGCGCAGATCCGCGCCGCCTGAGGCTTTATCAACTTCACCGGCCGGAAGACGTACGTCTCCCGGACCGTTTTCTGGCCGGCGCCGGGTCCATTGGCATGGGTGACGAAAGATGGCGTGACACGTGCGGGAGCGCGACAAAATAACACCAAGAAACATGGGAAATGGCTTGGAAATTGCATGCCGGTCTTGGCCCGCGGGGGTGCCGGATTTCGAGCTCGGGATGCGGCGTGCTGGTCAAATGCGACCAAAGGTTTCGATGGCGGGTTGAGGGTCGTCGGCAGGAGAACCGCTATGACCCTGAGAATGAAACTGGTGTGTGTGCAGGGGGCCGTGATCGGCCTGTTCGCTGCAGCCACCCTTTCCGTCTTTTTGAGTCTGCAGATGGCCGCGTTCGACCTCGAACGCGCCGCAAAAGACGCCTCGCGTACCGCCGGCACGGAGATCCCGCTCCTGATCGGCATCAAGGAAGCCAAGACCGATATCATCCAGGTCCAGCAGTGGCTGACCGACATATCGGCCACCCGAGGGCGCGACGGCCTCGATGACGGCTTCGAGGTGGCGGCGGACTATGCAAAGAAATTTGCAACGCACATTGCAGCGGCGCGCCGACAGGCGTCGGAGCTGGGTCTGACCGAGGCGGTCCGGCTGCTTGACGAAATGGAGGCCGGGTTCTCGCCGTATTACGAGATGGGCCAGCGCATGGCCCGCGCCTATATCGACGAGGGGCCCGACGCCGGCAACGAGATCATGCTGGAATTCGACACGGTGGCGGAGAAACTCTGGCGGACAACGGATCGGCTCGTCGAATATGTCGAAACGCATTCGCGCGGAAAACTGACCGAACTCGAGCGCGAGACGATCGATATCCGCGATGACAACCGACGCCTGCTCTGGCTGGTCGTCATGCTGGGCGGTGCAGCACTGGTTGCGGCGGCCGCCGGCGCGATGTTCCTGTATCGGACAATGAGCAGCAGCATCGCCTTGGTACAGGCGGACCTCCGGGTGTTGTCCGACTATGCCGTCTCCGAGGAGACCGGCGAAACCGATCTGCCGCTTGCGCTTGCGGCCGACCGGCGGGATGAGTTCGGTCCAGTCGGGGCCGCTCTCAAGGTCCTTGGCGACTTTCTCAGCCGGGGCAAGCAGCTCGCGGCGACACAGGCGAGGCATGAGAAGAATCTGCAGCGGGCGCAGCGTCTGGAGGAGACGACGAACGCCTTTAGCAAGGACGTCGCCGAGATCATCAGGGTTCTGGCGACGGCCTCCACCGAACTCGAATCCACCGCACAGGCGATGACCGCCTCGGCGGAGGAGACCAGCCGGCAGTCCGCGGCCGTCGCGTCGGCCGCAGGGCAGGCGACGCAGAACGTGCAGACGGTCGCCACGGCCTCGGAGGAGCTCGGCGCGTCGATCGCGGAAATCGGTCGCCAGGCCGTCCAGTCCGCCAACATTGCCGGACGCGCGGTCGAGGACGCCAATCGCACCGACGATGTGGTGCGCGGGCTGTCGGATGCCGCCGGGCGGATCAGCGAGGTGGTCGGTCTGATCAACGACATCGCCGGGCAGACCAATCTCCTGGCGCTGAATGCGACGATCGAGGCGGCGCGCGCCGGCGAAGCCGGCAAGGGCTTCGCGGTGGTCGCCAGCGAGGTCAAGAACCTCGCCAACCAGACCGCCAGGGCGACCGAGGAGATTTCGCAGCAGATCCTCGCCGTGCAGGACGAGACCCAGAGCGCCGTCGGCGCCATCGAAGCGATCCGCCAGACGATCCAGGAAATGAGCGACATCGCGACGACGATCGCCTCGGCCGTAGAGGAACAGAACGCCGCCACCTCGGAGATCAGCGCAAACGTTCAGCAGGCGGCGACCGGAACGAACGAGGTTTCCTCGAGCATCGTCGGGGTATCGCGCGCCGCAGAGGAGACCGGCGCCTCCTCGGCACAGGTGCTCAGTGCGTCAACCGAACTTAACCGGCAGGCGGAGCGCCTGCGCAGCGAAATCGAGCGGTTCATCGGCGAGATCAAGGCAGCCTGATTCCTGCCGTCGCGGCGGCATCATGGCCCGGGCGATCGCTGCAGCGCCGCGGGCCATCGACCGCAAGGGCACGCAGCGGCATGGATCTTTACCGATTGGCAACCTTACTCGGATATGAAGGAGGGCGGTTTGGGCCCCTACATCACCGGCCTGAAGATGGAACGTGGCGCCGCGGGAAGATCGTCGGAATGCGCGAGGTCGACGCCGCGATGATCCGGAGAACGCCATGACCCTGAAGGGCAAGATCATCGTGGTGCTGACCCTCCTCGTCGTCCTGATCGGGAGCGCCGGCACGACCGTGTTCCTCAGCCTGCAACTGGGACAGGGCGATCTCGACATCATCGCGGCGGATGCCGGGACGCTCGACGAATCGACGCTGCCATTCCTGATCGCTGCGGAGAGGCTGGAACGGGAGGCAGGCAGCCTGGCGCGGTCGCCCGGCGCCGACGGCGTGGCATTCGACCGGGCGCTCACCCTGGCGCGGGATCTTGCGCGGCGCGACCGGTTCGACGCGGCCCTTGCGCTGCTCGATACGCTCGAGCGCGAGCGTCGCGAGGACTCCCCGCGTTTGGCCGATACCGCCGGCCGCCTCGTCGGCGTGGCCGAAAAGCGGGCGCGCGAACAGATGGCGGCGCTGGTCGGCAACACGGTGTCGCTGCGCGATGCCAACCGGGTCCTGAAGGCCATGGTCCTGGGCTTCACCGGCGTCGGACTGTTGATCGCCCTGTACGGGGCGGTGTGGCTGTACCGCAACATCAACGCCTGCATCGCGGCGGTACAGCGCGACATCGGGGCGTTGTCGGCCTATGCCGTGGCGGAGGACGAGGACGCCGCCTTCGACCTCAAGCTCAACAGGGAGCGCCGCGACGAATTCGGCATCATCGGGGCGGCGCTGGCCGTGCTGGCGGACTATCTGGCGCAGGGCAAGGAGCTGGCCCGCAACAAGTCACGTCGCCAGTCGGAACGGCTCCGCGAAGCCGAGCGGCTGGAGGAGGTCACCGGCCGCTTCCACGAATACGTCAGCGAGATCATCCGGGCGGTCTCCTCCGCCTCCGCCGAGCTCGAATCGACGGCACGGTCGCTGGCCGCAACGGCGGAGGAGAACAGCCGCCAGTCGACGACGGTGGCGGCCTCCGCGACCCAGGCGTCGCAGAACGTACGGGAACTGGCCGCAGCGTCCGAGCGGGTCAGTGCGGCGATCGCTGGAATAAGCGGCGACCTGTCGGATTCGGCGCGAATCGCGGAGCGTGCCGGGATCGAGGCCGACCGCACGGACCAGGTTGTCCAGGATCTGTCCGACGCGGCGCTGCGCATCACCGAGGTGACCACCCTGATCAACGATATCGCCGGCCAGACCAATTTGCTTGCGCTCAACGCCACCATCGAGGCGGCGCGCGCCGGCGAGGCGGGCAAGGGCTTTGCGGTGGTCGCCCAAGAGGTCAAGAACCTGGCCAACCAGACGAGCCGCGCGACGGACGATATCGCCAGGCAGATCAACAAGGTCCAGGAGGAGACGCAGAGCGCCGTCGGCGCGATCGAGACGATCCGCGGCACCATTCGCGAAATGGCCCGCATCACGTCGCGGATCGCATCGGCGATCGCGGAGCACGACACGGCCGTCCGGGCGATCCGCGAGAGCGCCGACGAGGCGGCCCGCGGCACCGACGCCGTGACCGCGAATATCGAGGGCGTCAGCCGGATCGCCCAGGACACCGGCACGTCATCGACCGAGGTGCTGCAGGCGTCCGAGGATCTCAACCGGCAGGCCGAATCGCTGCGCAGCGAAATCGAGCGTTTCATCGCCGAGGTGAAACGGGCCTGAAAGATCGCACCGGATGATGCGCTAGCCGATCTCCGATTTCTGCATCAGGTCACCGCCGCGCCACAGGTAGAGCGCCAGCATCGGCTGCGCGCCCATGCGGGTCGCATGCGGTTGCCAGGACGGGCGGTGCAGCACGGTGCCGGGCGCCGCCGCCGCATAGGCCTTTGGGCCGGCCCGCCATTCCGCGGTCCCGGCGAGCACGACGTAGACCTCCTCCGCCTCGTGCCGGTGCTGCGGATACTCGGTGTCGGGCGCGAACAGCAACAGGCCGCAGGCGATGTCCTCGGCGACGAGCGGCCCGCGCGGCCCGAGCAGCTCCATGAAGCCGTAACGCGCCTGGAACGCGGCACCGAAGTCGGCCTGCGTATAGGACTGGCCCCACGGCAGGGACCCACCCATCGCCACGATCGCATCGACCAGCCCCTGCGTGTCCGCCGTGGCGCAGGCCCGCATCCGGGGCAGCCATTCCAGCACCGGCAGGCCGGCGGGCGTGGTCGGCCGCGCCGCCGGCGCATCCGGCAGCATCGCCAGCCAGTCGCGGTGTCGCGCCGGCAGGATCCGCCGCAGCAGGCCGCGCACGTCGCGGTACAGCGTCGCTGCGTGAAGGTGCGATGCCGGGTGCTCCATGCCCCGCGGCTCCATGTTGCCGGTCCATCTGCGAAAGCGCCTGCAATCGACGGGTCAATATGCCATAGTGCGCGCCCACTTAAGAACCGGGAAGGGAGTCGATGGGCGATATCGTGCGTTTCGGGAGCGCGGGCGAAGCGTCGGACGTCGCGGCGGACCGCGCCGGCGGCATGGCGGTGATCGCCTTTGCCTCGACGGCGACGGGCGCCGGCCGGACCATGCTCGCGACCCATATCGCGGCTCAGGCCGGCCGCACCGGCGACGGCCCGGTGGCGGTGTTGGACGCCGACCCCAAGGGCAGCCTGTGGCACTGGTGGCGTCGCCGCCAGGGCAAGGGCGGTTCGCCCAGCTTCGCCGACAAGGTCGACGAAACCGGCCTGGACGCGGCCCTCGCGCGGCTGCGCGCCCAGGGCGCGCGGCTCTGCGTGGTCGATACCGCCGCCGACGACGCCGAGGCGCTGGCGGCGGTCGCCGAGTGCGCCGACCTGGTCGTCATACCGGCCGATGCCGATGCCGTGGGCGCGCAGGAAGCGTCGGCACTGGGCAAGGCGCTGATGGGCCGCGCGACCATCGCCTTCGTCATCAACGGCCGGTCCCATGGCGGCGAGCAGCAGGGCAACCTGACGAGCCGGCTTGCCGCCGCTGGCGGCTGGCCGGCCGGGATGGTGCGCCACGCCGACGCCTATGCCGCGGCGATGACGGCGGGGCGGACGGTGATCGAGACCCACCCCGACATATACGCCGCCGAGGACATCGCCGCGCTGTGGGCCAATCTGCGGGGCATCCTGGTGGCGGGGTAGCCGGTAGCCCGGACCCGCCGCCTCGTGGAGATGTGATGCGGCCCCGGGGTGAACCTGGCGCCGCCGTCACCGCCCATTAATCATCGGGCAAGGACTTTCTTGGTAAACTGTCCGTCTTGAAGACGGAACGGGACTGTCATGTCCAGTAATCCCGCGAACCCGTACCACGGGTTATCGCACAAGGAGTTGATGGCGCTCGCCGAGAAGATCGGCAAGGGCATGGCCGTGCTGACCGTCGCCTCGGGCTCCCAGGGCGCCGGCAAGTCAACGATGGCCGCGCATTTCGCGATTCAGGCGCAGCGCGCCGGCGTCGAGTCGGTGGTGATGGCCGACACCGCGGCGCGCGGCCCGCTGGCCGCGTGGTGGAACCGCCGCAGCGGCGCCAAGCCGCCGCTGTCCTCGCTGGGCGGCGCTGCCAACGTGTCCGAGGCGCTGGACCGGCTGCGCGAGATGAAGCACAAGCTGTGCGTCGTCAATACGCCGCATATCATCGACGAGAAGGTCGAGCAGCTGCTCGAGATCAGTGACCTCGTGGTGATTCCCTGCCGGCCGAGCCGCAGCGACCTGCCGCGCGCCGACCAGGTCGCCGAGGTGACCCACATGCTCGGCCGCAAGAGCGTGTTCGTGGTCAGCGCCGCAACCATCGGCGCCCGCATGACCGAGGCCATCGCGGTGGAACTCGCGAAGCACGGCACGGTCTCGCCGGTCACCATCCACCGCCGCCGCGACTTCGCCGAGGCGATGGAGCAGGGCCGGACGGTCATGGAGCTGGACCCCCGCAGCGAGTCCGCGCAGGAGATGGAGCAGCTCTGGGAGTACGTCTACGGGCTGCTGAAAAAGAACATCAAGTTCAGCATCTGATCCAACGCCTTGCTAGGGCGTCGCGGACGTGTGCCCCGCCTGTCGCCTGCGCGCCGGCCAGGCCCGAGCTCCGTTACTCGATCACCGGCCCGTGCGTGCCGGCCGCCAGCGTCTCCTTCCTGTAGCGCCCGCGCGGCACGATTTCGGCCACCGGCCCGCCGGGCGCGCGAAACTTGACCGGCAGCTTGCCGGGCGCACTCAGAATCTCGCCGCCCGCCGCAGTCAGCGCCGCGGCGAACGCGTCGACGTCGTCGACCTCGATGCCGAAATGGTGGATGCACGGCGCCGGCCCGGAGAAATCCGCCTCGTCCGCATCCTCGTGCTCGTACTGCATCAATGTGAGGTCCATGGTGCCGTCGGTCAGGTGCCGCGAGACATGCGCGCCGCGCTCGCCCTTGCGGTGCACGGTGTTGACGTGGCGGAACCCGAACACGGTCTCGTAGAACCGGCTGGTGGTCTCGAGATCGGCCACCTTCAGCGAAAGATGGGTGATCTTCGGCATGGCGGCGGCCCTTCTATCCTGATGCGACGGCGTGCAGCCGTGACAATAGAACATCCGCCCGCCCGATCAAGCGGCCGAGGCAAATGCCCGGAGGCGCTGGAGTGCGTCGGGATGGTGCCGGGGCAGCGCCTCAATGCGTGTGCTGGATGCCGGCGTTAACGCACTCGAAAATGCGGTTCGAGTAGACTTCGAAGCCCAGCATGCGGTCGACATAATCACGCGCCTCGGCGACGCCCTTGCCGGCGCGCGCCTTTCGCTCCATCACCTCGGCAAATCGGTGGCGCACCTGAGCTTCCACGGCATCGCACAGCAATTTCACCAGCGTGTCGGGCGAGCCGGTTTCCAGGGCCGCTTCCGCCGCGGGCACGGCGGGTCCGACGTCGAGTCCGGCCGGCTTCAGGCCGGTGAACGCGGCGCCCTCGCCGGCGCGGTGAATCCGGACCACGGTTTCGAAGAAATAGAGCTCGGCGATTTCGTGCGCCTCCAACCCGAGTTTCGCCGCCCGCAAGGTCTTGGCGAACGCAGCCTTGACCTCGCCTTCCCCGTCCTTCGGGACGAACGGCAGGACGAGATCGACGTCTCCCGCCTCCATCGCGTGCCGCGCGGCGGTGACGACGGGACCATCCATGGAATCGCAATGCGGTGGCATGACCCGGCCTCCTGCTTCCCATCTTTTCGGAAACGCCGTGGCGGGCCCGTACGCAGGCCGCCGCGGACGTGGTCCTGATAGAGCATGCCGTGCGCGGCAGAGCATTGACGTCCGTCAATTGGGCGCTGCCGGTGCCGAAACCGCGGTTTCGCGAGGGCCATCACCTTGCAGCGTGCGGCGCGGCGCGGTAGACCCCCCTGATGCCGCTGAAGCTTGCATACGACGTCACCGGCGCCGGGCCGCCGCTGGTCATCCTGCACGGGCTGTTCGGCTCGGCCCGCAACTGGCGCGCCATCGCCGCCGGCCTCGCCGGCCGGCACCGGGTGTTCAGCCTCGATCTGCGCAATCACGGCGACTCGCCGTGGTCCGATGAGATGTCCTACGAGGCGATGGCGGAGGACGTTTGCGCCGTCCTCGAGGCCAAGGGGATCGCCGGCGCCGCAGTCATGGGACACAGCATGGGCGGCAAGGCGGCGATGACGCTGGCGCTCGCCCGTCCCGAGGCGATCGGCGCGCTGATCGTCGTCGATGTCGCGCCGGTCACCCGGCCGCCCGAATTGCGCGCTTATGCGCGGGCGATGGCGGCGATCGTCCTGGCGCAGGTGTCGCGCCGGGCCGAGGCCGACCGGCTGCTGGCCGCTTCCGTCGAGGACCGGCGGGTGCGCGGCTTCCTGATGCAGAACCTGGTGATGCGCGACGGCCGGCCGGCCTGGCGGCTGAACCTCGACGCCATCGACCGGGAGATGGAGGTCATCGGCGGGTTCCCCGAGCACCTGCTGGAACGCCGCTATGACGGCCCGACCCATTTCATCACCGGCGCCGAGTCCGACTACGTCAGGCCCGAGCACCGCGAGCTGATCCTGCGCCTGTTCCCGAAAACGACGCTGAGCGTCATCGGCGGCGCCGGCCACTGGCTTCATGCCGAGAAGCCGGACTCCTTCCTGCGCGCGGTCCAGCGCTTCCTCAAGCGCGAGATGTGGCAACCGACGTAACCGGCTGCGGAGCTCCGATCGATACAATTTAGAATAAATGAATGATGAAATTGCCGCGGTTTCGAAATTCCGTTACGATCGACAATAGGGGGAGTGAACGACCCTTAGTTGAGTGTTAAGAGCGGTTTGCACGAATCTCGCGTGCGGGCTGGGGTTTTGTTTGCTCCATTCCTTTAAGGGTCCGCCGCGAGGGCGGCCCCGGCCTGGCCCCTTCCGCCGGGCCGCGCGATCGACAACAAGACAGGGATAGAGAAACAATGTTGGACAAATCGAGAACGGCGCGCCGCTGTCTGCCCATTATCGGCGCCGCACTAATTGCCGCAACACTTCCGTTCGCCGCCGCATCGGCGCACGATCCCGGAAAGGACATTGTGCTCGAGGACGGCACGACGGCGCACTTGCACCCGGCCGGCGATCCACACGCTGCGATGGCCCACCACGACGCGGCAACTGCCGGCGTTGTCAGCAGCGAGCCATCAGCGGACGTGATCAAGAATGTGGATGAAGCCGGACGCGGCGAGCGGCTGTCGATCGACTCGACAACCGACGTGTGGGCACTCGACGGCTACGCCTACACCGGGACATTCAACAACCCCTGCGGCGGCGACCCGGAGGCCGGCGTGTGGGTGTGGGATGTTCATAACACAATCAAGCCCGAGTTCGTGGGAATCATCGCCTCGCCGACGGGCAGCCGGTCGAACGACGTCAAGGTCGCCAACATGAACAGCGGCCGCATCCTCGTGCATTCGAACGAGGCCTGCGGGCCGGGCGGACGCGGTGGCTTCGAGATCTACAATGTCGACAACCCCGAGGCGCCGCAGCTGTTGGCCAGCGTTCAGACAGACGACATCAACATCTTCATTCGCGACAACTTCGGGTTCACCAATTTCGGTGTCCACAATCTCTTCCTGTTCACGCAGGGCGACAGGGATTACGTCGCGGCGGTCGTCGAATCGCTGCTGGGCAATTTCCAGATCTTCGACATCACCAACCCGTCCTCCCCGGCGCTGATCGGGTCGTGGGGCGCCGAGCAGCTGTTCGACAACTCGGTCGACTGGGTCAACACGACAGACCTCGGCGCCATTATCGCCGCGCAGGACTTTCTGAACGACGGTTTCGGCGCGTCGCAGAACCGCTTCCTGCACGACACCACGATCACCGCCGACGGCATGAAGGCCTATCTGGCCAACTGGGACGCGGGGCTGGTGCTCCTCGACATCAGCGACCCGACCAACCCGGCACTCGTATCCGTCGCCATCGATCCAGTGAACGGGTCGCTCGACGGCGAGGTCAACAGCCACTCGGTATGGCCAAGCGAGGACGGCACAATCGTCGTCGAGGGCGAGGAAGATTTCAGCGCATGGGTGACAACCGCGCCGCTCAGCAACTTCACGTTCCAGAATCTTCCGACAAATACGATCCCTGGCGTAGGCATAAGCACAGACGCCGGCACCGACTTCGAGAACAACCAGGTCGGCAACAACGTCACCGTGACCGCAACCAGCGTCACGGTCAACAGCGGGCCGCTCGCCGGAACGGTGTATGCTGCGGCCGAGGGTTCAGGGAACCAGCCGCGGCTTGCCGACCTCGGCGGCTCTGTGACGGGCGATGCGGTGTGGATCGGTCGCGCCTGCAATGGGGATCCGATCCTGAACGCGGGAGTTTTTAATCCGGGCGACATTGCTGTGGTGCGGCGCGGCGCCTGCTTCTTCTCCGACAAGCTGGCCAACGCCGCGGCGCTTGGCGCGTCCGCAATCGTCATCTCCAACAACCAGTTCAGCAACTCGCCGTGGAGCGGTGTGCGCGTGTGGGATTATAGCGATCCCCACAATCCAGTACTGGCGTCCACGTTCGACACGGTGTGCAGCGCTGCGCCAAATCCGATACCTGGATGCGATCCGAACGGAACCTATTCGTCGCACAACGTGATCGTCGAAAGCCAGGGCGGCCGCGTAAAGGCCTATGTCTCGTGGTACTGGGACGGCGTCCTGGTTCTTGACGTGACCGATCCGTCCAACCCGGTGGAGACGGCACGGTACGTCCGCGGCGGTCCGGAATTCACGTCGCAGAACGGCGGGCCGCAGGATGTCTGGGGCATTTACAAGGAACCGAACAGTCCTTGGATCTATGCCTCCGACCGCAATGGTGGGCTCTATATCCTGAAGGAGTATGGCTCGGGCTCGTCGAAGGTGGCGAAGAACTAGCTCGACCACGGTGACTGGGTACCCGGGCCGCTTCGGCGGCCCGGGTTTTTTGCGCCGGTTCCGTGCCCCGAAGTTGCTCGGCGATCGCGGTCATGAGCGAAAAATTAACCGCCACCGGGGCATCATCGGCGGCGGCTCGGACGTGCAAGGAGGGCGCCATGGAGGACTGGATCGGCATCGCGCTCAAGGTCGGCGGCGGCGTGATCACGCTGGCCATCACCGCCTGGGTGCTGCGGCCGTCGCCGGGGCGGGCGCGGCGCGAGGCCGGCCTGCGCTACGTCGAGTACGCGCCGGCCTTCAAGGGGCTGTTCGTCGTCATGACGGCGGTCGTCGTCGGCGTCGGCTGGGCCCTCGCAACGCATACCACGATCGGTCCCGAAGACATGACCTACGCGGTCGGGCTCGGCGCCGGCGCGGCTTTGATCCTCGGCATGTTCTTCTATCTCGCCTTCGTCTTCCGCATCGCCTATGACGACAACTTCATCCATTTGCGTACGCTGCGCCACTGGAAGCGGCGCATCCCGTGGGATGCCGTGCGCTCGGTGGAATACCGCCCGGGCTGGCAGGCGTGGCACGTGAAGACCGAAGGGGCCGGCACGATCTGGGTCTACCACTACCAGAGCGGCCACGCCGAGTTCCTCGAGCTGGCAAGGCAGAAGATCGCCCGGGCGGCGCGGGGATAGGGGGCCGCCTCGCGGCGTCGGGAGCAAAAAAAACCCTCTCCCGTTTGGGGGGAGAGGGCCAGGTTGGGGAAATCAACCGGCGGGTGGGAGCTGCCCTCAGGCAGCGGCCGGTTGGGATAGCACCCGGTTGCGCGGCACGGACAGGACCGACGCGAGATCGGCGACGATGCGTCGCCGGATGTCCGGTCCCCGGCCGCAGAAGTGAATCAGCATATGGGTTGCGCCGAGTCGGCGCGCCTCCTCTATTCTCTCTTGCCGCGCATCGCTGCGGTTCCGCATCCCGCCGGTCTCGCCGATCAGCAGCGGCGCCCAGTAGGACGACATGCTACGCAGCAAGCCGTCGGACGGGCGCGCAAAGATGAAGATCGCGGCCCCGCAGGGCGCGTCTTCCAGCGGGAAGGCCGTAAAGCCGTACAGCGCCGCCGAACCGCCTTGTATCGTGACCACCGCCTGTCCCGGCGGGGTCTTGCAGACATCGTGCAGTGCGCTCATGGCAGCCTCCTCAATAAGGCTAGTACCACGTGCATTTTATCTTCTAAAAGTTGAGTAAAGGTTAACGAGAATTTTACCATAACCATAAAGATTTAAGGTTATTCCGTGGTATGCGGAGACATGCCGCCACTCGCCGGCAACGACACGCAAAAGGCCCCCTGGACAGGGGGCCCCACTAATTCCGGAATGTCGCGGCGCGCAGCCCTCAGGCGGCGGCGGCGCGGCGCTGCGCCGCGTTCAGCGGAGGGTCGAAGGCGGCGACGAGGTCGTCCTCGATGAAGCGACGATAGTCCTGATCGCGGCTGCAGATGTGCACCAGAAGACGGGTCGCGCCCGCTTTTTGCGCGGCGTCGAGCCAGTCGCGCGATGCGGCCGTGCCGATATCGGCCGTCTCGCCGACGAACAGAAGGCGCCAGTACAGCGTGTTGCCGGCCTCCGCCTCGGCCGGCGCCGCGAAGGCGTAGATGCCGGGAATGGACGGCGGCGCGTCCAGCGGAAACGGCGTGAACCCGTAGATCTCGCGCGAGGCGCCGTGCAGTGTCACCACGGCCTGGTCCGGCGCGACGGTCGGTCTTGCGCGTTTCTTGCCCATTCCCTCTTCCTTCTGCTGCGCGGTCGGCCGCAAAGCATACGCCGTAAAGTCTTACCCGATCGTTAAGGGGCGCCGGACGAGGCGCCATGGCGCCGCGACGCCTGCATCCCGCGATTCGGCCCGTCATGCCAGGTCGAGCTTCAGCCCCTCGTGGCTGGCCGAGAAGCCGAGCCGCTCGTAGAAGCGCAGCGCGTCGGGCCGCGTCTTGTCGGTGGTCAGCTGCACGAGGCCGCAGCCGGCCGCGCGGGCCCGCTCGACGGCGTGCCGCAGCAGCGCCTCGCCGACGCCGCGGCCGCGGTACCGCCGGTCCACCCGCACCCCCTCGATCTGGGCCCGGCGCATGCCGGTGCGGCTCAGGCCCGGGATCACGGTCAGCTGCAGGCAGCCGGCGACCGCGCCGTCCGCCTCGGCCAGCAGGCAGTCGTTGCCGGTCTGCGCCTGCATGTCCGCGAAGGCGTCACGGTATTCCCGCGGCAGCGGGTCGGCGGGGCGCTCGCGCGTCGTGCCGAGCGCGTCGTCGGCCAGCAGCCGCACGATCACCGGCAGGTCGGCCAGGGTGGCGCTGCGGAACCGCAGGGACGGCGGGGCGGCCTGGTCCGCCACGTGCGGCGCCCTAGACCTCGATGACGGCCGGCCGGAAGGTCTCGGCCGCCGGGTCCTCGCCGGGATAGCCGCGCTGGGCGCTGATGCAGCGCGTGTCGCCGCGCATAACGTCGACCGAGAAATGGGTGTGGCCCCAGATCCACGCCGCGGGCCTGTGCGCGTCGATCATGTATTCGAGGTCGCTGACGAAGGCGGGCGACAGCGGGCTGCCCTCGAAGCGCGGCTCGACGGCGGCGCGCACCGGCGCATGGTGGGTCGCCACGACGATCGGCCCGGATGCGCCGCGGGCCAGTTCCCGCTCCAGCCAGCCGCGCGAATCGGTGTGGCGGGCGAACGCCTGCGCCGGCGAAAACCGCCGCCCGCCGGCGCGGATCAGCATGTGGTCGGCCAGCCCCGCGGCGGCGGCCTGCATGCCGGCGGCGGCATTGCCGTTGATCGCATAGTCGGTCCACAGCGTGCACCCGAGCACCCGCACTCCGGCCACCGTGACCGCATCGTTCTCGAGGAACAGTACGCGGCCGCCCGTGCCCGCGGCAGCCGCGCGGCACCCGTCGAGCACCTCGTCGAGATCGCCGTGATAGGCCTCGTGGTTGCCCATCACATATATCACCGGCAACCCGAGGAACCGTGCCGCCTCGTCCGCCCAGGCGACGCCCGCGGTGCCGATATCGATGTCGCCGGAGAGGATCATGAGGTCGGCGTCGCCGCGGATCGGGCCGAGGTCGGGTCCGCCGCGCGGATGCTCGCCGGACGCGACGGGCGCCGCCACGGCTTCGTCTGAGCGCTCGAACTCGATGTGCAGGTCGCTGGCCACGGCAATGCGGGTCATGGCGGCACCATAGCAGATGCGCCCACCGCCCGGAATGCGTCATCGGGTCCGGTGCGGCAGGCGATTTCAGGAACGGGACGGGAAAATGGTGCCGCCGGAGTGAATTGAACACTCGACCCCACCCTTACCAAGGGTGTGCTCTACCCCTGAGCTACGGCGGCGCCGGACCGGGGTGCTCGCGCCTAGGCGCGAACGCGCGCCTTATGCCACACGGCCCCGGGCTTTTCAAGGTCCGTCAGTCCGGCTGCCGCGGGTCCTCCTTGCGCGAGATCTCCGTCGGCCGGGGCGTCACGGTAAGTAGTGTCACGCCGTGCGGGGCGTGCAACCGGTGCCAGCACGCTTGCGGCACGACGGCGAGCATGCCGGCCCTCAGCTCCAGCGTCTGTATACTGTCGCCGGCCAGCACCGTCAGGACCGCACGGCCCCCGATGACCTGGACAAGCTCATCGCCGGCGGTGTGCCGCTCCCACGCGCTATCGCCGGAAAAACTACCGGCATAGACGCCGCCGTCACCGAACGACGCCAGGGTGGCGAAGGCCGCCGCGACCTCCTCCTCTGGCGTCTCGGCCGTCCGGTCCCGCAAGGGCGGGCGCCCGGCCAGCGCGGCCTCGATGTCTGCTGCCTTGACCATGGCGCCATCCTAGGACGGGGGCCGCCCGTTGCAAGTCTTTATCCGTTGACAGGACGCCGCCGGGCCGCACATTTGGGGACGATGACTGGACGAAGCAAGGACATGCCGGGCAGCAGCGAGGACGGCCGTCGCCGCGCTGCCGAGCGCAAGGCCCGCCGCGCCGAGGCGCTGCGTGCGAACCTGAAGAAACGCAAGGCGCAGCAGCGCGGCCGGGCAGCCGATCCGAAGGGCGGTGACGGCTGCTCGGCAAAGGATTGACCGGGCCCCGCGCCACGCCTTGTGGGCGCCACGGTCATGGGCTAGAAAGGCCCCGGATTCGCCCCCGCCCATGGCACAAGGACATAGATGGACCAGATACGCATCCGCGGCGGCCGGCCGCTCGAGGGATCGATCCGGATCAGCGGCGCCAAGAACGCGGCGCTGCCGCTGATGACCGCGAGCCTGCTGACCGGCGAGACGCTGACGCTGACCAACCTGCCGTTCCTTGCCGACATCACGACGCTGGTGCAGCTCCTGATGCAGCACGGCGTGCACGTCGCGATGCGCGGCGAGGGGCCGGGCGGCGGCCACGTCATCGAGTTGTCGGCCGGCGAGATCGCCAGCACCGTCGCCCCCTACGACATCGTGCGCAAGATGCGCGCCAGCGTGCTCGTGCTCGGCCCGCTGGTGGCGCGCTGCGGCGAGGCGAAGGTCTCGCTGCCCGGCGGCTGCGCCATCGGCACCCGCCCGGTCGACTTGCACCTGAAGGGCCTGGAGGCGTTGGGCGCCAAGATCGAGCTGTCGGGCGGCTACATCCACGCGCGAGCGCCGAAGGGCCTGTCCGGCGGGCACTACGTATTCCCGTTCGTCTCGGTCGGCGCGACCGAGAACCTCCTGATGGCGGCGAGCCTGGCCAAGGGCGAAACGGTGCTGGTCAACGCCGCGCGCGAGCCGGAGGTCGTCGACCTCGCCCGCTGCCTTGTCGCCATGGGCGCGCGCATCGAGGGCATCGGCAGCGACACGCTGACCGTCCAGGGCGCTGATGCGCTGCACGCGGCAGAGCACCGCATCGTGCCGGACCGCATCGAGACCGGCACCTTCGCGATGGCCGCGGCGGCCACCGGCGGTGCGCTTGAGCTGGTCGGCGCACGCATGGACATCGTCGCCTCGGTGGCCGAGGCGCTGGAGGACGCCGGCGTCGAGATTGCGGCGACGGAGGCGGGCATCAGGGTTGCGCGCCGCAACGGCCTTACCGGCGTCGACGTGATGACCGAGCCTTATCCAGGCTTTCCGACCGACATGCAGGCGCAGTTCATGGCCCTGATGAGCGTCGCAGAGGGTGCCTCGATGATCACCGAGACGATCTTCGAGAACCGCTTCATGCATGTGCCTGAGCTTGCCCGCATGGGCGCCAACATCAACGTGCACAACGCCTCGGCCATGGTGCGCGGGGTCAGGAAGCTGACCGGCGCCCCGGTCATGGCGACCGATCTGCGGGCCTCGGTTTCGCTGGTGATCGCGGGGCTCGCGGCCGAGGGCGAGACCGTGATAAACCGGGTTTACCACATCGACCGCGGCTACGAGCGGATCGAGGAAAAACTCAAGGGTTGCGGGGCCGAGATCGAGCGCATCGGCTCTTAGCACCCCGGGGGGATCGCGAAGCCATGACGGAGCCCGACTACACACCGCTGAAGCTGCGCGCCGTCGACCTGAAGGACCTGTCGGTGGTCGCGGCGATGGTGCAGGACGCCCTGGCGCCGATCGGCGATATCGCGTTCCTTGCCGACGAGGGCCGCTTCGTGATGGCACTGAACCGCTTCCGCTGGGAGGCGGAGGAGGAGGGGCGCGGCGCCGACGGCAAGCCGCACGAGCGTGTCCACGCTGGGCTGTGCTTCGATAAGGTCAAGACGGTGCAGTACCGCAACATCGACCGCGACGACCGCGGCCGCTACCTGGAATTGCTGACCATCGCCTGCGACGAGGGCCGCGTCGTCCTGCACTTCGCCGAGGGCGGCGCGATCCGCCTCGAGGTCGACGAGCTCGCCTGCTTCCTGCGCGACCTCGACGAGCCCTGGCCGACCGCCTGGAGACCGGCGCACGAGGACGAATAGCGCCCGGCAGTCGAACCGAGCAGGTGCCGTTTTACACTTCAATGCCCAGCTTCTTCATCCTTTTGTAAATGGTCGCGCGGGCAATGCCCAGCTCGCGGGCGGCCTTGCTCACGTTGTAGTGGCTGCGTTCCAGCGCCGCCCGTATTGCCTTAGCTTCCGCCTGTTGGCGCACGTCGAGCAAACTATCCGGTTTCGCCTCGAGGCGGGGCGCGTCCGGGCCACTGATTGCCTCCCCAGGCTGCGGCACGGGCCGAGCCGACATCCGATCGAGTTCCAGGTCGCGGATGTCGAGCATCTCGCCCTCCGCGATGACCAATGCGCGGCGGATCTTGCTGATGAGTTCACGAATGTTGCCTGGCCAGGGGTACGACTTCAGTGCGTCGATGGCTTTGGCACACACGAGCCGCTCCCGCACTCCAAGTTCGTTTGCCAGCC